>SKVW01000226.1 GCA_007129255.1 Bacteroidales bacterium
AAACTGCCGTGGTTTCCTCCAGCAAAAATTGTAAAAAGATCATAGAACATGCCGGAATTGCCCATCTGTTTGATGCCAGGGTTGATGGAGCGGTTTCGGAGGAAAGAGGATTGAATGGAAAACCCGATCCGGATATTTTTGTAGAAGCAGCCGAAGAACTTGGGGTTTCTCCTGAAAATGCCGTGGTTTTTGAAGATGCCATTTCCGGTGTGCAGGCAGGTCAACGGGGCTTTTTTGGCCTGGTGGTGGGTCTGAACCGGTTTGAAAATGCCGAAGCATTGAAAGAAAACGGGGCAGATCTGATCATTGATAATTTCGAAGATTTTAAACTGTTCGATAATCCTGACGTTCAAGCCTTTTTCAGTGCCAACGTACCCCTTGTTTTTTCCAAAGATAGTGACTTGTTTGACCGGCTAAAAGAAAAAAAACCAGTCTTTTTCCTGGATTATGATGGCACCCTGACCCCCATTGTCAGCCGTCCGGAAGATGCCGTAATCTCCGATGAGATGCGGAAAATCCTCCGGCAACTGGCAGAAGTGTTCACGGTTGCCGTGGTTACGGGCCGTGACAAAGAAGATGTGGAAAACATGATCCGACTGGACAACCTGATCTATGCCGGAAGCCATGGTTTCATTATTACCGGCCCTGATGGGTTGTATAAGGAACATGAAAAATCAGAGGAGATCGTCGTTGAACTGGATAAAATAGAAAAAGAACTTGAAGAAGAACTGGAAGGAAAGGCTGAAGGCGTGCAGCTGGACCGGAAACGATATGCCATAGGACTTCATTACCGGAATGCTTCGGAAGAGGATGTTCCTTTTGTGTTTGAACTGACGGAAAAAATGCTCAAAAAATATAAAGGGTTTAAAAAAGGAGAAGGAAAAAAAATTGTGGAGATTAAACCCGATGTGGACTGGCACAAAGGAAAGGCTGTATTATGGGTATTGGAGGCCCTGGGTGTTTCTGAAAAGGAGAACATTCCGGTTTTTATCGGGGATGATGTAACCGATGAAGACGGATTTGAGGCCTTAAAAGACAAAGGCATCGGTATAATCGTGGAGAACCGGGGGCAGGAAACCGCCGCCCGGTATGCCCTGAAAAACGTATTCCAGGTTGGGGCGTTTTTTAAGAAAATGATTGACATTTACTCCAGGCAATAACTATTGCCGAATAATTACAAATTGTTGTATTGAGAGAGCAAAAAGTTTTTTAACAAAAAGAACAAGAGTTTATGAATGACATGTGGAAAGTTGAATATGAAGGATGGGATGCAGGAGAGCATCCATTGCAGGAAGCGTTATGTACATTGGGCAACGGTTTTTTTGCTACCCGCGGGGCCCTTGAATTTGAAAAAGACAACGATTACAATTATCCGGGAACTTACCTGGCCGGAGGCTACAACCGGCGCAAATCCGAAATACAAGGCAAAGTTATAGAAAATGAAGATCTGGTCAACTGGCCCAACTGGCTTTACCTGACTTTCCGGATTGGTAACGGCAAATGGCTCAGCCTGAATGATGTTGAAATTAAGGAATTCATCACCACCCTGTATATCAAAAAGGGTATCCTTGAAAGAAAAATCCGGTTTTGCGACAAAGACAACAATGAGACCTCCATTTTGAGCCGAAGGATTGTGGGCATGGAGGACCCCCACATTGCCGGCATTGTCTGGACGCTCATCCCGCATAACTGGTCAGGGACGATGACCCTGCGTTCGGGAATTGACGGGGATATCATAAACAACAACGTCGCCCGCTATCGCGATTTGAACCAGGACCATATGGAGGTTATGGATAAAGGAGAGTTGGACTATAACCGGATATTTCTTAAGGCACGCAGCAAGCAATCCAAAATCCGGGTAACCCAGGCAGCCCTTACCCGGATCTATATAAACGATAAAGATTTAAAATTACCCCATAGCCTTGTGGATCAGAAAGGGTTTATCGGGAGTGACTTTAAGGTTGAATGTAGCAAGCTGCAGCCTGTAAAAATTGAAAAAATGGTGGCTTTTTATTCCAACAAGGATTTTGCTATCAGCGATCCGCTGACCGAAGCCATAAATACACTGGAACGCATGGGCAGCTTTCCCGAACTCGAAGAAAGGCAAAAGCTGGCCTGGTCACAGATCTGGAAGTTTAATGATATGGTGGTTGATTCCGAACCCATCGATCAGCTGGTGATCCGCCTGCATATTTTTCATCTTTATCAAACGGTATCCAATAACAGCATCGATTATGATGTTGGTATTCCTGCCAGGGGCTGGCATGGTGAGGCTTACCGCGGCCATATATTCTGGGATGAACTGTATATTCAGCCATTTATTGACCTTCACCACCCGCAGTTGTCGCGTTCCCTGCTGATGTATCGATACCGAAGGCTGAAAGAAGCCTATCACGCGGCCAAAAAGGAAGGATTCAGGGGTGCCTTGTTTCCCTGGCAAAGTGGCAGCAACGGCCGGGAAGAAACCCAGAAAATTCACCTGAATCCTAAGTCAGGCAGATGGCTGCCGGACGTCACCCATCTTCAATACCACATCAACGCTGCCATTCCTTATAATGTCTGGCATTACTATCAAAGTACCGGTGATATGGATTTCCTGGTAAGCCACGGATCTGAAATCATTGCTTCCACTGCCTTATTCTGGTCCAGCATTGCCCAGTTTAATCCCAAAAGCGGCCGCTACGAAATCCATAAAGTGGTGGGACCTGATGAATACCACACCCATTATCCCAACAGGGAGGAAGCCGGATTGAATAACAACGCTTACACCAACTTTATGGCAGTATGGGTGATCCAACGGGCATTAAATATGCTTGATGTTCTGGATGAATCCTGTTGCGAAGAACTTAAAGAAAAAATTGGCATCACAGAGCAGGATATTGAAAAATGGAATGACATGACCCGCAAGATGTTTATTCCTTTTAAGGACAATATCATTATGCAATTTGAAGGTTATGATGAGCTGAAAGAATTGGACTGGGATCACTATACAGAAAAATACGGGGAATCCATGCGCCTGGATCGCATCCTTGAAAGCGAAGATGATTCTGCCAACAATTATAAAGCCAGCAAACAGGCAGATGTATTGATGCTGTTTTACCTGTTTTCTTTTGAGGAACTGGATGCCATCTTTAAAAACCTGGACTATGACTTTAAGTCCGAAATGATCCCCGAAAATATTGAATACTATTATCAGCGCACTTCTCATGGGTCAACCCTCAGCCAGGTAATTCATGCCTGGGTCTATGCCCGCTCACATCGTAATCTTTCCTGGCAAAGCTTTAAATCTGCATTGATGAGTGATTTCAAAGATATACAGGGCGGTACCACCCATGAAGGAATTCATCTTGGGGCTATGGCGGGAACTCTTGATCTGGTGCAACGCTGTTATTCAGGACTGGAGATCCGCGATGATGTCCTTTGGTTAAATCCCCGCCTTCCTGATGATATAAAGTCCATGTCTTTCCATTTACGATACCGCAGCCATTGGATCAGGTTATTCATAGATCATACAAAAATTAAAGTGGAATTTGATAAAGGATGGGCCGATCCGGTTCAAATTGGCATCAAAGGCCGTAAATATCGATTTGAAACCAATGATAAAAAAGAATTTAAATTATAAAACATCAGCTAGCTATGAGATTGATTATTGTATCTAACCGCATGCCGGTAGTGGTTTCCCATAAAAACGGGGATTACCAACTGGCTAAGGGTGCCGGGGGCCTGGTTTCCGGATTGAGTGATTTTCTGAAATCCATTGAAAAATCCGAATCTGACCTGAATGACTATCTGTGGATGGGATGGCCGGGAATGGATATCCCCAAAAAAGATGAGGATTTGATCCGGGGCAAAATTCTTGAAAAATTTAATGCCGCCCCGGTTTTTCTTTCCCAGGAATTGATGGACAAGGTTTACTTTGGTTTTTGCAACAAGACCATCTGGCCTTTGTTCCATTATTTTCCTACCTATGCCAAATTTCGCAATTATTATTGGAGTGAATACAAAAAACTCAATGAGATCTTCAGGGATGAATTGTTGAAAATCATAGAACCGGATGATATCATATGGGTACACGACTATCATTTGATGTTGCTTCCGGGCATGTTGCGGGAAGCTGTTTCCAACCCCATCGGCTTTTTCCTGCATATACCTTTCCCCTCCTATGAAATGTACCGCACCCTTCCCGGAGACGGCCGCAATCAGATATTAGAGGGCTTGTTGGGGGCCGACCTGGTGGGGTTTCATACCCACGACTACTCCCAATACTACCTGACCAGTGTACGCCGTTTGCTGGGCGTGGAAAACCATATGGGGCAGATCACCTTACCCGACCGGGCGGCCAAAGTGGATACCTTTCCCATGGGCATCGATTTTGAAAAGTTCAATGGGATGAAAGTCTGTGAAAAAGCACCCCGGAAACCCGGTGCTGAGGAGATGAAAATGGTTCTTTCGGTAGACCGTCTGGACTACTCCAAAGGGATAGCCAGGCGTCTGCAAGGGTTTGAGATCTTCCTGAAAGAAAACCCGCAATGGCATGAAAAGGTATTTCTGAATATGATCGTGGTACCCTCACGTACCAAGGTTTCTTCCTATTTTGCCCTGAAGAGAAGGCTGGACGAACTGGTAGGTATGATCAACGGTGCCTTTGGTAACATTCGCTGGACCCCGGTGGTTTATCAGTACACTTCGCTTCCACATTCGGAGCTGATTGCACAGTACCGCAACAGCAATGTGGCTTTGCTTACACCCTTAAGGGATGGAATGAACCTGGTTGCCAAAGAATATGTTGCTTCCCTTACCGACAAAAAAGGTATGCTGATCCTGAGCGAATTTACCGGCGCGGCCAAGGAGCTTGGTGAGGCAATTATTATTAACCCCAACAGCAGGGGTGCCATTGCCAATGCCATCAAAGGAGCCCTTGAGATGCCAGAAGAGGAGCAAATCAAGCGAAACGAACTCATGCAAAAACGCCTGAAGCGATACAATGTTTTTCGCTGGGCCGATGACTTTGTAAATACCCTGGTTAATATAAGAAAAGACTCTCAGGAAACCAGCAAAAAGAAAAAATATACTCCTGAAATTGCTGACAACCTTGTAAAAGATTTTAAAAAAGCCAAAAACAGGATCATTATCGTGAATTACGACGGTACACTTGTTCCTTATCAGGAAGATCCTGCCATTGCAGAACCTGGAGAAAATTTATTGAATTTGCTTGAGGAATTACAGGGAAAAGAAAATACCGACCTGGTCATTTTGAGTGGCAGGAGCAGGAATGATCTGGATAAATGGTTGGGTAAACTTCCGGTAGGCCTCACTGCCGAGCATGGAGCCTGGCTTCGTAGCGGGACCAATCCCGCCTGGGAACTTTTTAAACCTTTATCAGCAGATTGGAAGCAAGATGTAATGGACATTCTTGAAATGTATACCGACCGCCTGCCGGGCTCATACATTGAAGAAAAAGAATACTCTGTTACCTGGAATTTTTTTAAAGCCGATGTTGAACAGGCGGATTTCCTTGCCAGGGAGGTCAATGACCACCTGGTATCCATTACCGAAAACATAAACGTGCAGGTAATGCAAGGTTATAAAGTGATTGAAGTGGCCAATTCCGGGATCAACAAAGGGGAGCTCGCAACCTACTGGCTGTCAAAAAAGAAATACGATTATGTGTTGGCCATTGGAGCAGGCTGGTCTGATGAGTTATTGTTCCAGACCCTTCCTGAGTGCGGTTATTCATTTAAGGTAGGACAAATCCAAACACAAGCTAAATATGTATTAAAAAAGCAGCAGGATGCCATTAAGCTTCTTGAAATGTTGAAAGAATCCTGAAAAACTCCTCAGGAAATCATTTATACCCTTCCCAGGCTTGTTTAATTGCAGGCCTGGTTTTTAATTTTTAGATTCCGGATGCAGGGCCACCCTTGTTTTTGGCAGGCATTGGGGATGTTCTCTTTGAATAAATTCAATGAGCTTTTCCCGGATGTACACCCTAAGATCCCAGGCTTTGGGAGAGCTTTCGGCACTCATCAGGGCGCGGATTTCCAGGGTGTGTTCTTTGGCATCGGTAACCTGCAGTACATTAACTTTTTTGTCCCAGTGGGGACTGGATTCCAGCAGGCGCGTCAGTTCTTTTCTGATAGGCTCAAGGGGAGCGGTATAATCGGTATAGATAAATACAGTGCCCAGAATATCGGCTGATGTGCGGGTCCAGTTTTGAAAAGGCCGTTCAAGAAAGTAGGTGGTAGGAATCACCAGCCTTCTTTTATCCCATATACGCACCACAACATAAGTAAGGTTGATCTCTTCTATCCATCCCCATTCGTTTTCCACGATCACCACATCATCCAGGCGTATGGGCTGGGTAATGGCAATCTGAAACCCGGCAAGGATGGTACCCAGGGCTTTCTGGGCAGCCAAACCAATGATCAATCCTGCAATACCGGCCGAAGCAAAAAGGCTGACCCCAATATTCCGAACCCCTTCAAAAAGCATAAGGGTAAAACCGATGGCTATAATGATTATTATGAACACCACGATCTTTTCCAGGACATTGTATTGGGTATAAAGCTTCCTTGAATGCAGGTTGTCGGCCTGGGAAATATCATATTTTGCCAGCATCCTTAGCTTACTGATCCTGATAAAAGCGATCGCCCCCCATGCGATCGCAACAATAAACAACACGGCGCCGGATCTCTCCAGGAACCGCTGTAAATTTTCAGGAACAGTCTCCAGGTACTGCACTCCGTTTTGAAGAAAAACTGCCAGGAGCAAAACAAGCAGGGGGGTAGCAAATCTTCTGAAATTTTTCATTGGTCTTTCTTTTTTCCGGTTTCACTGTTTTAAAGGTAATAAAATATCGGTTTATTTGCCATCTTATTTATGAAGAAAAATCACCTTTCACCAATAGACAAGGGCTTTTTACTGGCATGGGGGAGTTATCAATCCAATGTAGACTGCTAAACTTTTGTCAATACAAGGATAAAAAAAGAGGCTATATTAAAAGAAAAATTAAACTCCTGAGAAAAGAATATTGGGACAACTTCCCGGATAGGAGTATAAATAGAAAGAGGGTGTTTCAAACTTTTGAAACACCCTCTTTTGATTAACGAAATTTTTTTAAAGCGGACTTGTCAGGTCAAAATCAGCCTGGAATACAATTTCTCCGTGATATTGCAATTGATAGGAGAAATTGGTCATGTCCTGGTCCATAACAATGTTCCATTGGCGGTTAAGGGTATCTTCCAGCAGTTCGATGGTATATTCATCGGCGGGAAAATGCTGACTAAAGGCTGTGCCGGTGCTATCGGCATATCCCCCATAAAGGGTTCGTTCTTCAGGTGTTCCATCGGGATAGCGATGGTCATGGCGGAAACGAAGGCGTCCATTTTCTACCAGGAACAACCAGGTGCGGGACTCATCATCGTCCAGGTGAAACGGGATATGTACCCTGTCTTCCTCACAAACGATAACATGCATCACAAAGTCCATATGGGCCCAGCTTTCCCTGCCTTCTGCCATATAGGTTTCTTCTCCAGGGTAGCTGTTTCCGCACAAGCTGATCAGGTTATCCATAAAAGCCCGTTTTTCCGGGGTCAGCTCTGTCCTTTCGGCTTCCTCTGCCCGCTCTTCAGCCCTGTCGGGAGCCGGGGCACAGGCAGAAATGACCAGCAAAGAAATAAGCAATACAAAAAAATTTTTAGTCATGGTGTTTGGTTTTTTTTGGTGAATGATAATTAACGTGCGAACATACAACTTTTTGGGGAGATTTTTAGAAAAAATCAACAATGGTGCATTGGTTTTTGGTTCCGGATTTTGGTCAGAATAAGATTTTTTGATTTTTTTGGCGTCAATTGCTTTAAAAAGCCTGGGGCTTCCTTCAATTTTTTAATTATTTTCGTAAGGTAAAATTTACATACCTTAATTCTCAGGCAAACGATAGTTTTATGAAAGAATTAATCTTTACTCTTTTTATTGCGGCCGGGTTTGCTTCCCTTACCCTGCATGCCCAGGAAGCCGTTGTTTCTTCAGGGAGCTACCATGAAAACGGAGATTTGTCCATTAGTTGGTCTTTGGGTGAAACCGTAATCGAAACTTTTGTTGCTGATGACTTTATCCTTACCCAGGGATTTCAGCAATCCAGTTTAATTGTCACCACGGTGGAAGAAATTGCCGACCTGGATTTTGGATTATCGGCATATCCCAATCCTACCAGCGACTACCTTACCTTAAGCCTTAACGGGGAGGTTCCTGAAAAGGCCGGTTTTGAGTTGTATGATCTTAGCGGACGACACTTTTCTAGTGGCGACCTGAAAGACACCAGCAAGGAAATTTCATTCAGCGCCATGGAGCCCGGTATCTATTTTCTGAGGGTTTTAATTAGTGGCCGGCCGGTTAAAACCTTTAAAATTGTTAAGCAATAATCTTCCTTAAAAATAACCAATGAAAAAGTTTTTACTGTTTGTTTTGCCCATGCTGCTGGTATGCAGTGTGTTGGCTCAGGCTCCCTTAAGCTTTAATTACCAGGCTGTATTAAGAGACCACTCTGGTCAGGTAATTGCTTCTGAAGAGGTAACCCTTGAAATTTCCATTCTCTATGGCAGCATGGACGGTCAGGAAGTTTTTTCCGAAACCCATCATACCCAGACCAACACTTTTGGTTTGGTAAATCTTCAGGTTGGATCATATAGCTCCCTTGAGGATATTGAGTGGGGTGAAGAGGCCTTTTATATTCAGGTTTCCCTTAACGGGGAAGTTATGGGAACCACGCAGCTGTTGAGTGTGCCTTTTGCTTTGCATGCCAGCACATCGGCAGATGCATTCAGCGGTAATTACGAAGACCTGGAAAACACTCCGGATATTGATCAATTTATTGAAGTTGAAAACCCTTCGGAAGGGGATCTTGTTTATTTTGACGGCAATGCCTGGATAAGTATTCCATTGGGAGAGGAAGGACAGGTGCTGTCCATCGTTGACGGAACTCCTTCCTGGACAGACATTTCCAGCAATGATAACGGAAATGGTGAAACCGGCACCGTAACCGATGTGGAAGGAAATGTATATGAAACCGTAAAAATTGGAGAACAATGGTGGATGGCAGAAAACCTGAGAACCTCTAAATACAATAATGGGGATGACCTGGTTACCGGGCTTAATGATACCCAGTGGGAGTTCACCACCCAGGGTGCTTATTCCATATACAACAACGATGAAGACAATCATACCATATACGGAAAACTGTATAACTGGCATGCCGTTATGGATACAAGGGGTTTATGCCCTGCCGGCTGGCA
>SKVW01000024.1 GCA_007129255.1 Bacteroidales bacterium
CCCTATGGTACCATTTACAGAACGAAAGATCAAAAAGAGATTGTTCTGGCTGCTGGTACTGACAAGCAATACAAGGAACTGATAAAGGCCCTCGGACGTCCTGAACTTGCCGAAGACGATCGGTTTGCCAAAAACCAGAGCCGGGTTAAGAATAAAAAGGAGATCAACGCCATCATCCAGGATCACATCTCCCAATACAGCAGAGAAGAAGTTTTACAGTTGCTTTCCGAAAAACGCATTCCTGCCGGAGGGGTCTTCAATATGAAGGAGGTTTTCGAGGTTCCCGAATCAGAAGAGATGATGCTGGCAGCAGATTATGCTGACGGGAGAAACATCCAGGGGGTTAAGTCGGTGGCTTTTGACACCACCGATCCCATGAAGTGCGGGCAGCTCTCCCCCCCACCCCATTACGGAGAACATACGGCTGAAATATTGAAGGAATGGCTTGATTTTTCAGACAATGAAATAGAGAATTTAACCAAAAAAGGAGTCGTATATGCACGAACAAAATAAAGGAAAAAGGGTAATGATCGATGGGTCGCGGCTGATCATCGAATCACTGGCAAGAGCCGGAGCCGATGCTTTTATCGGTTATCCCATTACCCCGGCCAACCTGCTGTATCTTTACGGCAGTCAGCGCATGGACCTGATGTTTTCTGCCCCGGACGAAATCACCACCCTTCAGTGGATGTCGGGTCTTTCTGCAACGGGAAAATTACCGGTAACAGCTACCTCATTCCCGGGATTTGCCCTGATGATCGAGTCCATCAATATGGCTTATATGATGGAGCTGCCTATGGTCATCGTACTGGTTCAGCGCCTTGGGCCGGCCACAGGAACAGCCACTTGCGGGGCCCAGGGAGACCTACTCCTGCTCAAAGGCATGATGTCCGGAGGGCATCCCCTGCCGGTGCTGTCCACCTCAGGTTTTGAAGATTGCTGGGAGCTCTCTGAAAAAGCCGTAGAGGTCGCCCTTAAACTCAGAACGCCCGTGGTGCTGCTCACCTCCAAAGAAGAGGTCATGACGCAGAAAAGTTTTAGCCTGGAAAAACTTTCCGCCATCACACCAAAAGAAAAACCCTTTTACAACCTTGACTGCGAATACAAAAGCTATAAACCCACCGACCTGGTGCCGGATTTCCTGCCGGTGACCCAGGAAAAACACCAGGTGCGCTTTAATGCTTCCACCCACGATCAGCAAGGCATTTTACAGCACTCCAATGAAGAGGCCATGGCCAATACCCGTCGGCTCGAAGAAAAGGTGGTTGAAAAAATGAAGGATTTTCTTTTTTATGAACTGGATGAACAAAAGGGTGCCCAAAAACTATTGGTTGCTTATGGCATTTCCTCCCAGGCTGCCAGGGATGCCCTGAAAGCCCTAAGGGAAGCAGGTGAAAAGGTTTCCCTTCTCATTCCCAAAACCCTTTTACCCGCACCAGATGGGTATCTGGAAATTTTTAACCTTTACAACAAGGTTGTAATTGCTGAGGAGTCCATTAACAATCAGCTTGGCGATGTGATTTATGGTCGCTGCAAACCCTCCCACCTTCACTTTGTGGGAAGCATTGGCAAAATGATCACTCCCGAAGAAATCATGAAGGAGGTAAAAGCATGAACACACAAATTTTAAAGACCGCTTCCCTGCCTTACTGCAAAGGATGCGGACACGACCTTATCGCAAAACATACCGTAAAAGGCCTGGAAAAGTTAGGCTATCTGCCCCTGGATGTGATTATGGTTACTGATATTGGCTGCCATGGCATAATAGACAAATGCCTGAACACCCATACGGTGCATGGTTTACACGGGCGAAGCGTAGCTCTTGGAGCCGGCATCACCTTCGGGCTTGAAAACCCGGGGAAAAAAGTGGTGGTATTTATTGGTGACGGAGGTTCAACCATTGGCCTGCAGCACATTATGGAAGCAGCCCGCCTGAACCTGAACATGACGGTTGTAGTACACAACAACATGCTTTATGGCATGACCGGCGGACAGACCAGTGGACTTACCCCACAGGGTTTCCGCACCACCACTTCTTACGAAGGAAATCCTTTTGACGGCTACGACATCTGTGCCCTCTCCAATAAGGCAGGTGCCAGTTATGTTTCCCGGATCCTTGGCATTGGAGACATTTCCGACAAAATGGCCATTGCCCTGGGCACCAAAGGTTTTTCCCTGGTGGAGATCATGGAAATTTGCCCCAGCTACGGGGTAAAACTCAATCCCAAAAGAAAACTGCAGGAAGTGGTTGCCGCCTCCGGGAAAGAACCAGGGGAATGGATCAACCAGCGCAGAACTTTCAGCCATCAGCAAGGCAAAAAGATCGGGAACCTTTTGGAAAAGACCGTTGAGATAAAGAAAACCTTTAAGCATTATCTGAAAGGGCCAAAATCTGTTGTGTTAAGCGGGTCGGCAGGAGAAGGGGTGCAACTGGCAGCTACCCTGCTAAGCAAAGCCGCCATGCGCTCAGGACTTTCCATTACCCAGAAAGGCAGCTACCCCGTAACCGTTGGGGTGGGGTTTTCCACCGCTGAAATAAACCTTTCCCAAAAAAACATAAATTTTCATGGCATCGGGGTACCCGATACGGTTATTATTACCTCTGCAGACGGGCTGGCACATAACAAAAAGCGCATTGAGCTTATGCAGGGAGGAACTTTATTTATTGACAGCAGCCTTGAGGTTCCCCCAACCGGGGCTAAGGTGATGCAACATAATTTCCGGGGAATTGGAGCAAGAAATGCCGCCATATATGCCGTACTTTTCTTTGCATTGAAAACAGGCTTTATCAGTACCGAGTCTCTTTTCAAAACCATTGAAGAAGAAGGGAAAGCCGAAAAACTGCCCATTACCAAAATCAAGGAAGCTTTGGTTGAATAAAACCAGTTTCGATAAAAAAGTAAAAAACCGGAAAAAGAACGTTTCTCCGGTTTTTTTATCTCTTATCAAGGATCTTTCTCAAACGGTCAAGTTCGGCAACTCTGTCATCTGTTCCTTCTTTTTCGTAGGCATTCACCAGGTTATTGAGCATCCTTTTTATGATATCCGGGTTTCGGCAGGGAAGAAAAAAATCAGGGTTTAGTGGCAGGTTTAGCTGCTTTAAAAACAATTCCACGTCCTGACGGGAAAAAACGGCTCCCCGGCTAAAGGCATTGATATAAAACAAAACCACCTGTTTATTCTTTTCCAGTGTATAGGGATTAGGCTCCGTGCCGGTATAGGCCAGCACAAAATGCTCTGGCAGGTTAATTCCAAAAACGGGCATATCAAGGCTTTGGGCTATATGCATATAGATGATGCCAATAGAAAGGGGGTTGCCTTTCCGGTTTTCCAGCACCTTGTTGATATAGGAATTCTGCGGAGAATGATAATTATCTGTATTTCCTCCAAAGCCCTGAACTTCATAAAAAACATGATTAAAAACCCGTATCTGTTCAAGAGCCGTGAGGTTTTCATTTAACTCCAACCATATTTCCTTACGGATCTTATTGATTTCCCGGAAAATATCCTCCTCCATGATAGCGGGATACCGGTACCTGGCAACGAGTATGCATGCTGGCAGAAGTTCAACGCAACCTCCGCTGACCCATGTTTCAAATTCTTTAACGATCTCTTCAAAATTTATCTCGTGGATCAGGCGTTCAATGCGTTTGTGAGCAAGGGCATCAACAACCGCCTCACCATGGGCTTCCAGAAAGGGGATCACCTCCGGCCCGAAAGAGTGAATCTGGCTGGATATTTCATCAAATACCTTTTGATCCGGTTCATCAATGAGACTCACCAGCGCCTGTATCTCCCGAATTTTTTCCTCCCTGCTCATATTAATTGCTAAGATGAAACATCCATGATTAATTTTAAACACACTTGCTAATGATCATTTGGAAAAATGATCTTAATCCTAAAAAAAAAAGAGAATTGTGATGTTCCATGTGTCCTATTTAATCAAATTATTATCACATGAAACCCGCTCCAGCACATGCAGGATTAGTTTTTCAACGGATGTCTTGTAATCTTCGGAGTATTCCTTGCGCACCCGATTGGCGATGATATCGCACACCGTAAGGGTATTGTGCCCCAGAATCCGGCCAAGACCATACAAGGCAGAGGTTTCCATTTCAAAATTGGTGATACGGTTTCCTTTAAATTCAAAGTCTTCCACTTTGGGGTTCAGTTCCGGAAATGCAAGGGGAATGCGCAGCTCCCTTCCCTGGGGCCCAAAAAATCCATTGGCCGTAAGGGTAATGCCCTGATTCAGATCTCCCGCAATTTTTTGCATCAGGTCTTCTGAAGCTTTGACAATATATGGATATGGAAGTTTTTCGCTCCAACCGGTATGTTTAATAAAGGCTTCGGACATCTCTTTTTCCAGCAATACCTCATCAAAAAGGTAAAAGTTAAGCAAGCCGTCAAAACCAAGACCAAAGGCGGAAGCCACAAAGGTATCCACCTTCAAATCGGGCTGCAGCGCGCCCGTGGTCCCTATCCTGATAATATCAAGGGATTTCCGGTTTTCTTTCACCTCCCGTTTTTCAAGATCTATATTTACGGCGGCATCAAGTTCATTTACCACAATATCAATGTTGTCGGTTCCGATACCGGTAGAAAGTACGGTAATTCTTTTGTTTTTATAAAACCCGGTATGTGTGACAAATTCCCGGTTCTGGATTTTAAACTCTACTTTTTCAAAATATTTGGAGATGCTTTCCACCCGCATCTGATCACCCACTACGATCACGGTATCTGCAATATGCTCGGGGCGAAGTTTTATATGGTATACACTTCCATCCGGATTCAGGATCAATTCCGATTCTTTAAACTGCTTCTTCATCTTCAGTGTCTTTCTTTTATAAATTAGCTTTAATACAAATTTAATTAATTATTACAACATATGCAGGAATCAAAACATGCAAAAAAACGGTCTGCCTCCGGGCTTTTCAGGGGCAATTAAGTTTTTTTTCTTAGTTTTTTATTTACGGTTAATCCCCCATTAGGACAATCAGTATTTAAGTGGTAATTTAGGCCCGGACAATTTATCAACCAATGAAAGCAGAAATCATAAGTATAGGAGAAGAATTGCTCATCGGGCAAACCATAAATTCCAATTCAGCCTTTATTTCCTCATTGCTGAATAATTTGGGAATTTCGGTTCGGCAGGTTACTACCATTGCAGACGATGAAGAGGAAATACTGCGAACGCTTACGGAGTCGACCGGCAGGTCAGCCCTGATAATGTTAACAGGGGGCCTTGGACCAACCAGGGATGATGTCACCAAAAATGCACTTTGCAGGTTTTTTGATTGTACCCTCAAAACCGATGAAGCAGTATTATCAGATATCATCACATTTTTTGAAAAGAGAGGGATTGAGATCAATGAGTTGAATCGTCAGCAAGCCCTGGTCCCCGAATGTGCAAAGGTAATCCGCAATCCCAACGGAACCGCCCCGGGCTTGCAGTTTGAAAAGGAAGGTATTGCTTATTTTGCCATGCCCGGCGTACCTTTTGAGATGAAAGCCATGATGCAAGATTCCATTCTGGCCCTGGTAAAAACCCTTTCTCCCGACGCCAATCCCATCGTACATAAAACGATTCTTACCCAGGGCATTGGCGAGTCATTTCTTGCCAGCCTCATTGTAGAATGGGAAAACCAGCTGCCGGATTTTATTCAGCTGGCCTACCTTCCCTCCCCGGGCATTGTCAGGCTGCGCCTAACAGGAAGGGGAAAAAATGAAAGTTTAATATTGGAAGCCATAAACAAGGAAATCGAAAAACTTAAAATCATCATTCCTGAATACATATGGGGTTATGATAATGAAACCCTGGAAGGCCTTTTGGGCAAATACCTGAAAGAGAAGGGAGAAACCCTTTGCACGGCAGAAAGTTGCACAGGGGGTTATATTGCACACCGCATAACCAGCGTGAGCGGGAGTTCCCGGTGGTTTAAAGGGGCTGTGGTTGCTTATTCCAATGAGATCAAACACGATTTGCTCAACATTGAAAAAACCATGCTTGAACAACACGGGGCAGTGAGTCAGCAAACCGTTGAAGCCATGGCTGCAAATGCAAGGGAGAAAATAGAAGCAGACTGGTGTATTGCCATCAGCGGCATCGCCGGACCCACAGGCGGGACTCCTGAAAAACCTGTTGGAACCGTATGGATTGCAGTAGCCGGAAAGGATACCCTGAAAAGCCGAAAATTCATGTTTGGGGATAACCGCGAGCGCAACATTATTCGTTCAGCAGTGGCTGCCATGGCGATGCTGGCAAATTTTCTTCAATAAAAAAAGGGGAAGCCCGAAGGCCTCCCCTTGTTCAAAGTGCCATAACAAAACCTGTTTTACCTTGTGATCTGCACCCTTTGGGTGGTCGATCCATTGGCAGTAAGCACCTGAACGAAGTATATCCCCATATCGTATCCGCCTACATTCAGCTGATACTGATTGCTATTAAGTGAAGTGGCGTATACAACCTTACCCAGCGTATTGATCACACGCAATTCGCGCATCTCTTCGCTGGAGGTGATATTCAGCACATCCCTGGCGGGATTGGGGAACAAAAGCATGTCAATATCCTGACTCAAGTCTTGAACCGAGGTAGGATCATACAATGGCAGCTCTACGAGATCACCACCTGCAGCCAGTGCAACGAACAATCCAAAAGCAGGACCGTCGCTGTTGTTTTCAGGATCAAGGAAACCGGAAGCAACAACTACCAGGGCTTCTCCATCCAGTTCGAGGGCAGCCAGAGGTGCCTCGTAGGCCGCTACGGTTACTTCTCCGGCAGCATCGCGTACCTCAAGGATGTAATCTGCAGTACCCAATTCGAGGTATCCTGCAAAATCACCAAAGGCAAAGTCGCTGATGATCTCTCCGGCACCCACACCGGTTTCCCATATGCTAACGGTCGGGGCATCGGTTGAACCATGGAAAGCCAATACGTCGGTATTTCCGGGATCAGTCGCTTCTTCACGACCCATGGGGTATACAAACAAGCCAAAAGGTTCTACGGGATCGTAACCGGTATCGCTTACATTTCCGGCAGCAACCACCACATAGGTTTCGTTTGCATCAAAATTCACGGTTATGGGGCCAACGCCATTGTCGATGCCTGCACCGGCAGGAGCAATCACCAGGTCGAGGTCAACACCGGCAGGAACATCCATAAAAGGAGTAGCCTGGCGGAAACCAACGTCTTCAAGGAAAAGATCGCCATTCACAAATATATCCACCTGTTCTACCAGCGCATCGGCTGAGTTGTGAATGATCTGCAAACGGGCAAACTCATCTTCCTCTTCTTCCACGAGCGGAAGGGAGATCAGATCACCACCTGCAGCCAGTGCAACGAACAATCCAAAAGCAGGACCATCGCTGTTGTCAGCAGGATTCAGGAAGCCTGAAGCCAGAACGGTAAGGGCCTCACCGTCGAGCTCAAGCGATGCAAGAGGGGCTTGATAAGCCGCAACGGTTACCTCTCCGGTAGCATCACGTATCTCAAGTATATAATCTGCAGTTCCCAGTTCAAGGTATCCGGCAAAGTCGCCAAAGGAAAAATCGCTGATGATCTCTCCGGCACCCACGCCGGTTTCCCAAACACTTACGGTCGGGGCGTCGGTGGAACCGTGGAAAGCCAATACATCGGTATTGTCAGGATCAGTAGCTTCTTCACGACCCATGGGGTATACAAACAAGCCAAAAGGTTCTACGGGATCATATCCGGTATCGCTGACGTTTCCGGCAGCAACCACAATATATGTTTCGTCTGCGTCGAAGTTAACGGTAATGGGTCCCACGCCGTTGTCAATACCTGCACCTGCAGGGGCAATCACCAGGTCGAGGTCAACACCGGCAGGAACATCCATAAAAGGAGTAGCCTGGCGGAAACCGACTTCTTCAAGGAAAAGATCGCCATTCACAAAAATATCTACTTCTTCAACCAAAGCATCGGCTGAGTTGTGAATGATCTGCAAACGTGCAAAGTCATCTTCCTCTTCAACCGGGGTAAGTTCGATCATGGCACCACCTGAGGGCAAAGCAACCCAAAGACCAAAAGCAGGACCATCACTGTTGTCGGCAGGATTCAGGAAGCCAGAAGCCACGGCAACAAGTGCCTCGCCTTGCAAATCAAAGCCTTCAAGCGGCATTTCAAATGCGGCTACAGTAGTTTCACCGGAAGCGTCACGAATTTCCACAATGTAGTCGTCTGTGATCAACTCAAGGTAACCGGCAAACTCTCCAAAGGAAAGATCGCCAATGATCTCATCTTCTACCACTGCAGTTTCCCATACGCTAACGGTCGGGGCATCGGTGGAACCATGAAAAGCAAGAAGGTCTGTGTTGTCAGGATTGGAAGCTTCCTCGCGGCCCATATCGTAAACAAACAGTCCGAAAGGAACAACAGGTTCATACCCGCTGTCGCTTACATTACCAGCAGCCACTACCACATAGGTTTCACCTGCATCAAAGTTAACGGTAATAGGACCAACACCATTATCAATGCCTGCACCGGCAGGAGCAACAACCAGGTTGAGGTCAACACCGGCGGGAACATCCATAAAAGGCGTAGCCTGGCGGAAGCCGACTTCTTCCAGGAAAAGGTCGCCATTTACAAATATATCTACCTCTTCAACCAAAGCATCAGCTGAGTTGTGGATGATCTGCAGGCGGGCCATTTCCGGTCCTTCATTTACTTCAATGTTATCTACCAGCCAGTACCATGCCCAGGATCCACCGTCGTTGTATTCAAAACGAACGTACAGGGAATCATCGGAAGTGAAACCATCCAGTACAATCATTTCACTCACCGGGGTCACATCAAAAGGTCCGGAAAATCCTGTTGATTCTCCCTGAGTTGAAGTATAGGAAGCAACGGTTTCCCAGGTTTCCCCGTCATTACTTACCAGTACATTGGCAACGGAGCTGCCAAGGTGACGATAGTGGTGGTCAAAACTCAGGGTAAGTGCTCCGCCGGTAAAGTTTGCAAGGTCAATGATCGGGGCCTGCAAAATAGACCAAACGTCATTGCCCGAACCCGCAGCGTCTGAATCAATATTGGCGAAACTACCTTCCATAGGCAATTGCACGTTAAAGTTATCGGTGTCGTCAATTTGCCATACAAAACCTTCTCCTGAGCCATCAATAATGATCCAGTTGCCATAGGTATCGGCATCTTCAAAATCCTCAAAGAAAGGGAAGTCCACAATCACAGGTTCAGGATCTTCTTCGATCAGGGGCAGCTCAACCAGGTCACCGCCTGCAGCCAGGGCAACAAAGAGTCCAAAAGCAGGACCATCGCTGTTGTCGGCAGGGTTCAGGAAGCCTGAAGCGACCACTACCAGTGCTTCCCCATCAAGATCAAGGGTGGAAAGAGGTGCATCGTAAGCAGCCACGGTAATATCTCCGGCAGCGTTGCGTACTTCCAGAATATAATCTGCAGTGGCCAGTTCAAGGTATCCGGCAAAGTCACCAAAATTAAAATCGCTGATGATCTCTCCGGCACCTACACCGGTTTCCCATACGCTAACGGTTGGGGCATCGGTGGATCCGTGGAAAGCCAATACATCGGTATTGTCAGGATCAGAAGCTTCTTCACGACCCATGTCGTATACATACAATGCGAAAGGCTCCACCGGATCGTAACCGGTATCGCTTACGTTACCAGCAGCAACCACCACATAGGTTTCGTCTGCATCGAAGTTAACAGTAATGGGGCCAACACCATTGTCAATGCCGGCACCGGCAGGGGCAATCACCAGGTCGAGGTCAACACCGGCAGGAACATCCATGAAAGGCGTAGCCTGGCGGAAACCAACATCTTCCAGGAAAAGGTCGCCGTTTACAAAAATATCCACCTCATCAACCAAGGCATCGGCTGAATTGTGAATGATCTGCAGGCGGGCAAAATCACCAACAAAGCCCCTGGTAATCACAACTGAAGCTGCGGTTCCAATGGTCACTTCACTTCCGTCAGTGGAGATAGCCCTGTGATAGAGTGTAATTTCATCACCAATATTTACACCTGCATCATCCAGTAAGGCATCTACAGTACCAAAGTCTGTTTCAAACTGGGCATCAGCTCCTGTTGAAGCATTAACAATCATGGTATTGAATTCAGAATCTGCAGCAAGTTGCCATACATATACCACATTATCACCATCAGGATCGGTAGCAACTGACCATGAAGGCACAAATGGGGTATCGGGAGTTCCTGTTAATGTAATTTCAGCACCATCCGCCGGAGCAGTAATTTCAGAAGCTGAAGGAGCATTGTTGGGAGAAGCGAGAATCTGTGCTCTTACTTCACCTGCAGGAAATTCATCGGTGTGAAGATTTACATACAGTTCACCGTTATTTAATTCATCAATATCAGTTGAAGTTAAATCAAAGATATTTTCAAAAGCAGACCATTCACCATTACCAGCATCAGCGGTCAGTCCAAAAGCCACGCCTCCGTTAATTCCGGCGGCGCCTCTGTGAATATGTGACATGGTGTATGTACCAGTAAGACCGGAGAAACTACCTGCAAGCTGCAATACATCGCCAGCGAGGGTAACTCCTACAGACCCGCTTCCGTTACTCAGGTTAGCAGGTACTTCAACAAGTCCTCCCAGAGTACCTTCGAATTCCTGAACAACAGGAAGTTCAACTACGGTACCATCAGCAAGAACGGCAATAAGAGCAAATCCGGCTCCATCACTGTTATTTGCGGGGTTAAGGAAACCTGAGGCAAGAACACTTACTGAGGAACCGGCCAGACCGCGAAGGTCAGCGCCAAAAGATACAATTACATCATCGGGTGCCGCGTTGGCAGCTATATCCAGGGTGTAATAAGTTGCAGGTACACTCAGGTAGCCGGCAAAGTCAGTGTATTCTGCGCCGGTAACAAGTGTTCCTACAAAACGTGCTCCTACGTTTACTGATGGAGCATCGGTAACACCATGAAATACTAAAATGTCTACTTCATCATCTTCAACCGCAGCTTCACGGGCTCCGGCAAATACCTCCAGCGTAAAGGGTGCAGCAGGATCATAACCTGAAGCACTTACAATACCTGAAGCAATGGCGATGTAAGTTTCGTCAGCGGTAAGGTTAACGGTTAATGGGCCCACCCCGTTGCCGATACCTGCACCTGCAGGAGCAACAACTATGTCGAGGTCTACGCCCGCAGGAACATCCATAAAAGGCGTAGCCTGGCGGAAGCCGACTTCTTCAAGGAAAAGATCACCGTTTACAAAAATATCCACCTCATCAACCAAAGCATCGGCTGAATTGTGGATGATCTGCAGGCGGGCAAACTCATCCTCTTCTTCTACTAAAGGAAGGGGGATCAGGTCACCACCCGCAGCCAGGGCAACAAAAAGTCCAAAAGCAGGACCGTCGCTGTTTTCAGCCGGGTTAAGGAAACCGGAAGCAACCACTACCAGTGCTTCTCCTTCCAGTTCAAGGGTGGAAAGGGGTGCAGCGTAAGTAGCCACGGTAACATCTCCGGCAGCGTTGCGCACATCGAGCACATAGTCGAGGGTCGCCAACTCAAGATATCCGGCATAATCACCATAGAAAAAATCTCCGATTATTTCGCCATTTACCACGGCAGTTTCCCATACACTAACGGTAGGGGCATCGGTGGAACCGTGAAAAGCCAGTACATCGGTTTCATTGGGTTCACCGGCTTGTTCTCTCCCCATCGGATAAACATCTAATGAAAAGGATGGGGCCGGATCATAACCACTTGCGGAAACAATGCCATTGGCTATGGCAATGTAGGTTTCATCAGAGGCAAGGTTAACAGTGATGGGGCCCACACCGTTGCCGATACCTGCACCGGCAGGAGCAACAACTATGTCGAGGTCCACGCCCGCAGGAACATCCAGAAAAGGAGTTGCCGTACGGAAACCAAAATCGGTTTCAAATGCCACACCATTAACAAAGATGTCTACTTCATCAACCAGGGCATCTGCCGAATTGTGGATGATCTGAAGCCTTGCAGTTTGTGCAAACAAACTACCCGACATAAAAATGAAGATCAATCCAAACAGCATTAATTTAAAGTTTGACTTTTTCATGTTTAAACAGATTTTGTTATTAATTTATTTATTTATGAAAATACAACCATGTTTAAGTGTTTTTGTTTAGTGTTTTATTTTTTTTGTTAAACATTTTTTTTAATTTATCTCTTTACAGAGAATGCTTGGTGAGTTAACATTTTTTAAAACGCTGTATTTCTTTTATTTACCTTATTTTCAAATCTGCATGCTTCTGCATGCTTGTTTAAAAAATAATTCAGGCATTTAACAAAAATTAATATTAAATAATTCTAAGCATCTAGAAAGAGATCGGAAAAAAACCGGGTTGAGAGGGTAAAGGCTTTGAATTGAGAAAAAAGAAAGAAAATATTTTGCCTGAACCGAAAATATTTGCTTTCTTGCATAACAAAAAAGCGAATCCATGGTCACCCGTTACAAAATCACCACACTTACCGAATTTATCATACAAAGGCAATCGGAATACCCTCATGCAAAAGGAGCATTAACCCGATTGCTGAACGACATAGCCACTGCGGCAAAAATTGTAAACCGGGAAATCAATGCCGCCGGGCTTGTGGATATCCTTGGTGCTGCCGGGCAGGACAACATTCAGGGGGAAGCCCAGAAAAAGCTGGATGTTTTTGCCAATGAAATGTTTATTACTGCCCTGAAGGGTGGTGGTGAATGCTGCGCCATAGCTTCCGAGGAAAACGAAAAGGTCATTTCCTTCAAAAATGAATTTTCCGAACTGGGGAAATATGTTATTGCCATTGATCCCCTTGACGGAAGCAGTAATATTGACGCCAATGTTTCCATCGGTACCATTTTTTCCATATACCGTCGTAAAAGCGAGCATGGAGGCGGCACCCAGGAGGACCTTTTACAACCCGGCATCAATTTGGTGGCTGCAGGATACATTATCTACGGCTCATCCACCATGTTGGTATATACTACTGGAAAAGGAGTGAACGGCTTTACCCTTGATCCTTCTGTGGGTATTTTTTGCCTGTCGCACCCCGACATGAAATTTCCTGAAAAGGCCAATATTTATTCCATCAACGAAGGCAACTACATCTACTTTCCTGATGGGGTGAAGAAATACATAAAACATTGCCAGGAAAATGATCCGGAATCCTACAGACCTTATACATCCCGCTACATTGGTTCCCTGGTTTCGGATTTTCACCGAAACCTGATCAAGGGGGGGGTATTTCTTTATCCCGGCACGGCAAAAAACCCCAATGGCAAGCTCAGATTGCTTTATGAGTGCAACCCCATCGCCTACATTGCGGAGCAGGCCGGAGGGAAAGCCAGTGACGGATTCAGGCGGATCCTTGAAATACAGCCTGAAACCCTTCATCAGCGGTCCCCCTTTTTTACCGGCCCAAGATGGATGGTTGAAAAAGTGGAAGAGTACATGCGGGAATTCAGCCCCGAAGAGCGCAAGAGTTAATAGCCATCTGTTTTTATTTTTTTGCCATCCCCTTTGCTTTAAATATCTTTGCATGTTTTTAACTGATTAAGTGTAAAAGTTTGAAAACAGAAGGCTTTATTCAAACTTTTTCCCGAAGCGAAGGGGTAAAACAAATCATTGACTTTGCACGGGAGGGAGGTCCTGCCGCTGCCCATACCGGTGGTTTGGCGGGATCAGCTTCTGCTGTGCTGGCATCGGCCGTAATTCGCGCTTCCAGGAAGTCTTTCCTTTTTATCCTTTCCGACAAAGAATCTGCGGCTTACTTTTTTAACGACCTGGAGAACCTGCTGCAGGAAAAGGACAAAAGCTACGAAAACCGAAACATTTTTCTTTTTCCTTCCTCTTTTAAAAAGCCTTTTGAGCATCCGGAATCCGACAATGCCAATGTGTTGCTTCGGTCAGAAGTAGTAAACCGGCTGATCACCGAAACCAGAAAAACCATTGTTGTCACCTATCCGGAGGCCATTTGTGAAAAGGTTGTTTCGAAAAAGCTGCTGAAAAAAAACGTGATCTCTATCAATACAGGTGAGCAACTTTCGGTTGATTTTTTGCTGGATGTTTTGTTGGAATATGGCTTTGAAAGAGTAGATTTTGTGGTGGAACCGGGACAATTTTCCATTCGCGGAGGGATCATTGACATTTTTTCTTTTTCCAATGATTATCCTTTCAGGGTGGAAGTGATGGGAGACCAGGTGGAGAGCCTGCGGTCTTTTGATCCGGAGACCCAGCTTTCTGTAAAGCCCCATGAGAAGATCAGCATCTTGCCCGACATTGGCAGGCTGGACCCTTCCGGTGAAACCCGGGAGTTTTTGCTCGATTCCTTTCCCGCCAAACCTTTGGTTTGGGTGGAAGACACCGCCATGGCCATTGAAAAGATACGCACGGGCATTGAAAAAACTGAAGGAGCCCTGAATACCACAAATGAAGAGACGGAAAAATTGAGCCCTGAGGCTCTTTTCACAAGCCACCAGGTATTTACGGAAGCTTTGGAAGCCAGCCGTGTTATTGAATTCAGGCGACCTCATCTGGCTAAATACCAGCCCCATAGCCAAAACATTTCTTTTGATTGTTCTCCCCAGCCTTCTTTCAACAAAAATTTTGAACTACTGGTGCAAAACCTGGAAGAAAACTCATCCAAAGGGTTTGAGAACATTATCCTCTCGGATAATTCACGGCAGCTTGAGCGGATCCATACCATATTTGAAACCCTGCACAAAGGAGAGGATAAGCCATTCCGTTTTCAGTACGATGCCTTGTTGCTTTCGCTTCATGAGGGGTTCACAGATCATCAGCTTAAACTGGCTTGTTATACCGATCACCAGATATTTGAGCGTTACCATCGTTTCCGCATTCGCGACAAATTTCCGGGGAAACAGGCCCTGAGCATCAAGGAGCTGCAAAACCTGAAACCCGGAGATTATGTAACCCACATCGATCATGGGATCGGGATCTTCAGCGGGCTTGAAAAGATTGAGGTGAACGGAAAGTTGCAGGAATCCATCCGGTTGATTTATAAAGACAATGATGTGCTGAACATCAGCATCCACTCTTTGCACCGCATCAGCAAATATTCCGGAAAAGAGGGCACCCCACCTACCCTGCACCGGCTTGGATCCACCGCCTGGGTCAACCTGAAAAATAAAACCAAGAAAAAGGTAAAAGATATTGCCAAGGATCTCATCAGTCTATATGCCAAGCGGAAAGCAAAAGAGGGATATGCCTTTTCTCCCGATACCTACCTGCAAAACGAACTGGAGGCATCATTCATTTACGAAGATACTCCTGACCAGGAAAAAGCCACGGCGGATTTAAAAAAAGATATGGAAACACCCCACCCCATGGACAGGCTCATATGCGGAGATGTGGGTTTTGGAAAAACAGAAGTGGCCATCAGGGCTGCTTTTAAGGCCGTGTCCGACTCCAAGCAGGTTGCCGTATTGGTACCGACAACAATCCTTGCCTTGCAGCATTATTATACATTTAAAGACCGGCTGAAAGATTTTCCCTGCAACATCGATTATGTAAGCCGATTCCGCAGTACCCGTGACAAGAACAAAGCCCTGGAAGGTTTAAAAACCGGGAAAGTGGATATCATCATCGGGACCCATCGGCTTGTGAGCAAGGATATCCAGTTTAAAGACCTGGGCCTGCTGATTATTGATGAGGAACAGAAGTTCGGGGTTAGCACCAAGGAAAAACTGAAGAAGCTAAGGGTAAATGTGGACACCCTGACGCTAACGGCGACCCCCATTCCCCGCACTCTTCAGTTTTCGCTTATGGGGGCAAGAGACCTTTCGCGGATCAACACCCCTCCTCCCAACCGTTACCCCATCGTTACCGAACTTCATGTATTCAACGAGGAACTGATCCGGGAGGCCATCATGTATGAAGTATCCAGGGGAGGACAGGTCTTTTTTGTGCATAACCGGGTACAGAATATCCTGGAGGTAGCCGGCATTGTTCAGCGACTTTGCCCCGATGTGCGTATTGCTATTGGTCATGGACAAATGGAAGGGCCCAAGCTGGAAAAAACCATGGTGGACTTTATCAATGGAGATTATGATGTACTGGTGGCCACAACCATTATTGAATCAGGACTTGACATCCCCAATGCCAATACCATTATGATCAACAATGCCCACCATTTCGGGCTGAGCGACCTGCACCAGATGCGAGGGAGGGTGGGGCGCACCAACAAAAAGGCTTTTTGCTACCTGCTTACCCCTCCTCTTAGCACCCTTACCCATGAAGCCAGGAAAAGACTCAAAGCCGTGGAAGAGTTTTCCGATCTGGGCAGTGGATTCAACATTGCCATGCGCGATCTGGATATCAGGGGAGCCGGGAACATGCTGGGCGCCGAACAAAGCGGTTTTATTGCAGAGATCGGTTTTGATACTTACCATAAAATCCTTGATGAAGCCATTGCAGAACTTAAGGAGAAGGAGTTCAAAGGATTATTTGAAGAAGAAGATTCCAGGCCGTTTTATCTTTCCGACAGCCAGATTGAAACGGATCTGGAATTGATGATCCCCAGCGATTATGTTGCAAACATTGAAGAAAGGGTCAACCTATATAAAGAGCTGGATAATATAGAAAGTGAAAAGGGACTGGAAGCTTTTGCCAATGAACTGACGGACCGTTTCGGACCCATGCCGGAGAGCGTAAAAGGTCTGCTGCAGGCGGTAAGACTAAGATGGGAGGCCCGGCAGGCAGGATTTGAAAAGGTAATCCTCAAATCCGGGATCATGATCGGCCATTTCCCATCCAACCAGGAATCAAAATATTATCAAAGCGAAGTATTTGGAAAAATACTTCAATTTGCACAGAAAAATGCAAGAACCTGCAGGATGAAAGAAACCAGCCAGCGCCTGAGCCTTACCATAAAAAAAGTTGAAAATATAGACCTGGCCTTGAACCTGCTAAAAGATATGATTGCAGAAAAATAGCAGTTAATCCTCTTCCCCTCTTAAAAATTCCCGGATATCCCCAATGATCTTGCGGCCAAGGTTTTCTGCTTTTACCGGGCTGTCGCTTTCCGAATAAATGCGGATAATGGGTTCGGTATTGGATTTGCGAAGATGCACCCATTCTTTATCAAACCAGATCTTGGTGCCATCGCTCTGATCAATTTTTTTCCGGCTGTATCTTTTGGCGACTTTATCAAATATCCCATCCATGCTTACATCAGCGGGCAACTCAATTTTATTTTTGGAAATGTGGTATTCAGGATAAACCTTTTTCAAGGCACTACAGGTTTTTCCTGATTTGGCCAGATGAGTGAGGAAAAGGGCTACGGCTAACAGGGCGTCCCTTCCGTAATGCAATTCAGGGTAAATCACACCCCCATTCCCTTCTCCGCCAATTACGGCATCATGTTTTTTCATGATTTCCACCACATTGATCTCTCCCACAGCCGATGCAAAATAACCACAGTTCCTTTTCTCGGTAATTTCTTTCAGTGCCTGGGTTGAAGACATATTACTTACTGTGTTTCCAGGAGTTTGGGAAAGCACGTAATCGGCTACCGAAACAAGGGTATATTCCTCACCGAACATTTCCCCGTCCTGGCAAACAATCGCCAGGCGGTCCACATCAGGATCAACGGCAAAGCCGACATGCGCATTTTTACTGACCACCATTTCCGAAAGCTCACCCAGGTTTTCTCCCAATGGCTCAGGGTTATGAGGGAAGAGGCCGTTTGGCTCACAATACAATTCGGTTATTTTTTTTACACCCAAAGCTTCAAGCAACATGGGGATGGCAATACCTCCCGAAGAATTTACTCCGTCTACCACCACGGAAAATTTTGCTTCGGCAATGGCGTCCGTATCTACCAGGGGAAGTGCAAGTATTTTTTCAATGTGCATTTCAACCAGACATTCCTCTCTGTTGTACTCTCCGAATTTCTCCACCGCAACATATTCAAAATCCTTTAATTCTGAATGACGGTAAACCTCCTGTCCCTGCGTATCATTCAAAAACTGCCCTTCTTCATTCAAAAGCTTCAGGGCATTCCAGTTTTTAGGGTTGTGGCTTGCGGTAATGATAATACCACCCTGGCAATTGAAGTGCCTGACTCCAATGCCAATAGTAGGCGTGGTGGAAATGCCTGCATCGATAATGTCAATGCCCATTGCCTGCAGGTTGGAAACCACGATATTCCTAACGTTGGGTCCGGAGATCCTGGCATCGCGACCTATCAAAACCTTTATTTTTTTTCCAGGATGCCGCCTTTTTAACCACATTCCATAGGCCCCGGAAAATTTCATAATATCAACGGGTGAAAGCCCTTCTCCCGGTTTACCTCCCAAAGTTCCTCGTATTCCTGATATCGATTGGATTAATGTCATCACGTGTTATTTTAGCCCGCAAAGATACATTTTGTTCTTATTATTCAAAAAAAGAAAAAAAGGCTCACCTGAATTCTATTTTACAGGAACCCATGAAAAAAAACAAAAAAAACAAACCGATTACTTACAAAAATAATATAAAAATCACTACAAAAAAGCATTTTAATTAAATAAAAAATACTTTTTTTTAGGTAAACTTGTATTTACATAAGATGGTACAGTTCATTTAAATTCCCTTGACATTGTTATTTAATTTGCGGTAGAATGGCTAATTTTGTTTTTTGAAAATCTGACCAACAAAGGTAGTGAATATATCCAGGCTTTTCCCATATTTTTTCCTGATTCTGGTTTTGGCATTTTCGGGATGCAACCCTACGCGCAACATTCCCGAGGGGCAGCACCTGCTTAACCGCAACCGGGTTGATATTGAGGATGCAGAAGTAAAAACCCGGGAACTGCGCCATTACATCCGCCAGAAACCCAATCGCCGCATACTGGGTTTATACCGCTTTCACCTGAATGTATACCAGCTTGCAGACCGTGGCAGGGAAAACCGTTTCAAACGCTGGATGAAAAATACCATTGGAGAGCCCCCGGTAATTTTTGATCCGGTACTGGCCGATAATACGGAAAGGCAATTTGAGCTTTACATGCAAAGCAAAGGCTATTTCAATACCGAAGTATCGCATGAAGTGGATTTCAGGCGAAAACGCGCAAACGTCAGTTACCAGGTAACCGGTAACAAGCCATACACCATCAGGAATATCACCTACAACATTGCCGACAACTTCCTGGAGGGTTTTGTGCTGAAAGACACCACCAACTCCCTGCTAAAACGCCAGCAGAGGTATGATGCCGATAACCTTCAAAAAGAAAGGGATCGCATTTCAAGGCATCTCAGGAACCAGGGCTTTTTCAATTTCTCCCGGGAGTTTATTTTCTTCAGGGTGGATTCCACCCTTGCCAGTCACCAGGTGGACATTGACCTGGTTATCAATAGTCCGGCATCCGGGAAAAACGGTCTGCAGGACTCTCTTGTCAGCCAGCGACACCGCAGGTTTGTCATTGATAAAATTCAAATTTACCCGGAGTATTCCCGTTTCAGGCCCAACATCCTTTACCCTGACACCACACGCTACATCCCGCCCAACGGCCGGGAAGAAAACGACAGGGTCTATACTTTTTATCATGATGGAGATCTGAGAATAAAGGCAGGCACCATTTCCAGGAATATCCTGCTGGACCAGGGTGACTATTACAGGGAAAGGGATGTGGAGCAGACATACAATTACCTTTCCGGGCTCAGGAGTTTCCGGCTTATTAATGTTCAATTCTCTGAAAGTGAGGATCCCATTCACGGGGAACCAAACGACACCATCGGTTTTCTTAACGCGAGGGTGCAACTGGCCCGCTCACCGGCAAATGCTTTTACCATTGAAGCCGAAGGCCTGAACTCGGCCGGGAACCTTGGCGTGGCCGGCAATCTTTTATTCCAAAACCGGAATACCTTCAGGGGGGCAGAAATTCTGAACCTCAGGCTCAAAGGAGCCCTGGAAGTCTCGGGAGAGTCAGCAGCAGATGAAGTCCTGCAGCGGCTGCCGTTTAACACCATTGAAATGGGTGCTGAATTAAGCCTCGACTTTCCAAAACTGCTGCTTCCGTTTTCCATGGAACGTTTATCAAGGTATGCAAGGCCCAAAAGCACCATTCTTACAGGAATCAACTATCGCCAAAGACCCGACTATACCCGGTATGTGCTTAATGTAAGTTATGGTTTTGAGTGGAGTGAAAACCCTCAAAAACGTCATTTTCTGCACCCTTTAGAAGTTAGTTCCATCAAAATTTTTAATGACTCCATCCTTCAGTCCAAAATACCTGAAGGAAATCCATTGATATTAAGCCGCTTCAGGGATCACCTCACTGCAGGCCTTAAATACAGCTATGTTTATAATACGCAGCAAATCGGAAGGGATGTGGATTTTGTTTATTTCCGTGCCAATCTTGAATCTTCAGGTAACCTGATGAATATTGCAGCCAAGATCTTTGACGTATCCAAAGGAGAAGACGGAAGCTACACCTTTTTTAACATCCCGTTTGCCCAGTATATCAGGTCCGATCTGGATTTCCGGTATTACCGTGTTTTTGATCAGCATAATACCCTGGCATTCCGGATCATGGGCGGTGCGGGCCTTCCTTATGGCAACCTGGATGTATTGCCTTTCATTAAAAGTTATTATGGGGGAGGAGCCAATGGCGTGCGGGCATGGAAGATCTATCATCTGGGGCCCGGAAGCTACGGCGATACCAGTGAGGGCTTTGACAAATACGGTGACATTAAGCTGGAAGCCAATGTTGAATACCGTTTTGCAATTTATGGGATCTGGCACGGTGCTTTCTTCGTGGATGCCGGCAACGTATGGTTTAGTAAGGAAAACCCCCAATTCCCGGGGGGAGACTTTTCACTTGACCGGTTTTACAAAGAAATCGCCGTTGGTGCAGGCCCGGGATTAAGGATGGATTTCGACTTTTTTGTAGTCAGGGTAGACGCCGCTTTTCCCCTTCACGATCCTTCCAAACCTCTGGGTGAGCGCTGGAGCAGGGGTATCCCCCGCATCGGAAACTGGAACTTTAACCTGGGGATCGGTTATCCCTTCTAGATCGCTGGCATGATGATTGAAAAAACCGGTCAACTCATACGCAGTCATTTTCCATACGAGCCAACCGGGGAGCAGCAAGCCCTTATCCATCAGCTGGCCGGGTTTATCCAAAACCCTGAACTTTCCACCTTATTTTTATTAAAAGGATATGCAGGTACCGGGAAAACAACCATTGTCAGTTCACTTGTAAAAATGCTTCCCTTGCTCAAGGCAAAGTCCGTATTGCTTGCACCTACCGGAAGGGCTGCAAAGGTACTGGCGGGGTACTCGGGTCAGCAAGCCTTTACCATACACAAAAAGATCTACCGTTTGCAGGCCGCAAAAGACGGTTCTCTTCATATCGCCCTCCAGCAAAACAAACACAGAAATACTTTTTTCATCGTTGATGAGGCCTCTATGATTTCCGGGGGAACACAAACTGAGCAAAGCAGTCTTTTTGGGGGCACCAACCTGCTGGACGACCTGGTGCAATATGTTGTGAATGGCAACAATTGCCGTCTTCTGCTCATCGGAGATACCGCACAGCTGCCTCCGGTAAAAACAACCTTAAGCCCTGCCTTAAGCGAAAATTACCTGAAACAACGATACCATTTCCAGGTATTGGCTTTTGAGCTTACCGAAGTGGTAAGACAGGCCAGGGATTCCGGAATTTTGCTCAATGCCACCAGGTTAAGGGAAATGATCTCACATGAGAAGAAAGGTTTTCCGGGTTTCCACGTGGAGGGGCAGCCCGATTTTATCAGGCTGGACGGGCAGGATGCTGCCGATGAGGTGAACAATGCTTTCATGGGCAGCGGCACAGACCAGGCACTCATCATTTGCCGCTCCAACAAAAGGGCCAACCTGTTTAACAAACACATCCGCAGCAGGGTGCTGTTTATGGAGGATGAGATCAATGCCGGTGACTTGCTGATGGTGGTCAAAAACAACTACTTCTGGTTGCCCGACAACAGTGCAGCCGGATTTATAGCAAATGGTGACATTATAGAAATAAAACGGATCAACCGCATCGAATCCCTTTACGGGTTTCGCTTTGCTGACCTCACCATCACCATGATAGATTATCCTGAACAACCGGATGTTGACCTGAAGATCATGCTTGACACACTGGATGTGGAAGGCCCGGCATTGGGTCAAACAGCGTTGAGAAACTTATTTGAGGCCATCGCAGAAGATTACCAGGACGTTCCCAATCAGCGAACCCGCATGGAGAAGATCCGCAATAACCCTCATTTTAATGCCCTGCAGGTTAAATTTGCTTACGCCATGACCTGTCATAAGGCCCAGGGCGGACAATGGGAAAATGTTTTTGTGGAAATGGGATTCATTCCCGGCAAAATGCCAGACACCGAATACCTGCGCTGGCTTTATACCGCCATAACCCGGGCTACCAAAAAATTATTCCTTCTGAATTTTACCGATGATTTTTTTACTGCCTAGCCAGGGTTTTCCCACAAATTGTCCTTTTATTAATCTACCCAATTTTTTTTAAAACTTTATTCGGAAAATAAGCTGCAAGGAATGACTTTATCGCAGCCGGATACATCCAAACCTGTTATTTACCGGTTACTGTTAAGATTGGCAGACCATCGCAGGAAGGCCAGCACCTCATATGGCAGCATTGAAAAAAACGGTTGCAGAAAATTTAACGATCTTTCTGGTTACTTGCTGAAAGCGATAAAAAACCTTGTTGCCACGCACCAATGGTTGACGGGTGTTCCGGAGCAGGTAAACCGCAGCATTACCTGATAAGCCTTCAAAGGATAATGGGCCAAAAACAGGAAACCGAACTGATGGGGAAGTACCGGGTTCTTCAGGAAGGACTGAAAATGAGCCTCTCGCTTTATTTTGCCATTATTATTAACTTTTAGTCGCTGAGGCATTCCTCACGGTTTAACCAGACAAGACAAAAAATTGGTCTGGTTTTTGTTTTTTAAATAAACCAAAAAAAATCAGGCGGTTATTTTCAATAATTCTTATTTTTGTTGATTGAAAAAAAATAACCCCAAAAACCTAAAAACAACGTTATGAACTTTTTGAAGAAAAGAATGAATCCTTCTTTTGGTTACCTGACAGCCTTTTTTCTTGCAGCAATGATTATCGCAGGCTTTTCTCAGCACACCTATGCTGATGAGCCAGAGGAAGAGCCAAGGCCGGAATTTCGTTTTGAAGATGAAGACCTGCTGAGGTTTGTTGATGCCAATATGGAAATCCAGAAAGTACAAAGGGAAACCCAGGAATCCATCGTCGAAACCGTTGAAGAACATGGTTTGACCATGGAAAGGTTTAACCAGATTGCCAGGGCATCACAGATTGGTGCTTTGCAGGGAGGGAGTTTCTCCCAGGAGGAAATAGATGCCTTTAACGAAGTCGCACCAAAAGTAACGGAAATTCAGCGGGACATGCAAGGGATGGTGCAATTGATCATGCAGGAGCATGAAATTGCCCCTGATCTTTACCAGGAAATTCTTGCAGATTACCGTCAGGATCCTGAACTTCAGGAATATGTGCGTGAGCTCCTGCGCGAAAGAAGAAGAGAAGAGATCAGGCAGGAAAGGCTAAGGGAACTTGAAGAAGAAAAGAGAGAGCAGGAGGAAGAATAAAATCAACTCCTGAATATTCCTTGATAAAAAAGCCGGGATTTATTTCCGGCTTTTTTTATACCACTTCAGCCACCACAAAGGTGCTTCCGCCAACAAATACCAGATCCTTTTTTCCGGCCTTGGTTTTGGCGAATTTAAGGGCTTGGTAAACCGAGGGAAAGGTTTTTCCTTCAAGACCCAGAAGCCGGGCCCGGGAATGCAGCACTGCTGCATCCAATCCCCTGGGAATATTGGGTGTGCAGAAATAATAAAGTGCCTTGGCGGGAAATAAGGACAGTAATCCCTCAATATCTTTATCATCGACCATTCCCAGAACAATATGAAGGTTTTCAAAGTCCTGTTCCATCAGCTGTTTGATGGTAGCGTGCAAACCATCGGTATTGTGCCCTGCATCAAAGATCACCCTGGGACGCTTGCCAACCTGGTACCAACGACCTTTAAAACCCGTATTTACCATAACCCTGGAAAGTCCTCTTTCAATAGCCTCATCTGTTAAAGGAACCCATAAATTCTTTAAAACATCTGTTGCAGTGAGCGCCGTAACCAGGTTCTCCTGCTGATACCCTCCCAAAAGGTCTGTAAAAATTCTTTTCCTGCCACCTTTGGGTACCATAAAATCCACCTGCTGTAAAACACGAGCATCCTTATTTATAAATCGTGAATTCACGGCCTTGTAAAGATCGGAGGCCACCATAAGTTTTGCTTCCAATTCGCCGGCCCGGGAAAGAAAAACATGGTGAATATTTTCCTGCTTTCTTCCTATAACAACGGGAATTTGCTTTTTTATAATCCCGGCTTTCTCCCGGGCAATTTTCTCCAGGGTGTTTCCCAGCAAATGGGTATGATCCAGTCCGATATTGGTAATGATGGAAAGTTCCGGTTCAAGAATATTGGTAGAATCCAGGCGACCGCCCAGTCCGGTCTCCACAACGGCCACATCGACCTTTTGATCTGCAAAATACTGAAAGGTCATGGCAATGGTCATTTCAAAAAAAGACGGCTTGATCTCTTCGAAAAATGTCCTGTTTTTTGTCACAAAATCCGTAACATACTTTCTGGAGATCATTTTACCATTTACCTTAATTCTTTCCCTGAAATCCACAAGGTGGGGGGAGGTAGCCAGCCCGGTATTCAATCCCTGTTCCTGAAATATGGATGCCAGCATGTGGGCAACAGAGCCTTTGCCATTGGTACCGGCAATATGAATGGATTTGAAGGTTTTTTCAGGATGCCCGCAATGATTACTCAGGGCCAGGGTGTTGTCCAGGTTGTTTTTGTATGCTGCAGGTCCAATTCGCTGATACATCGGCAACTGACTGAACAGAAAGTCGATGGTTTGCTTATAGGTCATTTAATTAAGGCGGATAAAGTTGTAGGTAATGGTACCGGTTTGTTCGTGAGGTGCATTCAGTTTCATGTCAAAGCGGGCTCTGCGCGCGGCATCTTCTGCCAGTCGCCACAAGGTCTGGTTACTGGTAGTACTGCCCCTGGCTCCGGCAGAAGCCCTGGTAACCTGCCCCTGCCTGTTTACGGTAATAGAAACCACCACCCTTCCCTGGGCCTGTTCGGTATATTCGGGAATGGGCAGGTAATTGGCAGAGCGGCCTGCAAGGCTGAATTCCACGCCTCCTCCCCTGCCGGTTCCATCATAGGTTTCCCCATCAGGGGTTCCGTCGGGTTGGCCTTGATCCCCGGGATCACCGGTCTCTCCCTGGTTTTGGCGATCGGTACTTCTTTGGTCGGCACCCGGGAAAAGTGCCCTTGGATCAACCTGCGGCTGGGGTTCTTCCTCAGGCGTATCTTCTGCAGTTTCTTCAGGGGCCGGTGTGGGCTCTTCCCGGGGAGATTCAGGCCTTGGAGGTTCAGGTTCAGGACTGGCGGGGGCATCGGGAAGGCTTACGGTTTCTTCGGTACTCTGGGTTACAATTTCTTCCGGGGAAGGAGCCGGAGTAGAAGGAGCGGATTCGGGTGCAGGCGGTGTAGCCCTTAATGGCTGGGAACTGCCCATTCCTTCCACCTCATAGCCCAAATTAACAATTACCCCTTCTTCCTCGGGTAAAGGCAATGGCGTTGACAAACCAAAAAAAAGAAAACATACCAGTAGTACGGCATGAAAAATAATGGTTCCTGCCAGTGCCCGTATCCTGTCTTTTTTATTGGTTTCTTCCATGTTTTAACGGTGCGGTTGCGTTGCCAGGATCACTTTGTGCCTGGTCTGAAATAAATCATTGATTCCATGCACTACATCCAAAACGAAAACAATGTCCTGCACGGGTACGGTCCGGTCGGCACGCAATACTACTGATCCTTCATCCTGGCCCTGCAGCCGAAGAATAAGTCCTTCCTGCAATTCTTCAATGCTTACAGCATTTTCTTCCAAAAATACCTGCTTTTCCTCATTGATGTAAACGGTAACGGTTTGCTGCGCCATTGTGCGGCTGTCGCTTGAAGGAAGCAAAAGTTTTATGGCACTGGGTGCCACCAGGGTTGAGGTTAGCATAAAGAAAATGAGCAACAAAAATACCAGATCCGACATGGAAGCCATGCTGAATTGCAGGTTGCGTGTATTTCTTGGTTTGATTGCCATATTGATGGATTTAGGATGCCGGTTCGTGCAAAAGATCCATAAATTCGGTGGCACGTGCCTCAAGCATAAACACCACCTTTTCTATCCTTGCCACCAGAATGTTGTAGCAGATGAATCCGATAATTCCCACCGTAAGACCGGTAATGGTCGTAATCATGGCTTCATAGATTCCTCCTGCCAGCAAACTGATATCGATATTGTTTCCTGCCATGGCCATGTTGTAGAAGGCACGAACCATGCCAATAACGGTTCCCAGGAACCCAAGCATTGGAGCGGCACCGGCTACGGTGGCCAACACGGCAATGTTTTTTTCCAGCTTGGCCACTTCCAGTTTTCCGACATTTTCTATGGCGGCATTGATATCACCCAGGGGCCGGCCAATGCGAACGATGCCTTTTGCAATCATACGGGCAATGGGCGATTCATTGTTGCGGCAAAGCGATTTGGCTGAATCAATACGCCCGTCGTGAATAAAATCCCGGATGTTGTTCATGAAGTTGGTTTCTTCATTGGAAGCGCGGCTGATGGCCATGTAACGCTCAATAAAAATATAAATGGCCAC
>SKVW01000041.1 GCA_007129255.1 Bacteroidales bacterium
CCTGTTTAACCAAAAAAACAAAAATAATCGATTTGGTGCCATTGCGCTGCAAATGCCTTTATCGTTTTTGCGAAGGTAATGCTTGCAGCGCTGGATGAGTTTTTGGCTTTGGTCTATCGATATTTTACCCCTCCGGGGTAGGTTTTCTCCTAACAGCCATGTGCCTGTTTAACCTGAAAAAACAAAAAAATCGGTTTGACCCCATTGCGCCCCAAGTACCTTTTCATCTATTTCAATAGAAGTGCTTGCAGCGCGGGATGAGTTTTTGCCATTATCCCCGGGTTGAAACCCGGGGCTATAGAATTTATCCCCTCCGGGGTTTTTGTCCTGCCAGGCTGAAAGACAAATCCGGCGATATGAAAAAGAAAACAGGGTGGGCGGTTTTTGCCCATCTGTTTGTCTTTTTAACCCCATGCCCTGTCATCCTGAGCGAAGCGAAGGATCTGGTAATACTGCAAAAGGCTGTAAAAGGAAAGTGTGTTTAATTGTCTGCTTCTATGGAAAATTCCCATTGCGCTGCAAAGCCCTTTATCTCTTTTGCAAAGGAAATTACTTGCAGCGCTGATTATGGGTTTTGCCATTTCTCCCGGGCTTCACCCGGGGCTATTCATATTATACCCCTTCAGGGTAGGTTTTCTTCCAACCTGTAACAGTTCAATTTATTTGGACCGGCCTGATAGATGGTAGAAAGTGGAAGATGGAAAGTGCCTAAATCCAGCAGCCTCGCGGCGGCATTATGCAGAAAAGAGAAGCTTTTATCAGAAAAAAAAAGAACCGATGTATATAATGCAATAACCAGATCCGACAAAATCAGATTTTTTGGGTGTATTGAACCAAATTATTAAACCCATGTTTAAAACATTTGTAACTTTGCCGCTTTAATAAACAAATAATGACAGGCACCAAGGTTCATTATTCACCGAAACAGAGAATATGGAAAAGAGAAAAGATCACATGGTTATAACCGAAAACCTGGCGCAATTGTATCGTGAGGCGGCATCCCGGTATGGTGATCTTCCTGCGTTTGCCATTCGAAAGGAGGCATTAAAGTGGCAGCCGGTCTCCTTCAAAGAGTTATATCATCAAGGCCTGAACCTGGCCACAGCACTGATCAGCATGGGTGTGCAAGCCCGCGAGCATATCGGACTTATCAGCGATAACCGGTATGAGTGGATATTGACAGATTATGCAGTACAGTTTTGTGGTGCCGCTGATGTTCCCCGTGGCTCTGATGTAACAGATTCAGAACTGTTATATATCCTTGACCATGCCGGAATAAAGGTAAGTTTTGTCGAAACCGAAGCACTTGCCCAAAGGATGCTCAAGCTCAGGGGCAAACTCCCCAATCTCCGGGAAATCATTATTATGGATCCTGAAGCACCAGCGATAGCTGGCACCAAACGCCTGGCCGACATCTATATGGAAGGCCGTGAAATCAGGCAGAACGGCAACAGGGATGCAGAAAAACGCATCGCCGGCATCAAGCCCGATGATCTGTTCACACTCATTTACACTTCCGGCACCACGGGCACACCCAAGGGCGTCATGCTGACCCACGAAAACATGGTATCGCAGATCCGCAACCTTCCCGGCAGGCATGGCCCAAATGACCGCATTCTTTCGGTGCTTCCCATCTGGCATATTTTTGAACGGGTCATTGAGATGTACACCATCAGTTTTGGCGGATGCACCTATTATTCAAGCATACAGACCCTGAGCGAGGATATGAAGAACGTCGAACCCACTTTTATGGCTTCGGCTCCAAGACTTTGGGAAAAGGTTCATGAAAAGATCCTAATGGGGGTCAGAAGATCACACCCTGTCAGGCGGGTGCTTTTCCACATCGCCTATTTTCTTGCCAGGCAATACAAGAACTCAGAATACTTCCTCACCAACAAAAAGATCAAACTCAAACCACAGCCTTTCTGGAAGCGTCTTTTGCTGACACCTTTTCATGTAATACGCTGGTTGATCGTGCTTCCTTGGTACGGTTTCTTTAATGCGGCGGTGTTGGAACGCATCCGGCTTGGTGCCGGAGGCTCGCTGGCAGCTACCATATCAGGAGGCGGAGCGCTTCCGATACACATCGACAAGTTTTTTAACTATGTGGGCATCCCCGTGCTTGAGGGCTATGGGATGACAGAAACATCGCCGGTGATATCCGTCCGGTCAAAAATCAACCTTGTGGTAGGCAGCGTGGGGCCTCCAATCAGGGAAACAGAGCTCCGCATTCATTGTCTGCATAGCGGTGAGGTTCTTTACCCCGACCCGCACGACAAACACGATGGAAGAGGAAAAACGGGAGAAATACGGGTACGTGGGCCACAGGTAATGAAGGGCTATTACCGCGATCAACCCCTGACCGATGCAACGGTTGATGGTGGCTGGTTGCGCACAGGGGACCTGGGCATGATCACGCACGATGGCAACCTGAAGATACTGGGGCGCTCCAAGGCAACGATTGTCCTTTCCAGCGGCGAAAATGTGGAGCCTGAACCACTGGAAATGAGATTGCGCCAAAGTCGTTACATCGACCAATGCATGGTTGTTGGGCAAGACCAGAAATTCCTGGGCCTTTTAGTGGTGCCTGACCTTAGCGCGTTCCGTCAGAATGGCAGGAATCCGGCAACCCCCGCTGAACTTGAAGAGATGCCGGAAGCCAAAGCAATCATCCAGAAAGAAATAAGGCAAATGATCAGTGCATCCTCTGGCTTCAAAAGGTATGAAGTGATACGTGATTTTCGCATTCTGCCTGAGGTGTTTGCCGTTGGACAGGAGATTACCAACCTTTATAAATTAAAGCGCCATGTGGTACAGGACAAATACGGGCAAGTGATCTCAGAACTTTTCCATAACAAGAAAACCAAACAATAACAAACAATGGATTTCCCTTCTCAACTATTATACCCCCAGGATCAAATCCTGCTGGCAATAATGATTTTTGTCATCATGCTCGGGATGGGTGCCAGCCTTACCGCTAACGACTTCAAAGCCGTGGCAAGGAGTCCGAAGGGTGTCCTTGTGGGCTTCCTGTCGCAATTCGGTTTGATGCCTTTAATTGCGCTGGGCTTATCCATTGTGCTGAACCTGCACCCTGCTTTCGCCATTGCGCTCATCCTGATTGGCTGTTTGCCGGGAGGCACTACATCCAACATGTTTGCATACTTCTCGCGCGGATCCGTAGCCCTGAGCATTTCAATGACCACGGCCTCCACCATCATGGCTTTGTTTATGATGCCCATCATCCTGAGCCTTTACACGGTGCGCTTTACCAGCCAGTTGTCAGCAGATATGCGGGCCGCAGGCACCGAAACGGAATTTGTCATTCCAACAGGAAACATCATCAGCTCCCTGGTGCTTGTGCTGGTTCCGGTGATCATTGGTATGATCCTGAGACGCAAATCCCCGGGCTGGGCTAAAACGGCAGAAGACACCGCCGGCTTTATGGCCGTTCTGGTTATCCTGTATCTGATCATGACGGCCTTTGTCAGGCATGGTGGACTGTTTCTGAGAACACCGGCAGAGGTATACCTCGCCACCATCGGGCTGGGCTTGGCCGGTTTCTTTTTCGGATACTGGTTTTCACGGTTAATTGGGATGTTCCCCCTCTTTCAGAGGGCCATATCCCTGGAGACAGGTATCCAAAACGGCCCGGTTTCCTTTGCCATTATTCTGTTGAGCTTCAACGAGCCGGTTCAGAGCCAGATGCTCTGGCTGGCCATTTTGTACTCTACCTTCATTGTGATGACCTCATCAGGCATCACCCTCTATTTTCGCAAGAAAGGGAAGTTTGACTGGGACGTTTACAAAAACACCCAGGTTCACCACCGCCTCTTTGGAAAGGAATACGTGACCCAATATCCGGCTGGGTTTTTACCCAAACGATTGGAAAAGGATCCCAGTCAGGGCACCATCAAAAATGGGCATAAATAGTTTGTAATATATGTTGCTTGTTCATTGCCTGCAAGGCCCGGGTTTAATTTATGAAGTGGCAGATTTTCGGCATGCAGTATCAGGAATCTGACGTTCACCAAAAGCCAATATCCCCGGGCTTCACCCGGGGATATTGATTTTAGCCTTTCGGGATAGTTTTTCTTTTAATGGTTTAGTGTCGATAAAACAAGCAAAAAATCAAAAACAGACCCAAGCGGGGAGGTTGCCCAAACGGGGAGCAGCCGCTGGCGGGAATGGGATAAGGCCTGGAATTACGCCAAAGGGGCTTGTCTACTTTGGCTGGAATTCCGGTCTTATCACAGGGCGGGCAGGCCCATCGTTTGGGCTAGCCTTTTTGCCACTTTTTTGGCGATGAAAAAAGTGGAAAGGAATTGCTAAAAAAAGGGTCGATCTTATTGCGCTGCAAAAGTCTTTATCTCTTTTGCAAGGGTAATGCTTGCAGCGCGGGATAAGGTTTTTGCTCTGGTCTATCGATATTTTACCCCTACGGGGTAGGTTTTCTCCTGGTAGCCATGTGCCTGTTTAATCTGAAAAAACCAAAAAAAATCGGTTTGGTGCCATTGCGCTGCAAAAGTCTTTATCTCTTTTGCAAAGGTAATGCTTGCAGCGCCGAATATGGTCTTTGCCTATTACCCCGGGCTTCACCCGGGGCTGGTGATTTTTCCCCTTTGGGGTTTTTGTGCTTGCAGGCTATAACAAGGTAAATTATTGGGTTTTTCGTGCTAAAATAGTTTTGCTTTGTTTGAAGACAAGAAACTGGATTGGTTTAAAAATAAAATGATTTGGTTTGAGGACCTTATACTGTCGCCGCTATGCGGCTCAGGTAGCTTAAAACAAATTATGCAGCCAGGTAAAAAACGGAAAGGATGTTTCAATAATAATCAAACCAAATTAGTAGAGGCTGAACATAAAAGGCCACATAGGGTTGACAGTATTTCATCTAATCATATTTTGTCCCAATACCTTGAAACAAGGTCTTAGCGATGCGAATCAGGTGGCCAGAAACAAATTGTGCAGCCAGGTAAAAAACGGAAAGGATATAATAATATTAATCAATCTAAATCTGGAAAAGCTCAAGAAAAAAAGCCGCGTAGCGGCGACAGTATGGTAGCAACTTTGACGTATATCTATTCTTAAAACCGCGTAGCGGTGACAGTATTTCCCTAACAAAAAAGATAAGCCCTTTTTGAGCCATTTTCCTTTATTCATCCAAAAAATCAAATAAAAACCTTGAATCATATTTAATCCCAAATCCTTCAAGCAAATCCAGGTATTCTTTTTTAAAAGATTTCCCTTTGGCCCGGTGATGCTCCTGCTGTTGCATAATATATCGAATTACACCATTGCGTTGGGAGCGGGAGTATGAAAAGCTGCCATAACCTCTCTGCCATTCAAATTTACCTTTAACAAAACTGTGGTCATTTATCCATTTGGAAGAATTTGCTTTTATCAACTTCATGGCTTTCGAAAGAGAGATATCCGGTTTAATTTCAAAAAACACGTGAACATGATCCTGCCAACCGTTTACAGCCAAAGGAAACAAATCATTTTTTTTCATCAGGCCGGAAATGTATTCAAATACGCGTGGACGAATATTTGCAGGGAGCAAGTTGTGTCGTCCTTTAACCGCAAAAACGGAATGGATGTTGATTTGCGTGTAAACGTTTGCCATTTTTAATTTTAAAATTAAATAAAATTCATTTTAAAGTTTTTTTGTTGGTTTTAATTTTTTAAAATTTTTCAGGATTTTAAATGTGCTGTCGCGGCATGCGCTTTTGAAAGCCAAAAACAAATTGTGCTGTCTGGTATCAAACGGAAGGAATATCTCAAAAATAATCAAACCCAATCATAAAAGGCTGAATAGAAAAAGCCGCTTAGCGGCACCAGTATGCCGGCAGCAGGCAAGGCTTAAAGATAATCTTCAGGGTCGTGGTGGAGGTTGGAGAAGGGAGCCACGGCGCGTTTGAAGATGCCGTGCATCCATGCGATGGCCATGCCGTAATTGGTGACGGGCACCCCGGCATCCACGGCAGGTTTGAGGCGGCCCACGATCTGCCTGCGGGTGATCACGCATCCTCCGCATTGTATTAGCAGGGCATAATCGGTAATGGGTCGTGGCAGCTCGCCGAGGCCGGCCACCACGTCAAATTCGAGCTTTTTCCCGGTAAAGCTGGTAAGCCAGCGTGGGATCTTCACCCTGCCGATGTCGTCGCAGGCCACGTGGTGGGTACATGATTCGAGCATCAGCACCCGGTCGCCGTCCCTGAGTTCTGAAATTTTCGGGGTGCCCTTCAGGTAGTTTTCAAAGTCGCCTTTGTGGCGGGCCAGCATGATGCTGAAGCTGGTGAGGGGGATGTCTTTGGGTATGGAAGCATCGGCCCGGAGAAACACCTGGCTGTCGGTCACCACCAGGCTGGGTTTGGGGTTAAGCACCTTCATCAGGGCATCCACTTCTTTTTCCTTGGCCACCACGGCAATGCAGTCGTTGTCGATGATGTCGCGGATGGCCTGCACCTGCGGCAGGATAAGGCGGCCTTCGGGGGCTTCGATGTCGATGGGGGTGATCAGCAGCACCAGGTCGCCGTAGCTGAGCAGGTCGCCCAGCAGGCTGGCGGCGCGGTAGGCGGTTTCGGGCATGGTTTTGCGCAGGGTGACGACCACCTCTTCCCGGTTGCCGGGATCCAGGGCGCAAAATTCCAGCACGGGGGCATTGTATTTTTTTTGCAGGATTTCTTTCAGGCCGTTTTGCAAGCCTTCCAGGTCGGATTTGTTGTGCAGCACCACAAAAGGCACTTCCTGTTTGCGAAAGTCTTCCACCAGCTTCTCCTCCACCTCATCAAAAGTGTTGTGGGTGATGAGCAGTATGGCCATATCCACTGTTTTGAGAGCGGAGAGGGAGCGTTGCACGCGTTTGAGTCCCAGCTCGCCGGTATCGTCTATGCCGGCGGTATCTACCAGTATGGCCGGGCCGATGCCGGGTATTTCCATGGACTTGCGCACCGGGTCGGTGGTGGTGCCGGCCACGTCGGACACAATGGCGATATCCTGCCCGGCAAGGGCATTGATAAAAGAGCTTTTGCCGTTATTCCGGCGTCCGAATATGCCGATATGGGGTTTGGATTCTCTGCCTTTGGCCATGGGTGCATGCATTTAAATATCCACAAAGATAGGAAAATAAAGGCTTTCAAACGATTCTGCTCCCTGGGTTCCTTAAAGCTGTTTCTGTTGGTTTTCTTCACGCATCTTGCCGGTAATATAAGCATAGGAGCAACCATTCAAAACGGTACCGGAAAAAGTGAACATACCTTAGGATGATGAATCCCTTTCCCTGAAAGCCATGATAAACTATACACCTGTTTTAATTTTCATCTTTTTTCAGTATTTTTGAATATGTAAAACATTTTATTGTTTTTTATTCATAAACCAATCCTCCATTGACATGAAACATTTCCTTACAATACCAGTATTGTTTTTCAGCAGTATGCTTCTTTTTGCATCAGAAAGCATTAAAATCGAACACAACAAACCCCATACACAATTTAGCAGGGAAAATGCTTTTGTATCCAACCATGGGCAATGGGATGAAGATGTGGCATTTCATGCAGGCATGCAAGGCATGAACGCCTGGGTGACGGACCGGGGCATTGTATTTGACTTTTTTATAACGGAAGGAGGGCATCCGCATACACATCCCCTGAAACTTGAAGAGGATAGCGGAATGCCGGTTTTCAGCGAAGAGATCCGCCGGAAAGGCCACGTGGTAAAGATGCACTTTGTTTCGCCGGAAGATCATGATCCTGTCATCCGGACATATAACCAGCACAATACGCGTTACAGTTACTTTTACGGGCAAGACCCTTCGCGCTGGGCAAACCGGGTGCCGCTTTATGGTGAGATCGTTGTTGAGGGAATTTTTGGCAAAGACGCGGGGATTGATGTAAGGTATTATTTTGATGACAAAGGTTTGCGATATGATTTTATCGTACATCCGCATGCAGAATCAGAAGATATTGCCTTTGTCCTGGAAGGGGCTGGTGACCTGAAGATCAGGGACGGTGATGAACTTGCATTTGAAACGAGTATTGGAGAGATCAGGCACACAGGGCTTTATGCATACCAGTACATAAAGGGTGAGAAAACGCAGGTTCCCGGCAGCTTCCGACTCAAAGCCAACGACAGAATCGGATTTGATGTGGAAAGGCAGGACCCTGCAAAGCCGCTTATCATCGACCCACTGATCGCCTCCACCTTTATCGGAGGCAACATTACAGACCAGGCTTATGACATGGCCACTGATGCCGATGGTAATATTTATATCGCCGGACAGACCAACTCGGCCATTTTCCCGACCACCACAGGAGCCTATGACGAAGTATTTAGCGGGCAACGGGATGTGTTTATCAGCGTGTTCAATGCAGATCTCACTGATTTGCTCTATTCCACTTTCCTTGGTGATCAGGAAGAGGACCTGGTGTTTGCACTAACACTTGACCCGGAGAACAATGTGTATGTTACGGGTAAGACGTCGTCGGAATTTTTTCCGGTCACACCCGGAGTATATGACCCTGTATATAACGGTGCCGGAGACGTATTTGTCAGTGCCTTAAATCCTGATCTGAGTGAGCTCCTGTATTCAACTTTTATTGGTGGCACCAGTACTGAGGTAGGCTATAACATCCTTTTTGACGAGGCTGGCGAGCAAATTTACATCACAGGATATGCCGGGTCCAGCAATTATCCCACTACCCCGGGTGCTTTTCAGGAAGTTGCCACCGGGATTGGTTCAGTGCTGGTGAGCGCATTAAGTCCGGATCTCAGCGAGCTGAAGCATTCCACCTTTATCACCGGTGATTGGTGGGAAACGGGCCTGGGCATGACCTTCAATCCGGAGGGCAACCTGGTGTTAACCGGCGAAACCCGGTCAACGAACTTCCCGGTTACCGCCGGCGCCTATGACGAAACCCACAACGGCGGCTGGGATGCTTTTGTAAGCATCATTGATCCGGAACTGCAGACCCTTTATCATTCCACATACCTTGGGGGCGGCCATGATGACCATGGCTTCGGGCTTGACCTCGACGCTTCAGGCAACATATATGTCGCAGGCAAAACCCGTTCGGACAACTTCCCGGTAAGCGACGACGCCTACGACCAGACGTTCAACGCACTACGGGATATCTTCGTCAGTGTTTTCAGCCCTGATTTAAG
>SKVW01000181.1 GCA_007129255.1 Bacteroidales bacterium
GGATGCACCATCGAAGACAATGTACTCATTGGAATGAATGCCATTGTAATGGATAATGCCGTGGTAGGAAAAAACTCATTAATCGCTGCAGGGGCCGTGGTACTTGAAAACACAATAATTGAGCCGGGAAGTGTTTACGGAGGCATCCCGGCCAAAAAGATCAAAGACATCAGCCAGGACCTCACCAGCAACCTGCTGGAAAGGATCTCCAACAATTATATAAAATATGCAGGCTGGTATAAAGCCGAAGAAAAGCATTAAAAAAGAGTTGCCTTAAATCACCGGTTCATGTCCCCGATTCCTTTCAGGGCTAACCCATAGGATGCACGGGCAATGATTAACCGGAATTTAAACCAACCCTTTCAAGGACAAGGATAGGTTATATTATAAGTCCAGTTTTTCCCTAACCATGGGCATGATGTTCTCGCCCCTCTCCCAATAGAGTACCGAACCTCCACTGGTATCAAAAATATAGGTAAAACCGTTTTCATCGGCCACTTCCCGAATTGCTGCACGGGCTTTCTCGATGATGGGGTTGAGTAATCGTTCTTCCTGTTGCATCAGGTCTTCCTGAGCAGACTCCTGGAATTCCATAATCCTTTGTTGCAGGCTCTCCAGTTCACGTTCCCTGGATTGTCTGACCAGTGGGGAAAAGGTTTCCTGCTTTTCAAGATATTCCTGGTATTTTCTCTGAAACTCGTCCTGCATTTCCATAAAAGTGGACTCCAGCTCACGGGCATATCGTTCCAACTCTGCCTGCGCAGTATCCCTTCCGGGCATCTGACGAAGCAACTCATTGGTATTGATATGGCCAAGTTTTGGGGTCTCCTGGGCCGATACATTCATGGCGCCAAAAAGAATCAGAACCAGTAAAGAGAAATTAAGCAGTTTTTTCATTACCATTGTGCTTAAAAGGTTAATAGTTAAATAATAATTGTTTTGGGCCACAAATTTAAACAATTATAATAAACCAGCATTTTTTTTAACAGCATTTAAGACAACTCACCAAAGTATATAAAATCAAAATTTATTATCCACTGCAAAACGGAATATTAGCTCGTCAGAACCATTTATTGGCAAAACTTTTCCTTTTAAGTTTTCACGGTTTTTAAACAGACAAAAAGCCGAAACTTTCCGGAAAAAAGTTTTGGTGTTTTAAAAAAAACGTATATTTGCAACCGCAAACAGCAAAAAGCGGAAATAGCTCAGTTGGTAGAGCACGACCTTGCCAAGGTCGGGGTCGCGGGTTCGAGTCCCGTTTTCCGCTCAACACCAACCTCTGAAAAAGAGGTTTTTTTTTATCAACCGATTGCGTTCCTTATATTTCATGCCCGGATGGTGGAATTGGTAGACACCCAGGACTTAAAATCCTGTGGCCATTGCGGCCGTGCCGGTTCGAGTCCGGCTCCGGGCACCCCCAATACTTTTAAGCCTCCTGAATCACAGGAGGCTTTTTTCTTACCTGACATGCCTTCTTAAATTCAAAATCTTTTCATATATTGCAAAACGTTATCTGCAAAAAATCCACACAGGAAAATTTCTCCGTTTCAACGGGTTTGATATCCTGATACCATAAGCTAAAATCACCTCATGATGAGATCCTTCATTGCACTTTTACTTGCCTTTATAGCCACGACGGCAACCTCACAAAACTCCATAAGCTTTGCCGATCCCGATGCAAGGTGGTATGTGGCCCGAACTTACATAAACCCTACCCCTGATTACCCGGACTTTGTGGAAACCAAAACCTCTCTTTACGGGTTTGATGGAGATACGCTGATATCAGGCCAAACCTGGCTGAAGTTTTACAAAAGCACAGACCCCGGATTTACCGAAACGGAATTTGCCGGGGCCATCAGGGAGGAAAACCATACGGTTTTATTCCTTGATCCGGATGGAACCAAAGACACACTCTACCGCTTTGACCTCGCCGAAGGAGACTCGGTTTATTATGACCTGGAGTGGGACTACTGGCCTGACTATTTGAAAATTGAAAAGATTGACACTCTGGAGATATCCGGAGTATCCCACCGCCGATTTATTTTCGAAAAGCTGGATGACTTATCCGCCTCCCTTCACGAGCAATGGATAGAAGGCATCGGCAGCATTCACGGGCCGCTTTTCCCTGCCTACCCAAGGGATTTTGCAGGAGGAAAACCGGATTCCACCAAAGTAACCTGTTACTACCGGGGAGAGGATTTGATTTGGAGTAACCCGTATTATGACGAGTGCTACATCAGCATTGTGCTTTCAGCTCACCACCCTACTGATGAAAGCCTTTCCCTCTTTCCAAATCCAGCAGGAGATCATCTGAGCATCCAGTTTCCCCCGGATGCCGGTGAACCGGTGCAGGTCAGGATTTACGACCTTCAGGGCAGGCTTATTCTTAAAGAATCATTTGAAGCTGAACCGGTCATCACCCTGAGCACCGCCTCATGGAACAATGGGTTATACATACTGGAAGTGGAACTGGGAGAAAAAATTTACCGGCAAAAAGTAATGAAGCGCTAGGTAGGTTCAGAGCACTTTACAGTAATCCCTTCAGTGCATCAAATAATTAAAGTCCAAACCTTATACCTGTCCTTGCCCCAAGCCACCAGCGGGAGGCATAATCACCGCTCTGCCGACGCCGGAATACCCGGTCGGGGGCAATATCCCTGCCGGTGATATCCTCTTCGGGAAGGTGTTTGTAGTATTGGTTGTAAACCACCATTCCGGCAAAAAAGTCGAAAGGCAGGCCGGGGTTGAACTGTATAATCTTACGGAATTCATTTAAAAGGTCCAGTTCGTCTTTTTCCCATCTCCATTGATTTTGAAGCTGTGATGAATGCAGTTCAAACTGGAAGGCCGAAGCCTGCGACAAGGCTATGTTGGCACCCACTCCGTAGCCGAAGGCATTGAAACTTTCACCAGAGGAGAAAGGGCGCACTCCTATGGAAAAGATATTGTAAAACTGCGGCACCCCAATGCGAAAGGCTATCGATAGATGCATCACATCGGATGCGGCCACTTCCAATTGTCGTAAGCCGCCTTTTCTTACGATACTAAGGAAGCCGATGGGTGCGCCACTGCGCAGAGTATCTGCAAAGTTAATTACCCCAACCTGGAAGCCATCCAGTTTTTGGGTAACGTTCAGAAAACCGGAAGCTTGGATGCCTCGGACATTTTCACTTATATTCATAAACCCGGCGGCCTGTATCCCTTCGAAATTTCCCTTGGAAAGGTTGCCGAAGCCGGCTGCTTGCAGCCCGGATGCATTGCCTCCGGTAACATTGGCAAACCCGGCTGCAGAGAGGCCTTGCCGGCTTCCTCCGCTCACATTGGCAAAACCTGCACCCGTAAAGCCCTGCTGAAAGCTTCCGGCTATATTGACAAAACCTGCCCCAAAAAATCCTTCCTGGGATCCTCCGCTCACATTTGCAAAGCCGGCACCTGCAAAGCCCTGTTGGCTTCCTCCGGAAAGGTTGGCAAACCCTGCTCCGTAAAAGCCCTGGCTATCACCACCACTGCTGTTGAGAAAGCCAGCCCCCTGGAAACCACGAAAACTTCCACCCGCCAGATTAATGAACCCTGCACCCCGAAAGCCCTTAAAGTTACTCCCGCTGATATTCGCAAAACCAGCTCCCTGAAAACCGTCCACCTCTCCGGAAACCAAATTGATAAAACCTGCCATCTGCATCCCGTTCACATTTCCCCTGGTGATATTGCCAAAACCACCGGCTTCAAATTTTTCAACACCGCCGGTAATACCCCCAAAGATGTTGATACTGAAATTGTACCGGTTGTGCGCCACCTCTGCGCCTTCTGTTCCGATAAAAGGCAAAACACTCAGCTGAAAATCACGCAATGGCTTCTTTTCTTCTTCCGCAGCCAACAAAGGCAGGCAGCCAAGTAAAAAAAATAATGATGATATGGTAATAACTTTGTTACTCATGGGTTTTCTGTTTTTGAATTATTATTTTTTTCAGTGCTCCCAGGTAGTCAAATCTTGTTCCATGTTTTACAGCATTTTCAGGACCAGGCTTTTAAGGGGGGCAGGGCGAAACAGTAATCGCTAATCCACCTATAATTCCGGGCAATTGCGTCCGGTGTTGTACAGTTACTGTCCGCAAATGCACAAAATGGCAGGCAGAAAACATAAAAAAGCAGTTTCAGAAAAAAGGAAAACTGCCCTAAATAGCTGGAATAATGACAGTTAAGTTATTATTCAGCTTCTTCCACGGTAACCTGTATCATTTTTTCTCCGGATTTTCCCAGGAGGCGATTGCCGCGGCGGTCAACAGCATGGAAGCTTCTCTGGTCGCCCTGGAAGTCGTTGAAGCGTCCCGAATTTTCCATATAAGCCCGCACCCCTGCAAACACTTCTTTGGCCAGGGGTTCTGATTCATAATAAAAATTCAAATGCTTCTGGTTTTCTTCAAACAATACAACGGCTTCTCTTGTATGAAAAACGTCTCCAGGGCCAAAACTGTAAATGTTGTTAAGGGCCAGGGGACCCATCAGGTAAGCATAGTGGCTGCTTTCAGAATCAGGGAGCTGCCTGGCAACTGCAGGGAGTTCGTTTTCGGCGGGCACTTTATCAGCCAGATAGGCCACCAGTTTGGTAAAGGTTTCCAGGGTAGCAGTTTTCATTTGTCCTCCGGAAACCATCATGTAAAAGTTCCCGTTCCAAACATGCAACACATCATCTCCGTATGCTGCCCATGGAGCAGGATAAATTTTTACGGAAATATCACCTTTTCGCAGGCTGAAAATCCCGAATGCAGCAGAATCGCTGTCCATTCGGTAAAGCTCAATATACAGGTTACCTTTTTCAGGATGGGAAAGCTCTACGGCAGCCACATCGGCAAAACCGTATTCCATATACAGGTCGGCTCCTCCGTTGATCAGAAAAAAAAGGTCGTCGCCTTCATAACTCATCACTTCGTAGGAGGCTGCCCAGCCCTCCTGCCATTCTGGCCCGGGAATCACTTCCTGCGCTGTCTGACCTTTTGAACTAAAAGCTATACCACAAACGATCAGAAAAATAAACAATATCTTTTGCTTCATTTTTAAATTTTTTTTAAAAGAATCGGATTTTTTTATAATTCCACTTCAACAATGGTCAATTTCTGGTAGTCTTTTTCTCCCAGGCCAAGAAGGTATCCTTTTTCAACAGAGAGGACATCCTCAGCGAAAAAGCCGATCAGTTCCGCACAATAGGCATCCATGGCCACCGGATCAATACCGGCAACAACTTTCCCTGGAGCCACGGTTTCTCCGGGTCCGGAGGGCCCGTTGGTAATGATGGAATAAGTTACATCGGAAATAATCAGGTCGGCCGGGCGCAGCAGATTCAGGTCAGCAATGCTTTGTGCAAGGTAATCGGGATCGTTGCGGTCGGGCCCGTCAAGGTGAAACTTCACGTTAGATGCCCGGGTTTTTAATCCCATAAGGTTTTTCATAGAATTGGTAAGGGTGGTCAGGGTGTGGTTTTTGGCAATGGGAATGTTGATAAACACATCGATCTCGAAAATTTCTTTTACTACTTCCATTTCACCCAAAGCCAGGGCTCCTTCCAGGTGTTCGATCTGCATAAAATAATCCTCATGAAATTCAGAGGGAAACTGGTTGATCTCAATGGTACGGGTTCGGGCGATCATTTCCCGGTATTGAGGTTCCAGCTCAGTACGTTCCCAGTATTCGGGCACAATGTGCTGCAGGAAAACGATATCGTCGGCACCGGCTTCAAAGGCCATTTTGATTGCAGCGATTACCACATCGGGATCCACGTAGGCACCTTTTTCCCGGAAGCCCGAATTTACAAGTATGCCAACGGTATTTCCCGGCCTAACAAATTGTTCCATACCACCGAGACCGCCCACAGCATGCTGTGTTGACACAAAAGCATCGGGACCTTTCACAGAAACAATATCAGGTTTTTCGGCTGATGCGATCAGGCCTGCAAACAGCAGCCCCATTAAAAAATAAACTTGTTTGATCATGGTTGTTGATTTTAGGTTTATATCAGAAAACTATTTCCTGAACTTTTTCACAAACTCTTCCACTTCGGGCAAACCGCCCTGGTAAACCAGGTAGCCGTTGTAAGGCTCACGCCTGGTAATGTCGTCGTTGATGGGGGTAAGCATGATCTTTTTCACTTCATCAAGGTCAGAGGTTTGCCCCAGTGCCCATCCAAGTTTAACATAAGCCACTTCCGGGAGCATGTTTTCTGCAGGCACCACCCCCAGGGCCATCATTTCCCGACCGGTTTCATACACAAACATATGGACGTATCCCCAGAGGGTTTGCACGGTCATGTAAACGGCCACTCCTTTTTTGCTGGCGCGGTCAAGGGCAGGATACAGGGGCTTGTTAACATGTCCCAGACCGGTGCCGGCAATCACAATGCCTCTGTAGCCATTTTCCACAAGGGAATCCACAATATCGGGCTGCATGTTGGGATAATAATAGATGATGGCCACCTTTTCCTCAAAATAAGACAGGATTTTCACCTTGCTGTCTTTGCGGCGGCTGTTGTAGTCTTTTTTGATGGGTTCTACCCCTTGGCGGGTGACCCTTGCCAGTGGAATATCGCCTATTGTGCGGAAAGTGCTCCTGTAAGAGGAATGCATTTTTCTAACCCGGGTACCCCGGTGCAACAAGCCATATTCATCGGAGGTGGGTCCAAACATACACACCATTACCTCGGCAATATCCCCATGACCTGCAGCATAGCAGGCATGCATCAGGTTGAGGGCTGCATCCGAGGAGGGCCGGTCTGAGGAGCGCTGAGAACCCACCAGCACAATAGGGATGGGGGGATCCTGAATCATAAAGGTTAAAGCTGCGGCTGTATGGTGGAGCGTATCGGTACCATGCCCGATCACAATGCCATCAATGCCGTTTTCTATTTCTTTACCAATGGCAACAGCCAGCTGTTTATACTGGGCGGGGCCCATGTTTTCGCTGAACACGGCAAAAACCTTCTCGGTGGTCAGGTTGCAGATGTCTGCCAACTCGGGCACTGCACCGTATAGCTCTCCGGGAGAAAAGGCAGGTATCACCGCCCCCGTGCGGTAATCCAGTCGGGAGGCAATGGTACCACCGGTACCGATAAGCTTTACTTTTGGCAGACCTTTGGTATAAGGAAATTCCTTCTCAGGAATCTTGTAATTGGCTTTTTTATAACCGGTTTCCTTCATGCTCAGGATGGTTCCCACGTTGATGCCCACATTGTAGCCGGTAGGGATCTTTAACACGATGTGCTTGTTATCGTCATTTTCTGAACGGGGCAAAACCGTACCCACAAAATTGCCTCGGTTGGTTTCTATTTTGGTTTGTCCCCAAACCCTTACATTGTATTTTTTTAATGCCTGGAGTGCAGGTCCCTGGTATCCCTGGAAAAAGTCTTCGCTCATTGGGTTTTTAATTTAATTTTCCCCGGAAACACATCAGTTTCCGCTATAAAAAGAAAAGCCCGGGTTTTAGTCAGGCTGTTGCTCAATTTTTTTTCTTAAATCTTTCAGGTTCATATTGCCCACGGCATTTTCGCGCAATTCCCCCATCAGCCAGTTAACCCGCTGTTCGCTCCCATTGTTTCGGGCAGTATTGGAAAATTTTTCATCAAGAAAATCCAGGTTGGCAAGCACCTTTTCCTCATTCATCTTTTTAAAATTTACACTGGTCAGCATGGAGTCAAAGTCCATTTTGGGATGCTGATAGAGAACCGGCAACATGGGTTTGGCCAACTCCCGGTCCAGGTCGTTTTTCCTGAGATACTTCAGCAATTGAACCACAAGCGGATATTTAAACCCTGAAGCTTTTTCATAATGACCCTCCACAAATTTAAGACGGTGGCCAAATAAGGTGCCCACAAAAACGGGATCTTCCTCCTGATTTTCCACCAACTCTTGAATAAGTGGAAAAAGGTTGTTTTTCAGAATGTAGGTATAGGTACCTTCGGGGATACCCCATTTTTTCATGATCATGTAGGCCTCAATGGTAACCATGGGGAGGTTTTTCCCGAGACGTTCAATATCTTTATCCAACAGTGGTATGGGAGCGGTGTCGGTATCGGGATACATGCGGTCTGCCCCTGGTAATACCCTTTCAAAGATGGTTGTGCCATCGGGAAAGGATTTGCGGGTTTCATTGGGAACCCCTTCAAAAGCCATGCGGCAGCGCTCTTCAATGGTTTCCAGGGCGGTGGGGATATCCTCTTCGGATCCCCAGAAGATCAGGATCCCGTCACCGGCTTTTCCTTCAAGTGACCTTCTCAGCTCCAGGAAGAAGTCTTCACTTTCCAGGGGATTCAGGGCTTCCGAATGGGTCATATTAGGCTGTTCAATGCAGGCGATCACCTTTAGTCGTTCGCTGATCTCATCGGCAAACATTTTTCCAGGCTGGGTAAAATGCGAGAGGATGCCCCCAAACTTCGGAAGATTTACGGCATAAACCGTTACATTCTCTTTTTTCAGGCTTTTTAGCAGGGAGGAACGGAAGCCGGCCGATTCGGGATCCAACTTCCGGCTTTTCATTTCCCATGCAGCAGGATCTTTTACTTTTTTCAGGAGCAGATCGCGGATGTGCAGCAGGGCATATTGCCTGAAAGATTCATTATGGGTCAGTTCAGGGATCCACTTGATGTGGGAAACCCCTTTAATTTCCACCCGGGTCCCACCGCGGCAACTGACGTTAACATCCTGGCGGGCGGCGCCCATTCCGGTCCTTACGCGTCCGGTGCTGCGGTTTAGAAAACGGATGACCTGGCAGGCCTCTGCCACCTCATCAGGATTGACCATATCGGGATAAGTCACCGTTTCAATCAAAGGCATTCCCAACCGATCGGTTTTATATACCCGGGTGTGCCCCACATCAGAAATTTCCCGGCAGGAATCTTCTTCCAGGCTCAGCTGGATCAGGCGCACGGTTTTATTCCGGAGCTCAATGACTCCTTCCACGCCAATAATGGCGGTACGCTGAAATCCGGTGGGGATGCTACCGTCAAGGTATTGCTTTCGGGTGACGTGAATTTCACCGACAATGTTGAGTTTTTTCAAAAGGGAAATTTCAATGGAAATATCCACGGCCTCCCGGTTCACGCCAAATGGGGGCGTATCGTCCACCTCGTATGTGCAGGTGGTTTCGTTCTTGATACGGTAAACAA
>SKVW01000218.1 GCA_007129255.1 Bacteroidales bacterium
CACAGAGGGTTCACAGAGATATTTCACCAGCATACCCGGGGTTTCATCTGTTTATTACTCGATTAATATTGTTAAATATCTTTCCCGCCCTTGCCGGCGAACATCACAATTAACTTTTCTCAGTTGGATAATCTTTTTTTGTTTTCCAAATAACCATTCCCTGTATATTTAAAGTAATAGCCGTCAGGCGATATCTTTTTTTATTCAGTGGTCAAATGTACAAAAGATAAATTTCAAAACGACATAATTGGATGCCATTGGATTTTTTCAATTAATTTTATTAAGAAAATACGCAAGTAACAAAAAAACATAAACACATTATGGATGAATCAAAATTTGAAATTGGTGCCAAAATAGAGCATCCCCACTTTGGAGTTGGGGTAATCACAAACTATACGCTGACCAGCCTTAAGGTTTTTTTCCAGAACAGGGGTGAGAAAGATATTGCCAGGGACTTTAAGGGGCTGAAGCTCCTTGAAGCATCAAACGCAGAACAACGCGAAACAGGAGGCGGTTCCGGCATTAGCCTGTCAGACCTTGAAAAGGTTTTCACCGGGGTACTGAGGCGCTATGCCGATTTTCCCGGCCACGTTGAAATGGCCGACCGATGGAAAAAGGGAGTGCTGATCCTTAAACCGGGTTCGGAACAACTCAAACCAAAGGAACTGCCGCTGGATAATTTCTTCAACAAAATCATTCTTGTAAGGGAGCGGCTCAGGGTTCTGGAGCAACGGATCAACAATCATGAAAAGCTGGATGATCAGGACAAGATCAACCTCCAGCAATACATTACCCGCATTTACGGATCACTGACCACCTTTAACGTATTGTTCAAAAACAAGGAACAATACTTTACCGGAGAAAGAGGGGGGAGCTAAAAACCCCAGGGTGACTACTCTTCATGATTCATGAACCCCTGATCCTTCAAAACATCCAAAAAAACCTTGCTGAAATGCAGGTTATCTTTTTTGGTGTACCGTTTATAGGTAAATATCTGGGCAAGATTATCCAGCTGATTTTCCTTAATAAGCTGGGCAGTTAACGGCAGGTTCTCTTTCTTCTCATAAATTTGGTCAATATCGCGGGGGGAATAATCTTTATATTCTTCATGATGAATCACCCCTTCGGCAGGCAAACGATCCACCTGATCGGGGTCTTCACCCGGATATCCCACAACCAGGGTGGTAACAGGTACCACCCCTTCGGGAAGATTGAAAAAGTCGATCAGCTTGTCGGCCTGATAGGTAGTGGTGCCCAGATAACAGATTCCAAGCCCGTGGGCTTCGGCAGCAACGGCCACGTTTTGTGAAACCAGCAAGGCATCAATTGCAGCGGTAAAGAATGAAAGGAAGTTGTCATAACCGGGCTCGGCATCACGTTGTTCGCACCATTTATTGAAGCGGTTAAAGTCGGCGCAAAAAGTGAGCAGCACCGGGGCCTGCTCCACCATTTTCTGCCCAAAATGCAATTTGCATAATTCTTTCCTTTTTTCGGCATCCCTGCTCACAATTATACTGTAAACCTGCATATTACCCGTGGTGGAAGCGCGAAAGCCCGCCTGAAGTATTTCATCAAGCACCTCATCTTTTATGGGGTCGCTTTTATAATTGCGGATGGTTTTGTGATCCAGTAAAGTTTTTATGGTTTCCATATAATGAAGTTTAGGGCCACAAAATTAACAGTTTATGTGGTTCTTCCAAAATTAACCTGAAGTCAATTTAGCGATCAGTATTTAGATTACCGGCAGGTTTTTTATTCGGTTTGGGGGTGTAAAACACATCCATTGCCACCAGCATGGCCATCATACCCCAAAAGGGAACAGAAGCTTTATCGGTATCCAGGAAGTTATTCAAAAGGCCATGGGTAAAATAAGTGATAAACCCCAGGGTGATTCCCAGGGCCATGAGCCGCATCTCCCGGGTAGGAGCCTTTTTATAAAGTCTTACCCCTGTAGCCAAAACCGAAAGTGCCAGACCAACCATTGTCAGCATACCGGGCAAGCCGCTTTCGGCAAGGGGTCCCAGATATTCACTATGGGCATTTCCAACATCTCCAAAGTGGGTGGAAATGATGGTATAATCTTCCGAAAGTTGAAAAGGGGCATAAACAAACTGATAGGTTCCCGGGCCCCATCCAACTATGGGCCGTTCTTCGTACATTCTTATGGCTGATCGCCACCTGTTAATACGCTCCAGGTTAGAAGCATCCGAAGTAATGTTGGTAACGGAACGCAGGTGTTCGCTAAAATCCGCTGAAGATTCCTGCGTATTCCTTTCCAGTGTCATGTATATCTCGTGCTGAAAGGTAAAAAACCCGGCAACCACCAGCACAACACCGGCAAGGATCCATCGAAACTTAATGCGCAAGGACAGGATAACAAAACCCCCAAAAGCAACCATCATGCTGAGCCACGATGCCCGGCTGAAACTCAACAATATCCCGGTAGAAAAAAGTAAAAACAGCAGCAAGGACGCCCTTCTTCTTAAGGGGCTGTAATCACGGTTAAAAAACATCACGGCGAAAAAAGGAGCCACCAGCGCCAATACCGCTCCATAAGCCGTATGGTCATTAAAAAAAGGTGCCACGTTGAACAAGGCAGCCATTCGTTCAAAATTATCCAGATAATGTTGATAGGTGATCCAGATGACCATAATGGCCAGTGATGCGGCAAAATACCACTTATATCGCTGGAAGTTCCGGTAATCTTCTTTAAACAAAAGCACCCCAAAAAAATAAAAGGTTACCACAAACCACAAACGGGAAATAAAAAATTTGAAAGACACCAACGGCATTTCACTTGTAACGGAGGTTACAAACATCCAGATCAGGTTCAGGGTCAAAAAAATGGTAACCGGATGTTTCAGCACCCTTTTGTCATAGTCAAGGTCGTAGAGCAACCTGAAAAAGAACAAAAGCATGATGGCCAACATAATGGGCTCGGTAGGAACATCAATGGTAAATCCCAGTTGCTCGTGCCTAAACTTAAAGGTAAAAGGGGTAAGAAAAACCAGTAAAAGGATAAGTTTGTCAAGGGAAAAGAAAAACATCAGCATCATCACCAGGGCAAAAGGCAAAGCCAGCAGCCAATAGAAGTCGTTGATGACAAGAAAGATGTTCAGTGCTGCAAAAAGCAGACTAAACCCATAAAGCATGTTCCGCTTTGTCCCTTTAAACACTTTTACTTCAGGATTTTGCAGGTTTGGGTGTTTTCCCGGTATTAATAATTCCTTTGTTCACCAGGTTTTCATAAACCATCAGAGTCATTACCCCCATAAAGCCGGCGGCAAATGTAACCAGGAAGACGATGAGCCAACGCACGGGATATACTTTTCTTTCGGCTTCATAAGCCTCGTCAAGAATAAATTTAAAAGACACAAAGTTTTCCAGGTCGGCCTTGGCTTCATGATACCTTCGCTGAATGTAGGCCACTGTTTCACTAATATCCTTTAACTGGGCTGCAAGGAAAATGTAGGCACCGCCATGGTCACTGATAACATCCAGGCGTTGCTCCAGTGCTCTCACGCCGTCCTGATTATTGGCAGAAACGTCCTTTGCCAGCTGCCGGGTAAGCATGGAAGATTGGCCTTCAATATCATAAACCCCTGAGCGCATCACCCGTCTTAAGGAGTCTTCCAGAGATTTAACTTCCTGCTGCATGTCCTGGAATCTTTTTTGGGCTATCTCATAAGCCTGCAAGGCTCTTTGATACCGGATCTGGTTTTGAACCGTATCGGCCAGGGCGGCGATTTCATTGGCAATTTCTGCAGCCATTGCCGGGTCTTTGTCCCTCACGGAAACCTCAACCGCCCCATAGGGTGTTCTGCGGGAAGAAATATTGCTTTCGTATTGCCTGGAGAGGTCCGTTTGGCGATAACGGCTGTCGGGAGAAATTTCATAATGCGACATCAGGTCGAAGCGATCAATAATTTTGTTACGGACGGCTACAGATCCAAGAACCTGCAAAAGCCTTTCAGCATCTTCTATCTCTCCGTATTCCAGGAAGTCCTCACCCTGCACAAATACAGACTGGGATATACTGCCGGAAGTTGTAGGGAACATGCTTACCCTGGATTCAAACTTTGGGGTAATGAAGCGGGGTCCTGAAAATATGGCAGCTCCAACGGCTGCTAAAATGCAAATAACTCCCAAATGTTTCCACCAGCGAATAAAGAACATGAAAACATTGGTTGAATCAAATTCATTGTGTTTTGGCTTCATGAATTACGATGATTTGAATGCTAAATATTTTAATAACGACAAGAATTTATGCTTATTGGAAAATCGAGGGCAAATTTAAAGAAAAAGATAGAACAATCACTTATTAAAATCAATTCCCCTTCAAAAAAGGTCACATCTCTCCATAACGAAAAACTTTAATGATATTTCCAACACTCAGGAAGCCGATAAGCATTGCAAACAAGAGACTTACAGTCACCATCATTAAAAAATTAATGTGCCAGGGAAATGGCAGCATTAAGCTAAAAATATTGATCAAAATGGTTCCGGCTATATAAAGCAGCAATCGACCCAGGAATAAATAATTTTTCCTGAATCCAAAAACCTTTCTAACCATCATTACCTGGATTATGGCGATAAGGCTTTGAGTGAACAGGCTGGCCACTGCCGAACCGGTGGTCTGAAAATGAGGGATCAAAATAAAATTCAGAATGATATTGACCAACATTCCGGAAAAAGAAATTATGTTGAGTAGTTTTAGGCTACCGTTAGCCGTGAGCAGCGTGCCGAAAATATAAGTGGTCGCCACCGCCGAGAAACAAGTCATCAGCAGGCCAAAAACCCTTGAAGATTCCTGAATTCGAAAAGCAAAATCCTGTGGAGACTCTTCTGCATGAATGGGGTAAAGCAACTCCATGATCTGTCCTGAATAAAAGTTAGAGCCAACGGCAATAATAATGGCCGGTGTAATGATCAGGGTAAAAGAAAGCTTGGCCAGTTCTTCGATAGATTGTTTTTGTTTGATCATGCGTGCAAAAATGGGAAGCAGCAAAACCGCAAAAAGGTAAGCGATCATATTGGTAGCTTCCAGCAGGCGAAATGCCTGTGCATAGATCCCGCTGAATTTGGCCCCCTTGTCCAGGAGCCTTTCCAGCATTACGCTGTCAATACGGTTATAAAAAGTCATGAGCAGGACAAGGATCGCAAAAGGAAAACTTTGCTTTATGATCATGACCAGGAAGGGGAAATTCCAGCTTAACCTAAAAAACCTGGGACTGGCTTTTTGTAAAACAATGAAAAAAGTTATGCCGGCCGTGATAAAATAAGCCGCAGTCTGGGCATAGATGTAATAATGAATTTTAAATTCGTCCACCACATTCCCCCAGAGCAACACCCCAACCAATATTATCATCAGGCTTCGGTCCAGCACAGAAATAATGCTGTCGGTCCTGAACATGTGCAGCCCTCCCAGGTTGGAACGAAGGTAGAGGATAAAGCTGAGCAGAAACTGATTAAATGCCAGCAGGGCAAGCATGTTGATCTGCTGTCTGCTGTAATTAATAAAAAGGGCAGCTCCAATCGTTACCAGCAGGTAAACAAAAAAAAGCAATAACTTTAATACCAGAATATTTGAAAGATGCTTTTTCAGAAGTTGATTATTCTGGGCAATATTTTTGTTGTTGAAGTTGGTAATTCCAAAATCCAGCAAAATATTGAAAAGAAAGGAAAAATTCAGGATAGCAAAATAAAACCCATACTCCGATGCACCTACCGTGTTTTGCACTGTACGGTCAATGCCCAGAATCCAGAAAGGCTTGATTAACAGGTTTAAAACTAGTAATAAAACCAGGTTCTTTAAAAATTTCCGTTGCATGGAATAAACAATTTCCCTGTTTTACCCGGGAAAATACCGGGTTTAGCCGTTAATCTTCAAAATTATAAACTTTTGCTATGGTAAATACTTTTTTAAAAAATAAATACCCGCAGAAAAGCAAATTCACTCATTTAAAAATAGCGCCCTTTGCTTTTAAAGGTCTATATTATATTATTTTTGCATTTTTATAAAATATTTACAAATATATAAGGGCAGGTTGTCGTTATGTAAGCAAAATGCTGATTTTTTCAGTCAATAAAATTCCGGTTTATGAAATTTAAAGTGGGCGATAAGGTATTGTTTTTAAATGAAAAAGGCGGGGGCATCGTAACGAGAATTGTTGACGATCAGATTGTCCATGTATCTGTTGAGGATGGCTTTGAAATTCCCTATGCTGTAAGTGACCTTTTAAAAGCCGGAGGAAGCGGCAAAGATGATGAAAAAAGCAGGATGCACCCTCAAAGCAGTTTCGATGAAACCGACGAAGAGGTTAGTCCGCTTTACGCAATACCCAACAAACCTGAACAGTTAAAAGAGGGAGTTTACCTGGCCATGGTGCCCCGCGACCAGGAAAACGTTCTGGACACACCAATGGATTTTTTCCTGTTAAACCACGGAGCCCATCAGCTTTTATTCAGCTTATTCCTAAACCGCTCGGGAAATTTCCATGGAGAGGAATTTGGTTATATTGATCCCTACAGTAAAATCAGGCTAAAAAAAGTGGAAAGGACGGAAATAGAAGATTGGGCCAATGGCATGGTGCAGGCTGTCTTCTTCAGCGAAGGGAAAACCACGCCTCTGCCGCCCGCCTCTGCCACCATTGCTTTTAAGCCGGTTAAAATTTACAAGGAAGACAGCTTTCCTTATGAGAACCTGCTTAGAAAAAAAGCCATGATCGTGGAACTGATTACCATGGAGGAACTTTCAAAGAAGAAAACCCCGGAAGTTGAAAATGAGGAAAACATCAAGGTGCTGCAAGAGAAGCTAAAGGGGACTTCCCCTGAACGGGTGGAAAAAAAAGAAAGCCAAAGTTTTCTGGATAAACACAAAGTGGATGACCGGATTGCCGAGGTGGATCTTCATATTGGTGAACTTACCGACCATTTTGCCAATCTCAGCAACAAGGACATGCTCAACATCCAAATGAATTATTTTAAAAAATGCATGGAGGAAGCCAGGAAGGAGCGTTTAGCAAAAATTATTTTTATCCATGGGGTGGGCAATGGCATATTAAAAAACGAAATGCTGCGTTTTTTGCGTAGCAGCGATGGCATAGATTTTTATGATGCACCTTATGCCCGATACGGCATGGGTGCCACGGAAGTTTTGTTTTACAGAAACACCAGATAACGTTCTTAAAAAAGGCAGGCTGTCCTGTCGCTCTCCGCATCATGCGGGGTGAGGAAAGTCCGGGCAACACAGAGCAGCATACTTCCTAACGGGAAGCCGGCCTGCCTTCAGGCAGGCTGCGAGAAAGTGCCGCAGAAAACAACCGCCTAAGCCCCGCTTTGCGGGGCCGGTAAGGGTGAAAACGTGAGGTAAGAGCTCACGGCAATGGGAGGTGACTTCCATTGCGGGCAAACCTTATGCGTTGAAAGGCCAAATATACCGGGGTTTGAGGGTTGCTCGCCCAATCCCGGCGGGTAGGCCGTATGAGGCAGGATGTGAATCCTGCCCCGGATAAATGACAGGAGTCCCGTTTTTTACGGGATCACAGAACCCGGCTTACAGGCCTGCCTTTTTTTATCGATTTCTCAAAATTAATTTTAAAAATACTGGTAGGAAAATTTGATAAAACACTTGCAATAATGATAAAAAAGTTCTTTCCCTGGTTGTTCTTCTTAGCAATGGCCTTTCCCCTGTCAGCCCTGGCACAGAAGTCCGCTATATATGATGATCCCGATGCCACTTACCGGCAAGCGATGGAGCTCTATAACAAAGAAAAGTTCGGGGCAGCACAAAAACTGTTTTTGGAAACGGTGGAAAATATTTCAGACCCCCAATCACTGGTAAAGGCTTCTGCAAAGTTTTATGCAGGCCTTTGCGCTGCAGAGCTGTTCAACCCGGATGCAGAGGAGTTGATCATGGACTACATTCGCAGCCATCCAACCCATGCCGGGCAAAACCTGGCAAGATTCCACATGGGAAGCCTTAAATACCGGCAAAGAGAATACGAAGATGCCGTAAAATGGTTTGCTTCTGTTGACAGGGCGGTGATCGGGAACGAATACCGAGATGAATACCTTTTCAAAAAAGGTTATAGCTATTTTATGATTGATCAGCTGCGCCCGGCAAGAATAGCATTAGTAGAGATCACCAACCCGGGTTCGGCCTATTTCAGCCCTGCCACTTATTATTACGGGCATATTGCCTACCTGGACGAAGATTATCAAACCGCCCTGGTTTCTTTTGAAAAACTCACAGAAGACCGCAACTTTGGCCCCATTGTTCCCTATTACATTACCCACATTTATTTTTTGCAGGAAAAGTACGATAAACTCATTGCTTATGCCAAACCCCTGCTGGATGATGCAACTCCCCGCAGGGCCCCCGAAATAGCCAAGCTCATCGGGGAGGCCTATTTCAACAAATCGGAATTTGAAGCGGCCCTGCCCTTCCTGGAAACCTTTATCAATCAATCCCGTTCAAGGGTGACCAGGGAAGATCATTACCAGATTGGGTTTGCCTATTTTACCACAAAAAATTTTGAAGATGCCGTCAGGCATTTTGAAAGGGTGACCGGTGAGGATGATGAACTGGCGCAAAACGCCTGGTACCATCTGGCTTCGGCCTATATAGAAACCGGACAGAAGCGGTTTGCCCGCAATGCCTTTTCCAATGCTCACCAGATGGGGCATACCGAGGCCATTAGCCGGGATGCACTATTTAATTATGCCAAGCTGTCTTTCGAGCTTTCTCTGGACCCTTACAATGAAGCCATTTTGTCTTTCCAGAAATACATTGACCAATATCCCGACTCGGAACGTACAGAAGATGCCTACCGTCACCTGGCAGACCTTTACCTGACCACCCGAAATTATAAAGACGCGCTCTCGTCTATTGAAAAACTTCCCATCACAACCACCCGCCTGCGTGAAGCCTTCCAGCGCATTGCCTACTACAGGGGCATCGAGCTTTTTAACAACGGGAATTTCCAGGGAGCAATCGATCATTTCGAAAAATCCAGAAAATACCCGGAAAACCGGGCCATCAATGCGGGGAGTATTTACTGGGAAGGAGAGGCCAATTACCGTTTGGGAAGGTTTGATGAAGCCATTGCAGCCCATGAAAAATTCCTGGTCAC
>SKVW01000243.1 GCA_007129255.1 Bacteroidales bacterium
AAAACCTGGATCCCGGCATGGATCCCAAACTGGCTTTTGCGTTGCGAAATCCACAATTGTTTCCCGTCGATCTGGATAAGGCACCTTATGAAATGATCCTCAGGGTGCCCGGTATCGGGGTACGTTCGGCAAAGATCATTGTTGCCAACCGCCGGTTTGGACGTATCGGACTTTCTCATCTAAAAAAAATGGGAGTTGCCCTCAACCGTGCCAAATATTTTATCCTTTGCCGGGATATTCCATCACCTTCCCGGGTGCTATATCCGGAGCAGGTGCGCCGTAAACTGCTTAAGCCAAAAAGCCCTCTGGGAAAACAATTAAGCTTGTTTTAGTATGACAAGAATATTGTCGGAAAATACAGGCTATTTGTATGACGGAACCTTTGACGGTTTCCTTTGCGTGATATTCAAAGCTTTTGAATATCGCTCCGAACCTGCATTTATCCTTCCGCAAAACCGCAATACCCAGATGGTGCTTGGAGATTTTATTAAGGTGGTTACCGATCCTGAAAAAGCCAAAAGGGTATGGCATGGCTTGGGCAATTGCACCAATCAGCGCAATACCCGCCTTGTGCATGTTGCCTTTTTGTCGGAACTGCCGGAAGTGGAAATGTTGATGTGGCGCTACCTTAAAAAGGTCTTCCGCGATAAGTCAGGCCGATTTTACCTGAACATGCTCGACGATGACGTTTTTGAACTGGTACAAACTGCACGGAAAGTAAAAAAAGAGGTGCATCGTTTTCACGGGTTTATCCGCTTTCAAAAGACCGCCGACGGAATGTATTTTGCACCCATCGATCCCGATCACAACATCCTTAGGTTGCTGGCACCTCACTTTAAAAGCCGTTTTCCCCGGCAAAAATGGGTCATTTACGACACCCGCAGAAATTACGGTCTTTATTATGATTGCAGTATGGTGAGGGAGATTATTTTGGATGACCATAAAATTAACTTTCATTCAGGCAACCTGGCCAAAGAAGTTAAAGACCTGGATGAAGATTATTATTGCAGCCTTTGGAAGCACTATTACGATGCGGTGAATATTCTTGAGCGGAAAAACCACCGGCAAATGAAAAACTTCATGCCCAAACGCTACTGGAAATACCTTCCCGAAAAAAACAAACCGGGCGGTACCACCGGATGATCCTGAAAAAATTCAATTCGAAAAATTTTCTCAACTTTGCCCCATTGTAATCTGCGGGAGCAAAATGGCCAAAACCCATCATAAAAACCGGGAAAAGTTACAACCCATTATTCAAACCCTTCCTTCAAAACCAGGTGTTTACCAGTTTTTTGATGAGAAGGGCAAGGTGATATATGTAGGGAAGGCAAAAAATATTAAAAAGCGCGTTGCATCCTATTTTAACCGCGACAGATACGATAGTGGTAAAATAATGGTCATGGTGAGGCGGGTTGCCGACATCCGGCATATTATTGTGGACACTGAACTGGATGCGCTGCTGCTGGAAAACAACCTGATAAAAAAATACCAGCCCCGTTACAATGTTCTGCTCAAGGACGATAAAACCTTTCCCTGGATTTGCATAAAGAATGAACCCTTTCCCCGCATTTTTCCGACCCGCAATTTGGTGCGCGACGGAAGCAAATATTTTGGGCCTTATGCTTCCGTAAAAATGATGAATGCCCTTCTGGACCTGGTGCGTCAGCTTTTTCAATACCGCACCTGCCGCCTGAACCTTACAAAGGAAAATATTGAAGCGGGAAAATTCAAAGTTTGCCTGGAATACCATCTTGGCAACTGCCTTGGGCCATGCGAAGGACTTCAGGATGAGTCAGACTACCAGGAAACCATAAACCGAATAGAAGACATCCTGAAGGGCAACCTGGGAACTGTAACCCAGGAACTGAAGGGGCTGATGAAAAAGTATGCCGATGAGTTTGCTTTTGAGAAAGCCAATGTGGTAAAAGAAAAAATTGAACTGCTCGAAAAATTCCAGGCCAAATCCATGGTGGTAAATCCCTCTGTCAGCAATGTGGATGTGTTTTCCATTGTCAGCGACCAGGAATTCGGGTTTGTGAATTTCCTGAAAGTGGTCAATGGCGCCATTGTGCAGTCCCATACCCTGGAGATTAAAAAGCGGCTTGAGGAAACCGATACGGAGCTTCTGGAGGTTGCCATAACCGAATTGCGGCAGCGGTTTAACAGTGATGCCCGGGAGGTAATCCTTCCCTTAAAAGTGCAAACCCCTTTGCCTGATGTAAAATTTACTGTACCCAGGCGGGGAGACAAGAAAAAGCTGCTGGAGCTTTCGGAGCGCAATGCAAAATATTACCGCCTGGAAAAACTAAAGCAACAAGAGCTGGTGGATCCTGAGCGGCATACCCGGAGGATACTTGAGCGGATGAAGGAGGATTTGCGGTTGAATATCCTACCGGTACATATTGAATGTTTTGACATCAGCAACACACTGGGGGCCCAGCCGGTGGCTGCCATGGTGGTTTTTAAAGATGCCCGTCCAAGCAGGAAAGAATACCGACATTACAACATCAAAACCGTGGAAGGCCCCAACGATTATGCCTCCATGGAGGAGGCTGTATTTCGCCGTTATAAAAGGCTTTTGGAAGAAGGACAACCTTTTCCGCAACTGGTAGTGGTAGATGGGGGCAAAGGGCAGCTGAGTTCTGCCATTGCTGCATTGGAAAAGCTGGGCTTAAGAAAAAAAATCCCGGTTATCGGTATTGCCAAAAGGCTTGAAGAGATCTATTATCCCGGGGACAGCGTTCCTTTATACATTGATAAAAAATCAGAAACCTTAAAGGTGATCCAGCATATGCGTGATGAAGCCCACCGCTTTGGGATCAGTCACCATCGCGGCCGCAGGCAAAAAGCAAGCCTTAAATCGCAATTATCGGAAATTAAGGGAATCGGACCAAAAACAGCTGAGATACTGCTGAAAAAATTCAGATCCGTAGCCGGTATAAAAAAGGCCGGTTTCGTAGCATGGAGCGAAACGGTGGGCCCCTCAAAAGCAAAAATATTGCAGGCTTTCTTTCAGAACAACCAGGAAGGCAAATCCAATTTTCCCTGATGTGAAAACTTTTTTGTTTCTTTATACCTAATTGCACCAAAAAGTAATGGAAAAACAATCCGGGATAGAAAGGTTTATGATTTGGCGGCTGAAGCACATCAACGACCGCCACTATATCCTGATCCTGTGCGTGATCATCGGTATTCTCGCCGCCATTGCTGCCGTGGTGCTTAAAACTTCCGTGCATTACCTGGAGCAATGGGTTCGTAACATCCCGGGTCAGCGCATGGGAAATCTTTTCCTTTTTGTGTTTCCGATCATTGGCATTCTGATTACGGTTTTTTATGTACGCAAATTTGTAAAAGACGACATCAGTCACGGAGTATCCAAGATCCTTTATGCCATTTCCCGTAACAAAGGGGTGATGAAACTTCACAACACCTATTCCTCTATTGTGGCCTGTATTTTTACGGGAGGTTTTGGGGGATCGGTAGGGATGGAGGCACCCATTGTGTCCACGGGCGCTGCCATTGGATCGAACGTGGCACAGGCGGCCAGGTTTGGCTTTAAAAGAACCAATCTGCTGATAGGTTGCGGGGCAGCGGCAGCCATTGCGGCCATTTTTAAAGCCCCTATTGCCGGTCTTATTTTTGCCATGGAAGTGTTGAAGCTGGATCTGACCATGACCTCCATCATTCCTTTACTGATCGCCACCGTGGTGGGTGCCATTTTTTCCACCATATTTCTGGGCGAGCAAATTGAATTTTATTTTGCTCTGAAGGATCCCCTGACTTACGGGCATATTCCTTTTTACATATTATTGGGGGTGGTCACCGGGATGGTATCCATTTATTTTACCTGGATGAACAGCCGGGTGGAATCCCGGATAAAAAAAGTAAAAGATCCTTATAAACGGGTACTGATAGGCGGCAGCGTACTGGGCTTGTTGATATTTTTGTTTCCCCCGCTTTTTGGAGAAGGGTATTTTACTATGCGCAGCTTGCTTTCCGGTTATCCGGAGGAATTGTTGCATGGAAGTTTATTTTTCCGGGTTGTTGATGAAACCGGCTTGTTGTTTATCGGGTTTTTACTTTTGGTATTGTTTTTTAAGGCCATAGCTACCTCTTTAACAACAGGAGCAGGGGGTATAGGGGGCGTTTTTGCTCCTAGTCTGTTCATGGGTGGCATCACGGGTTTTATCAGTTCCCGCATGGTCAATTTTTTCACGCAGGTAAAGCTTTCCGAATATAACTTTACCCTGGTGGGCATGGCAGGACTCATTGCAGGAGTGATCCATGCCCCGCTTACGGCTATATTCCTGATTGCCGAAATTACCGGGGGTTATGAGTTGTTTATTCCGCTCATTCTGGTTTCCTCCATTTCCTATTTAACTGTAATCTATTTTCAGCCCCATTCGTTGTATACCAGGAAGCTGGCCCAGAAAGGCCAGCTGATCACCCATCACAAAGACAAAGCGGTGCTCACCCTGCTGAATGTGGAAAACGTGCTGGAAACAAATTTTAAAAAAGTATACCCCAATCAAACTTTAGGGGAGCTGGTTAAGGTCATTGCCAAATCTAACCGGAATATTTTTCCGGTAACCAACCGCCATGGAGAATTTCTGGGGCTGGTGGCCCTGGACGATGTCAGGGAAGTGATGTTTGACCGCTCAAAATACGACTCCCTGAAAGTGAGAAATTTCATGATCCAGCCCAAAGTGGTAGTACAAATGGGCGACAGCATGGATCAGGTAATGAAAAAGTTTAAGGATACCGGCTTGTGGAATCTGCCCGTGGTTAAAGAAGGGAAATACCAGGGCTTTATTTCCCGCTCCAATGTTTTCAACATTTATCGCAAAATGCTCATTGAGTTCTCGGAAGAATAAACTAACGGGTTGAATATTCCTAATATAAATATGTTTTTATGAAAAAACTCCTGGTAAAAAAGCCAACGGTATATATCGGGGCCGCAATTTTGGCGGCTGTGATTCTGTTCTTTTACGTCATACTTCATCCTCCTACTGATTATGAAGTGGAGCCGGCTCAGCGCGAAATTGCTGCCGAAGAGCTGTATTACCGGTTTGCAACTGATGCCAATAAGGCTGGCGAACGTTTTGAAGGGAAAATGATCAAAATAACAGGCAGGGTCTCCTCCGTTGAGCAGATCCGGGATCTGGTGGTGGTAACCTTTTCTTTTGAGGAAGGTTTTTTTGGCAAAGAAGGTGTTCGTTGCAACATGCTGGAAAACCATCAGGAAAAAGCCTTGGAGCTTTCATCCGGACAAAGTGTAAGGTTGAAAGGGCTTTGCACCGGCTTTTCCGGTAGCGATGTGATTTTAGAGTATTGTTCCTTCCCCTCGGAATAAAAAAAGGGGATGTGATGTCGACCACACCCCCTTTGAATTCTTGTGCTGCTATATCAATAGTTTTTTTCGGGATAGAGGTCATTCCACCATTCGGGCTGGTCTTGGAGGTATTTGGCCCACCAGGCCATAATGGTATGGTGCCATTTTATCCTTTTGTTGTAGGTTAAAATATGGTGATCTTCCCCTTCAACCAGGATCAACTCTACCGGACGGCCCAGTAGTTTCAGTGCAGTGTACATCTGAATGCTTTCACCGGGCGGCACATTGGTGTCGCTGTCACCAGTAAGCAGCAGCAAAGGAGTGGTAACCTTATCAGCATGAAACAACGGACTCTGGTCAACATAAATTTCGGGGCTGTTCCAGGGGAAACTTCCGGCAGAGGCTTCCGCACTGTATGAATAACCCCAGTAACCTTCGCCCCAGTAACTTGCAATATTGCTGATACCCGCATGAGAGAAGGCAGCGGTAAACATATCGGTGCGGGTCATCAGCAGCATGGTCATAAACCCTCCGTATGAGGCTCCTCCGCAGCCTATCCTTTCCGGATCAGCGAAAGGATGGGCTTCCAGAAATTTTTCCGTCCCTTCAATGATCTCATCGGCCACGGTGATGCCCCAGTTGTTGACGTGGGCTGCAGAAAATTCCTGCCCGAAGCCAATGGCACCACTTGGCTGGAGTACATAAACCACATAACCATGCCCTGCCCAGATATTGAAAGGATATCGACCGCCAAAGGCCCTGCTAACAGGCGACATACCTCCATAATAATATACGATCAGGGGATATTTTTCATCGGGATCAAAATCCGGTGGAAGGTAATACCTGCCATTGATTTCAAGGCCCGTGGAAGTGGTAAAATTCCAGTTTTTAACCTCTCCAAACTCTACGTGTCGGTAATTGTATCCTTCGGTATCCTCCAGGACTGAATAGCGTTCCCTGCGCAGGTCCATAACATAAGCTTTTTGGGGGGCATTGGCCTGGTTTCCTAAATACGTGGCAGTATTGGCGCTGCCTGCAAAACGAGCAGTGGAGGCAAACTCCACCCCGGTATCCACCATTGTAAAACGCTCCCTGCGGGTGTTGTACTTGTATAATCTGCGAAAGTCCTTTTCGGTGACAAGCAGGTAAATATGGTTGTCGGTAGATTGCCAGTGAGCTGAAGAAACGGAAGGTTTGAAGTCCAGGGTAATGCATTTTACGCTGCGATCCTCCAGGTCAAAAATGTAAGCCTGGGTATCGTAGTTGTTGGCAATGGTTCCTTCGGGAAGATTCTCGCAGGCCCTGTTAAAAGCAGACGGGCCGCCGGTTGCCAGAAGTTTCTTTCCATCGGGAGAAAACTGCACGGAGACTCCCCATCGCTGATCGGCTAGTAAGGTGTCCACCTCCATGCTCTGAATGTTCAGGATAAAAAGATCGTGCTTATGATAGGGTCTTTCAAGGTAGTCGGGGCGTGATTGGCTGAAGACCAGTTTTTCACCATCCGGGCTGACATCCTGCAGGGAGGTGGAGATGTTGCCATAGGTCAGCCGGGTTTTTATACCTGAGTTTACATCCAGCTGGTAGAGGAAGGTGCGGTTGCGCCAGCCGGGCAGGCGGTCCTGCATGCCTTTGATCTGCCTCATGGTGTCATCGGCTCCGCTGCCTTCTTCACGTATAAGGTAAAAAACAGATTTTTCATCTGGTGACCAGCGGTAACCCTGGAAATTTTCTATGCCCTCCATCAAAATGCTTTTCTGTCCGTTTTCCATATGGTGCAGGTGGAGTGTGGTTTTGCCGTCGCGGGTGGTGATGTAGGAAACGGCATTGGTTTTGGGAAGCCAGCTGTGGCGGGATGTTCGCGAATGGCGGAAAGATTCGATCACCCGTTTATCGGAAAAGCTTTTGATCTCTGTCCAGGTTTCCGAATCATTGGAGGGAGGCAATGAGCGCCGGTAATTGATGGCATAGAATCTTCCGTCAGGAGAGGGGTCTACACGGCTGATCTTTTTGCCATCCATGACATGAAGGATGTCTTTTGTGGTTTGTGGAGTCAGCCCCGGCTTTAAGTCGGAGATAAGATAAGGATCTTTGATTTCAAGATTGGCCATCACTTTCCATTCCAGCCCTTCTTCGGGAAGGCGAAGGGTTTTGATCATCAGCAAATGATTTCCCCGCGGAAGTTTTATATCGTGGGTAATGGTACCCATGGTGTTTTCTTCTTTTTCGATGGTTGCTTTGGTGGCAATCTTTTCCCCGTTTAAATAAACTTCAAGCAGGTAAGGACTTTTGATTTCCAATTTGCTCTCCATCCATCGTTCCGTCTGAAGATACGCAGCCATATAAGCTGCTTCCGGATTATCCGGCACTTTTAATTCGTCGATCAGCAGGTACCCGTTTTCGTTGGACTGATCCTTCTCCCAGGTATGGGTGTTGCCTTTTAACCAGGCTATATCCATGCCCTCCCGGGGATAATAATCCTCCAGGCTGAGGTGCTCAAAAGTAAGCAGGTTGGTTGCAGAAAAGGTTTTCCCTTCCACATTTTCCGTGTCATGAAAAACCGGGAACTTCAATTCCATGGGGCCGGTTTTAAGCCAGGTCGAAATAACAAGCCTTTCCGAACCCATCAGCCCCAAAGGAATTGTAAACAATACAATTAATATTATTCTGATTTTTTTCATAATGATAATAAAGGATTGTTGGTTTTGGGTGGTAAAAATACCATTTTTGTTAAATAAACTCATTTCGGAAAAGTTTTTTTAATACCCCCGGAAAAGGAAGTTGTTAAAAAAACAGGGCGAAGGGGTTCTCCTCGGCAATTGTGAAAATATTCTTAATTTTGGGCCTTTATTTAAGTCATTATTTTTCAGAAATATAAAAAGATACGGATTATCATGGAAAGAGATCTCAAACTATTCGATTTAATTGATCAGGAACACCAGCGTCAGTTGCATGGTGTTGAATTGATTGCTTCCGAAAATTTTGCCAGCGAGCAGGTAATGGAAGCCATGGGCAGTGTGATGACCAATAAATATGCTGAAGGTTATCCCGGACGTCGATACTATGGGGGATGCCAGATCGTGGACCAGAGTGAGCAGCTGGCCATAGACCGTGCCAAAGAATTGTTTGGGGCAGAATGGGCTAATGTTCAGCCCCATAGCGGGGCGCAGGCCAATGCGGCCGTTTTTCTTGCCTGCCTGCAGCCCGGTGATACGTTTATGGGGCTTGACCTTAGCCACGGAGGGCACCTGTCTCATGGCGCCCCGGTAAACCTTTCAGGAATTCTTTACCGGCCGGTGGCTTATGAGGTGAGTGAAGAAACCGGTACTATTGACTATGATCAAATGGAAAGGGTGGTACTGAAGGAAAAGCCCAAAATGATCGTTGCCGGTGCTTCGGCTTATCCAAGGGACTGGGATTATGAACGCATGCGCGCCATTGCCGATAAGATCGGGGCCATTCTCATGGCAGATATTGCCCATCCTGCCGGCCTGATCGCAGCCAAACTTTTAAACGACCCGGTTCCCCATTGCCATTTCATCACCACTACCACTCACAAAACCCTTCGCGGCCCAAGGGGCGGCCTTATCATTATGGGCAAGGA
>SKVW01000157.1 GCA_007129255.1 Bacteroidales bacterium
ATGAAAGGAATTTCCTTGTGTTTTTGTGTTAATTTCGTTAAACAAAAATTTTTTTAAGCCCCTTTTTTTTAATATATTCAACTCGAAATGAAAGCGATAAAACTAATATTATTTGGCATCTTTGTTCTGGCGACGGGGTTTACCTCCCATGCCGATCGCCGCGATCGTGTGGCAGAGGCCATTGCTGCCGACCCGGAAAAGACTTTTCTGGTTTATAAATTTGACATCAAGGAAAATATTGCACCTCCGGCTTTACACAGGGCCAAAAGGGCTTTTGAGGAAGCCGATAGCCTGAATGCTGATTTTATTCTGCTGCACATGAACACCTACGGAGGAATGGTAGATGCAGCAGATTCTTTGCGTACCCGCATCATGCAATCCAGGATACCGGTCATTGTATTCATTGACAACAATGCAGCTTCGGCCGGGGCCCTGATCTCCATTGCCGCCGACCATATCTACATGCGGCCTGGGGGAAACATGGGAGCGGCCACGGTAGTGGATCAAACCGGGGAAGTGGTTGCCGATAAGTTTCAGTCCTACATGCGATCCATGATGCGATCTACGGCAGAAGCCAAAGGCCGTGATCCGGAAATTGCCCAGGCCATGGTCGACCCCTCCATTGAAGTGGAAGGAGTAATTGAGGCCGGCAAAGTGCTTACTTTTACCGCTTCGGAAGCCATGCGCTGGGGTTTCTCTGAAGGAATGGCCGAAAATGTGGAAGAAGTGCTCGCCCTTGCCGGAATGCAACAGTATGAGATCGTGGTTCAACAACTTACGTTTGCCGACAGGGTGATCGGTTTCCTGATCAGCCCCATTGTCAGCGGCATCCTGATCATGCTCATCCTTGGCGGCATTTATTTCGAACTGCAAACCCCGGGCATGGGTTTTCCCATCCTTGTGGCCCTCTCCGCAGCCTTGCTTTATTTTGCACCTTTATATATTGAAGGCCTGGCTACTAATTTTGAAATCATTATTTTTATCCTGGGCATTGTTCTGGTGGCAGTAGAGTTGTTTGTTATACCCGGCTTTGGCGTTACCGGCATTGTCGGGGCATTGTTTATCCTGATGGGGTTGGCCCTGGCCATGGTAGGCAATGAAGGGTTTGACTTTACCGGGGTACCCACGATGGATGTTTTCCAGGCTTTTCTGGTGGTGATCATTGCCTTTTTTGTTTCCCTAACCGGATCATTTTACCTGGGGCAAAAGCTGTTTACATCTACCCGTTTTGGTGAACTCGCCCTGAGCACCATACAGGAAAAATCTTCAGGATATACATCTGCAAATGTTAGCATGAGCGGCCTTCTGGGAAAAACCGGGGTGGCTTTCACCATGTTGCGCCCAAGCGGAAAAGTTGAAGTAGATGATGAAATCTATGACGCAACCGCCCTTACCGGATTTATTGACAAAGGCGAACAGGTGAAAGTGGTTAAGTATGAAACTTCACAGATTTTTGTTGTAAAAGCCTAAAAACCAAACGTTATGAACCGTTACATTTATGGAGACGTAAGTCTGGAACTCTTTAAAGGAGACATTACCCAGCAGGAAGAAATGGAAGCCATCGTAAATGCGGCCAATGCCTACCTCAGGGCAGGCGGGGGAGTGGCCGGTGCCATTCACCGGGCAGCAGGTCCGGAACTGGAAAAAGAAAGTATGCGTTTAGGCCCCATAAAACCCGGGGAAGCAGTAATAACCGGTGCGCATCAACTTCCCAATACCTACGTAATTCATTGCCTTGGCCCGGTTTATGATCGCGATATTCCTCACGACAAACTCCTTGCCGACTGCTACCAAAACGCCCTGGATATCTGTGAGGAAAAGGGAATTAAAAGCATTGCCTTCCCGGCCATTTCCACCGGCGCCTTCGGTTATCCCCCGGAAGAAGCGGCAGAGGTAGCCCTGAGAACCATTATGAAGAAAATGCCTTCCCTGAAAAATGTGCAATTGATCCGCATGGTGCTCTTCGGAGAAAAGGATCTTGAAATTCATAAGGAAACCCTGAAAAAACTCATGTAAATCCATCCTTATGTTTGAAAATAAAGAAATTTCTCCCCTATATACAGATTATTACCAGCTGACCATGGGGCAGGCCTACTTTAAAAACGGACGCCACCATACCCATGCCAGCTTTGACTACTTTTTCCGAAAGGTGCCCTTCAAGGGAAGCTACGTGATCATGGCCGGCCTCAGTGAACTCCTTGACATGCTTGAAAATCTCCGGTTTTCCGCCACAGATATTGACTACCTCAAAAAACTTGGTTTTGCGGACGACTACCTGGATTATTTAAAGGAGTTCAGGTTCAGGGGCAGTATTTTCGGAATGAATGAAGGAGAGGTGGTCTTTCCTACGGAACCCATTCTCAGGGCCGAAGGAAGCATTTTGGAAGTGCAGCTTATTGAAACCCTGCTGCTGAATACCCTGAATTTTCAATCGCTAATTGCCACCAAGGCCAGCCGCATCCGCAAATCGGCCGGAAAGGGTGTTCTCAGCGATTTTGGATTACGACGCTCGCAGTCCTTTGGCGGATTGCAGGCTTCCAGGGCTTCCATCATTGGGGGGTTTGACAATACTTCCAATGTTTTGGCCGCACAGATCTACAACATCCCTGCTTCAGGTACCATGGCACATTCCTTTATCGAAAGTTTTGATGAAGAACTGGAGGCCTTCAGAAAATATGCCTGGACTTTTCCGGACAAATGTGTTTTATTGGTAGATACCTACAATACCCTGAAAAGCGGCATTCCCAATGCCATCCAGGTTGCCAAAGAACTGGAAAAGAAGGGCTATCGCCTGGCAGGTATTCGCCTGGACAGTGGCGACCTGGCCTACCTCTCCAAAAAAGCAAGGAAAATACTGGACGATGAAGGGCTGGATTACGTTAAAATCGTTGCCTCCAACCAACTTGATGAGCACGTGATCAAAAGCCTCAAAGACCAGGAAGCGCCCATTGACATCTTCGGAGTGGGAACCAGCATGATCATTGGCAGGCCGGATGGTGCCATTGACGGGGTATACAAACTTTGTTATGCCGGAGAAAAAGTACGGCTGAAAATTTCTGAAAACCTTCAAAAAACTACCCTGCCCGGTAAAAAGAAGGTTTTACGGTACCTTGACAGCGAGGGAATGTTTTATGCCGATTGCATTTGCCTGGAAGAGGAGGAAAACCCCGCAAAAATGATCCATCCCTTCGAAAAGGAAAAGTCACTGGAGTTCAGCGGTCAGAAAAAGGAAAACCTTTTCTATTGCCAAATGAAAGAAGGCAAAAAAACCGCTGTTACCCTCCATCTTTCCGAACTCCGGGATATGGCAGCCGGCAGGCTGGAAAAGCTCCCCCCCGAACACAAGCGGTTTGATTTTCCGCACATCTATAAAGTGGGCGTTTCTGAAAAACTACTGGAACTCAGGCAAAAGATTGTAAAACGCTTGCAGGATTATTTCTGAACCTAAAAAGTTATTCTTATGAAAGCCTTATTGATTGTTGATATACAAAACGACTTTTTACCTGGCGGCCCATTGGGGGTGCCAAACGGCGATGACATCATCCCGGTGGTAAACAAGCTGCAAAAGTATTTCCGGCTGGTGGTAGCCACACAGGACTGGCATCCCGAAGGACACGGCAGCTTTGCCTCTTCCCATGAAGGCAAGGAACCCATGGAAAATACCACCCTGGAAGGGATTGAACAAATTTTATGGCCCGACCACTGCGTGCAGGAAAGCCCCGGTGCAGAATTTCCCAAAACTTTGGATCAAAAGCCCATTGAAGCCATCTTTCGCAAAGGCCTGGAAGAAAATATTGACAGCTATAGCGGATTCTACGACAACGGAAAAAAGAAATCCACCGGACTGGCAGATTACCTCAGGGGCAAAGGGGTAAAAGAAATCTACGTGACCGGCCTGGCAGCAGACGTTTGTGTGGCCTTTACCCTGTTTGATGCCCTTCAGGAAGGATTTGAAACCCGACTTGTTGAAGATGCCACCCGCCCCATCGACAACGATGAGTTTGAAAAGCTGAAGAAAAAATTTACCGGAAAGGGCGGGCAGATCATCCAATCAACAGACATTATCCGGGAGTAACTTTCCATGCCCTTTCGTTCTGTTAATATTCCCAATTCACGCCTGACGGAAGGTCAGACCTATCCCTTCAGGATCCTTAAATCCGTATCTCTGGGACCGGAAGATAACTGGTTTGTTATGCAGGATCCCCTGGGCTATAAGATACTTATGCCCAAAGGGTTTTATGAAGATTATGGCTTTGAAGCCGGACAGGTGATCCGGTGCCGTGTAGACAAGATCAACTGCAACGGCAGGATGTTTCTTGAACCCCACCATCCTTTCTACGCAGAAGGCAACGTGTATCATTTTGAAGTGGTGGGCAAAGCAAAACAACAAAACATCCTTGGGGAAGATGAATGGCTTTTCAGGGTAAAAGACCGCATTGGAAAACTCTGGGATGTACGCACCTGGAGCCGTAAGCTATGGGAAAGTGATCCCAAAGTTCTGCCATGTTTGCTGGAGCGCATCAAAAAAGGTAAACTATTTCTGCGCATCGAAGGCGACCACCTGTCCAAACCCCTCCTGAAAACCGGCAAAAAATATCCGTTTACCATTGTGGATGAAAAGGTCAATCCCCGGGACGGTTTTTCTTATTTTATCCTCCTGGACGAACAAGACCATAAACACCTGCTCAAAAAGAAATATTACACCCATTACCGGTTAAAAAAAGGAATGCGTATTCAATGCCGGGTGGATAAATTTACCAGTGAGGGATTTTTCTTTCTTGAGCCCGAACACCCCTGCTACCAGGAAGGAAAAAGGTATAACTTTAAGGTACACCGGCTGGAGGAATTGGTTTTTTCCGATGGGTTTCGCCAGAAAGTATTGGTGTTGCTGGATTGTTTTGACGAAGAGGTAAAAGTACATGTTGAGGATCAGCAAGCGGAAATGCTTGGCGAAAGAGAATCCGTCAGTTGTCATGTGGACCGCATCCGTAAAAGCAGGCTGGAACTCAAAATATGTGCTGAACAGCCTAACGAAAAATGATCTCTTTGATCACCTGTTGCCCGGCCTCTTTGTTGAGCATGTCCATGATCTTGGTTTTGGCCATGGAAAGCTCATTGCGCAAAACAGATGAACGAAGATATACCGTTAAAATATTGTTTTTAAGCACGATCTTTTCGGTATAGCAGGCAATATTCCGGCCCATTACCTTTTCCCAGGAAGCAGTAATCCTGGTTTCGGTAACCTTCTCTTCCAGGCGGTAGTTTTTTAAAAACTCCCTGATGGCCGCTCCTAAAGTTTGTTCGTTAGACTTTTTCACAACCGGGTAGCTTTATTGTTTATTGGGCATTGATGGTTTTTGTTTTTGCAATGCTCCCCTGATCCACGATAAAAATTTTGCATTCGGCCCCAATACTTTTAAAAAGTTTTTCAATGCGGCTGGCGTGGGTGTCGGAAACAAACACCTGTCCGAAATCTTCTTTGCTCACCAGCTGCATCAGGTGTTGCACCCTTTCGGCATCCAGCTTATCAAAAACATCATCAAACAACAAAATAGGGGTAAAGCCTTTTACCTTTTTGGTAAAAGCAAATTGCGCCAGTTTTAATGCTATGATAAAGGATTTTTGCTGACCCTGGCTGCCAAATTTTTTTACCGGATTGCCATTGATCATAAACAAAAGGTCGTCTTTGTGGATGCCCATGGTGGTGTATTGGGCAATACGATCCCTCTCCCGGGCTTCCAGCAGCTTTTCCCGGTAATTGTCCTCTCCTGCGGCAGCCTGGTATTCAATGGTTACGGTTTCATTCTCTCCCGAAAGGGTGGCGTAGTAATTATTAAAAACCGGCAAAAAGTCCCTGAAAAACAGCTTCCTCTCCTTCAGGATGTACACCCCGTTCTGGATCAGTTGCTCATCCCATATTTCAAGGGAGGCTTCATCGAAGCGGCGTTTTTCGGCAAAGACTTTCAAAAGGGCGTTGCGTTGCTGCAAGGCCCTGTTGTAGGTCAGCAACCGCTGAAGGTATTCCTTATTATACTGGGAAATCACCCCGTCAATAAACTTGCGGCGATCCTCACTGCCGCCAAGGATCAGCTGGGTATCACCAGGACTAAGCAAAACCAGGGGATAAACCCCTATATGATCTGAAAGCCGGTCGTACTCCTTTTTGTTACGCTTGAATACCTTGCGCTGGTTGCGTTTCAATCCACAGTATAAATCATCCTCCTGACCGTTTACCTGGTATTTTCCCTGTACCACGAAAAAATCTTCTTCAAAGCGGATGTTTTGCGAATCAACAGGGTTGGCGAAACTCTTGCAAAAGGAAAGATAATAAATGGCATCCAGTACATTGGTCTTTCCCGCCCCGTTGTTGCCGGCAAAACAATTGAACTTTTCGGAAAAACCCAAATTGGCTTCCTGGTAATTCTTGAAGTTGACCAGTGACAGTTCCTTACAATGCATGAAAGGTGATTTTGAAAGATCAAAGTTAAGCATTCCGCAAAGGCTTTCCGGTATGTTTTATTTAAAATTTATTGTTCAACACTGCTTTAAAGTACCATAATGCAAACCTGATAATACGTATGGAATTAAATTTTACCTTTGGATGGGTTCCTTTTACAACCCGGGTCCCTGTTTTAGCGTCTTTATAAAACAAAAACTTCCGTAAATGAAACTAATCAACTTTATAATGATCCTCTGGTTTTTAATGCCTGGTTTTCATGGTGCTGTTGCAGCACAGGAACCGGAAGAGGAAATTTACCGCGTCGAAACCCGGGACGGCAACTTCTTTACAGGAACCATCCTGGAAGAAGATGAAGAAAAAATCGTTTTAAAAACCGAGGATTTTGGGGAGGTTACCTTAAGGAAAACCAACATTGTAAAAAAAACCAAAGTGGATCCGCGCAGACTGGTAGAAGGCGAATACTGGTTTGAAAATCCGCAGGCCACGCGTTATTTCTGGTCGCCAAACGGCTATGGGTTAAAAAAAGGGGAGGGCTATTATCAAAATGTCTGGGTGTTGTACAACCAGGCAAGTTATGGCCTTACCGATTATTTCTCTGTTGGAGCCGGTATGGTTCCTTTGTTTTTGCTGGGCGGAACAAGCACGCCGGTATGGGTCATCCCTAAATTTTCCATTCCCCTGGTGGATGAAAAGGTTAATCTTGGCGTGGGCCTTTTGGCCGGATCCGTTATCGGGGAAGATATCGGTGGGTTTGGTATTGCCTATTTCACAAGCACTTTTGGTAATCCCAACACCAATTTTACCATTGGTACCGGATGGGGATTTGCCGATGGAGAATGGGCCGACCTGCCGGTTATAACCCTTAGCGGCATGTTCAGAACGGGCGCAAGGGGTTATATTATTACTGAAAATTTAATAATTCCTGCCGGTGACGATTCTCTCCTGCTGATGGCTTTTGGCGGCCGCCGGATCATCCGTAACAGCGGCCTGGATTTTGGCCTGATAATGCCTTTTGCTCCGGATATGAATACGTTTATTGCTATTCCATGGCTGGGAATCACATTTCCTTTTTAATTAAACAACCGTTCACCATCGATAAATTATTGTTAATGAAAGCGAAAAAGCACCCCTTAAAGCCTTTTAAAATGTTTTTTGAACTGACTTCACCGCTTTTTACTAATTCTCCGGACTTGCACACCACCCCCCGGATTTCTGCCTTTTTGGCCATACAAATAACTAATTTCATTTTAACTTTTTTAATATTCACTTTAAAACATAAAAAAACTTCTACAAAAACGTGTATATTTCAAATTTAATTTGTATATTTGAACAGTTAATGATCATTTTTTAATCTTTTAAAGAAATTTAAACCCAGCTGCTTATGAGTGCATTTTTACAAAAAATGTGGGAAGCCGGTTTTACGGAAATTGAAGAATACCTGGAATACTTAGGGCATCAGTCCGCTGCCCCTGATCTTGACGACTTCGTTCTGGATGATGAAGACGATATGATCAGCCATTCCGGAGAGTTCTTTGGTTCTGCAAACACCGGCCCGGAGCAGGAATTTGATGATGACTAATTTAAATATGCATATCAATTCCTCCCCAATCCCCGAAAAGAAAATTCAAAGAGACCGATCCGGCTGTTGAAAACAACCGGAAACTACACAGGGATCACTCCCTGAACCGGGCCACGGTTAATTACCGGCCCGGAAAAGAAAAAAGCCCCCGGTGTCCAATCCAGGGGCTTTTGTTTTTATAGTCCTCCGTTTTTTTAAATACTTTCTTCATCCGTCAATACCATCAAAGAGCGGGAAGGAATTTTGATGCTGCCGGAAAAAACACCTTCCAGCCCCGGGGTATCCACTCCTATAGGGTTAATTCCGAATTTGGTAGCCACCACCCGGAAGTTGCCATCCGGCAAAGAAACCTTCACTTCCCCGGCATCGGCATTGTAAAACACAATGATGTTTTTCCATGGGTCTCCATTGGCATGCTCTTTCAGATGGAATCCCACTACCAGCTCATGCCGGACATCCAGAAAACGTAAATGTTTGCGTATCATTTTTGAGGTGGGCATGCGAAAAGCAGGATGCCCCCGCCGGAGGGCGATCAGGTCACGGTAAAAGGTAAACACATGGGAATATTCGGCTTTGTTGCTCCATACCAGCTGGTTGATGGAGTCAGGAAGATTGTAAGTGTTGTGCTCTCCGAACTTGGTGCGCACTATCTCTTCTCCCGCGTGAAGAAAAGGAATCCCCTGGGCCGTCAGCACAATGGCGTTGGCCAGTTTCTGAATATCCAGCTTGTCCTGCCTGCTGCAATCAG
>SKVW01000155.1 GCA_007129255.1 Bacteroidales bacterium
CCATTTCTTTGGCCAGGCGGGTGGCTTCAATTACCTTGTCGCACATGGGATGTTTTGCGCTGCCTTTGGTGGAGAAGCTCAGCATGGCCACCTTTGGCTCCACTCCAATAATGGCTTTGGTAGTGCGGGCAGTCATTACCGCAATTTCGGCAAGCTCTTTGGCATCAGGATCGGGGTGTACCGCGCAATCTGCAAAAACCAGGATGCCTTCTTCACCCCATTTTTTGTCTTTCATGAGCATGATGAACGCTCCCGATACCACGCTTATTCCGGGCATGGTGCGTACTACCTGGAAAGCCGGCCTTAATACATTTCCCGTGGCATTCATGGCCCCGGCCACCTCCCCGTCGGCATCTCCGTTTTTGATCAACAGGGTGGCAAGGTAAAGGGCATCCTCTGCCAGCTTTTCGGCTTCTTCCATGGTTAGGCCTTTATGCTTGCGAAGATCGAAGAGCATGGCGGCATAAAATGACTTTTTCTCAAAGGAAACGGGATCGATAATGGTTGCCTTTTCTACAGACTCCAGGTTGTGTTGCCGGGCACTTTCTTTGATCTGCTCCGGATTGCCAAGCAAAATGAGGCGGGCAATCCCTTCCCTGAGGATAATATTGGCCGCCTTAAGCGTGCGCTCTTCCAATGCTTCGGGCAATACAATGGTTTTATTTTCTTTTTGGGCTTTACGTTTAATGGAGTCCAGCAGGTTCATTTTTTGGGATTGAAATTTTTACTGAAATTATTGAAGTTCAACGGGAAGCAAAATTATCATTAATTTGTTTTCAGGCAAAATGAAATGTGTTATTTTTTTGAACAACAGAACATATGGCATATAAGGGTTTTGATAACCTTTTAACATTTTGTTTTTTGGCAATTATTTCTCAAAAGAAAATTAAAAAATGAAAAACCATTAACTTTGCAAAAAAAAGCAACATGGCAGGCGAAATTAAATGGTTCAAAATCCTTTTCATTTGCTCCCTTTTGCTTTTTCCCTTAAAAGGCTTTTCGGGTGACCCTGTTAATGCCGACAGCCTGCTTGCCGATACCACGGAAATTTTTCCAGGCCCGGCGCAACCAGAGATCTCCACAAGCGGGGAACTTTACGGGAACCCTCATTTGCTTCCGGCAAGCAACGATATAAAGCCCATAGAAGCAGCCGAAAAAAAAGACTGGTTATTCTGGATCATTACCCTTTCCTTTTTTCTGATCGCCTTGTCGAGGTATTACTTCCGGAGCCGCATGCAGCAATTTTTCAGGGCTGCTTTTGCCAATCGCCACTTTAAGCTGATGGAAAAAGAGGGCAACTTTTTCAATGAAACAGTTACCTACCTGTTATTTCTGAATTTTGTCATCGTGATCTCCCTGCTGCTATATCAGACACTAAGCTTCCTGCAGGTGCGGCCATTATTCGGGGAAGTGCACCCCATAATGGTTTACGGTTTTATTTTTTTGCTTTTTCTGGGGTTTTACCCCTTAAAAGCTTTGGTTACAGGTTTTCTGGCATGGGTATTTAAAACCCATAATGCCAATTCGGCTTATTTGAAAAACATTTTTCTTTTTAATCAGTTAACCGGTCTGATTCTTTTGCCCATAGTAGCCTATAGCATATACAATCCTTCTGCTACCGGAATTACCATGGCATGGATAATTGCCGGCATTGCCAATTTAATTAAAGTGATCCGCGGCACCGCCATGGGGTATAATGAAGCCAGATTCTCTGGTTATTACTTAATTTTGTACCTTTGTGCCGTTGAAATTGCACCTTTACTGGTCATCATCAAAGCAGGCATAAACTATTTCACTATTCCGGCCAGCACCGGGTTTTAAAGATTTTTTTAAACCATAAAAAAACATAGGAGAAGGCACCTTGAAAATTAAGAATGTATTAATTTCGCAGCCACAACCGGAAAACGACAAGTCACCTTACGCAGATCTTGCAAAACAATTCAACCTGAACATTCATTACCGGAAGTTTATAAAAATAGAAAGCATAGATGCGAAGGAATTTCGGAAGAACCGCATCAACATTGCAGATTACTCTGCCATTATCCTTACTTCAAAAAATGCGGTGGATCAATTTTTCAGGCTTTGTGAAGAATTGCGGGTAGAGATCTCCGATCAGACCAAGTATTTCTGTACTTCAGAGGCCATTGCCCTTTACCTTCAGAAGTATGTTCAATTCAGGAAACGCAAGATTTTTTTCGGGAAAAACCATTTCAGGGATTTGCTGGACGTGATCAAAAAGCACAAGGACGAAAAGTTCTTTTTCCCTTGTGCAGAAAGCCACAAAAAAGAAATCCCCCAATTGCTCAGGCAACACAAGATTGATTTTGTATCCGGTGCCATTTACCGTACGGTTCCTGAAGACCTGACCGATCTGAACATCAGCGAATACCAGATGCTGGTGTTTTTCAGCCCCTTTGGTATGCAATCCATTCAAAAGAACTTCCCGGATTTTGAACAGGGAGATACGGTTTTTGCCGCTTTCGGAAAAGCCACCATCAATGCCCTTGAAAAAGAAGGCTTCAAGGTGCAGTTAAAAGCCCCCACAGAAACGGCCCCCTCCATGGTTATGGCCATACAGGAATACCTGGAGGAGCAAAAGAAAAAGTAATTCATTCGCCCGTTGCTTAAACTGCCTTTCCCGTTTTTAAAAGGCAAAAGCTCTCTTTTCATGAATACCTATAAAAAAAGTGAACGCCTTTGCCATCTCCGGTATAAAGAGTTGCTGTTCAGCAAAGGGGAAAGTTTTCTTTTGTTTCCTTTCAGGGTGAGCTACCTGATGCTGGAACAAAACCTGGAGCCAATCCTTTTTCAGTCTACGGTAAAGGTATTTGAAGGCATTGAAGCCGGACGATCCCCCATCCGCCAAAGGCAAAACCCTTCCTGGCCCCACCTGAAATTGCCTGAAAGGGCTTTGTTTCCATACCCGTCCAAATGCCTTATCGGGGTTTCCAAAAAAAACTTCAGGCTGGCAGTGAAGCGAAACCGGATTAAAAGACTTGTTAAAGAAGCCTACAGAAAAAACAAATCCGCTTTTTATACGTTTTTGGAAGACAGGGACCAGCTTTGCCTGCTTGGCCTGATTTATGTTGCTCCCTCCATTCTGCCCTATGATGAGATAGAATCAAAAATCCTTTTAATTTTACAAAAATTACAGGAAAAAATTGCATTGGCAGAGAGTGCAGCAAAGACGCAATAAAGCAGGTAAAAACAATATGGTTTTGCTAAAAGTGCTAAAAAAAATATTATCGCTGATCATGACAGGCCTGATCCGTTTTTACCAGGGTGCCATATCTCCCTATTTGCCGGCCTCATGCCGCTATGCGCCCACCTGCTCGCAATACGGGCTGGAGGCCATTCAAACGCACGGGCCATTCAGGGGCGGATGGTTAACCCTGAAACGGTTCGCTTCCTGCAACCCATGGGGTGGCAGCGGGTTTGATTCCGTTCCTCCAAAAAACACGAATGAAAACAAAAACGTAAAGCAATGAAAACGCTCAGAAGAATAACCCGAAAAACCCGGAAAAACCTGGTTATCGCAACCCTGGTAGGGGCTTTTATAGGGCTGACTGCTTTTGGAAGCAAGGATTTTGAAATCGCCAAAAACCTGGATATTTTCTCCAGCCTTTTCAAGGAGCTGGTTACCCAGTATGTGGATGATGTAAACCCCTCGGAGGTCATCAAAACCGGCATTGATGAAATGCTTTACTCCCTGGATCCTTACACCACCTTTATCCCCGAATCGGAAATAGAAGACGTAAGGTTTATGACCACCGGGCAGTACGGCGGCATCGGGGCGGTAATCCGGGCCCGGGGCGATTACATCGTCATTGCCGAGCCATACCAGGATGCCCCGGCTTATAAGGCAGGGTTAAAAGCCGGGGACGTGATCAAAGAAGTGAACGGGCGTTCGGTAAAGGACCTCAATGCCGATGATGTCAGGAACCTGTTGCAGGGCCAGCCAGGCACTACCGTTTCGGTAAAAGTTGAACGCGAAGGAGAAGAACAGCTGCTGGGCAAAACCATTGAACGGGACGTGGTAAAAATCGACAACATCCCTTATTACGGGATGGTTAATGAAACCACGGGATACATCAAGCTGACCGGGTTTACCCAGAATGCAGGCAGGGAGGTAAGAAATGCCTTTAACCGGCTTCGGGAAGAACAGCAGGTGGAAAGCCTGATCCTTGACCTGCGCGATAACGGGGGCGGGCTGATGAATGAAGCCGTAAACATTACCAATATTTTTATTGACCGGGATCAACTGGTGGTAAGCACCAAAGGAAAAATTCCCGATCGCAACACCACCCACCATACCCTGAACAACCCGGTTGACAAAGATATTCCATTGGCCATCCTGGTAAACAGAAGAAGCGCCTCTGCCACCGAAATTGTTGCCGGCGCCATTCAGGATTACGACCGGGGCGTGGTGATCGGTCAGCGCACCTTTGGCAAAGGCCTGGTTCAAAATGTAGTACCCCTGAGCTACAACACCCAGCTAAAGGTTACCGTTGCCAAGTATTACATCCCTAGTGGCCGTTCCATTCAGGCCATTGACTATGCCCAGCGAAGGGAAGACGGAAGCGTGGAAAAGATCCCCGACGCCCACAAGAGTGAATTTACCACCCAAAACGGACGCATCGTTTACGACGGAGGGGGCATTGAACCGGATGTGGCCCTGGATCCCTTAATTCCCGCCCACGTAACCCGGGAACTGATTACCGGCTTTCATATTTTTGATTTTGCCACCCGGTTCTATCGTACCCATGACGAAATTGCAGGCCCGGAAGAATTTTCCGTCAGCCAGGAGATGTACGACGACTTCGTGCAGTTTCTGGAAGAACGCGATTTTGACTACTCCACCGACAGTGAAAAACTGCTGAAAGAGCTGAAAGGCATTTCCCGGGAAGAGAAATATTTTGAAGCCATAGAAAGTCTTTACATTGAGATGAAAGACCAGATAAAGCAAAACAAGGCGGCCGACCTGATCACCTTCCGCCCGGAGATCGAATGGTTTCTCAGGGAAGAAATCGTTGCCCGCTACTTTTACCAGAAAGGAAGGGTGCTTTCCAACCTTGAGCATGACGATGAGGTAAGGGAAGCCGTTCGCCTGCTTAACGATAAAGAGAAATATGCATCCATTTTGATTCCCGGGGAAGATCAATAAAAACAATTGAAGATGCTGGAAAAATACCGGGAGCCTTTTCATAAGTGGTCCTTCTGGGCAGGCTTAACCATCATAGCCATCGGGATGCCTTCATCGGTTTTCCTGATGAGCATCGGGCAGCTGATCCTTGGCGGCAACTGGATTTTGGAGGGGCGCTACCGCGAAAAGCTGCAGAAGTTCTGGGACAACAAGCCGGCGGTGATCTTTGCCTCCATCTTCCTGCTGCATGTGATCGCCCTTTTTTATTCCACCGACTTTGCCTATGGCAGTCGCGACCTGCGCACCAAGCTCCCCATTTTTGCACTTACCTTTATAATTGCCTCTTCCCGCCCCCTGGATGCAGGCATGAAAAAATGGATCGCCATGGCCTTTTGCGGAACCATCACCGTGGTGTCCCTCATCAGCCTGAGCATGTATGTTTCGGGAGGGTTTACCGACCATCGCGAGCTATCCCCTTTTGTTTCCCATATCAGGGTAAGCCTGATGGTAACCCTTTCCATTGTGTTGCTGCATCATTTTGCCCGCAACCAGTTTGCCGGCCACCGGGGCTGGAAAATAACCTGCTACGCCATGGCGGCCTGGCATGTGGTTTACCTGTTGCTGCTGCAATCCCTCACGGGAGTGGTGGTATTTCTGGCCGTGCTTTTCCTGGCCGCTTTAAAAAAGGTCTTCCAGGGAAGCTGGAAGGTGAGGCTGGCTTCCGTTGCCGGCATACTGCTGATTGCAGGCCTGAGTGCGGGAACGGTTTACCTGGCCTGGCAGGAGCTGCAGCAGGACCACCCCAAAGACCTTACACAGCTGGAAACCCATACCACCATCGGCAACACTTACCGCCACGATACCACCAGCACCCTGAAAGAAAACGGCCATCTGGTGTACCTGTACATTTCGGAAAATGAGCTGGAGCAGGCCTGGAACAAACGCAGCCCCCTCGACTACAACGGAAAGGACGAAAGGGGTCAGGAGCTCAGGCACACCCTCTGGAGGTACATGACTTCCAGGGGCCTGAGGAAAGATGCCGACGGCATAACCCGCATGCGCGAAAAAGACATCATGGCCGTGGAAAGCGGGGTGACCAACGTAAACTACATCCGATGGCCGGGAGTTTTTGTAAGGATACACCAGACCCTTTGGGAGGTGCAGCGATACCAGGAAACCCGCAACCCTTCGGGCCATTCCTTTACCATGCGGTTTGAGTTTCTGAGGGCCACCTGGGAGGCCATACAGGCCAAGCCCTGGTTTGGGTGGGGCACCGGCGACATTTACGTGGCCACCGAATACGGGTACGAAAAAACACAGACCCTGCTGCACGAAGACTACCGCATGCGGGCCCACAACCAGTACTTTTCCTTTGTAATGGCCTTTGGCATCCTCGGCTTTGTATGGATCTTTTTCGCCATACTGTATCCTCCCATCCGGCTCAGGGCCTTTGGGCACTTTCCCTTCCTGGCATGGTTCGTCATTTTCATGCTCTCCATGATCAACGAAGACACCATCGAAACCCAGGCCGGACTCACCTTCTTTGTGTTTTTCTTTAACTACTTTTTGTTCCTAAAAGAAAAGCCGGGAAAAGAAAAAGAGCTGGAGTATAATTTGTAAGGCGGCAGCCTTCTCCCCTTTCCCGAATAAAACCAAACAGCACACCCATGGCAAGTCGGCAAGGCCCCTATCGCCTGCCGGGTTTATTCATCATTGCCACAGTGGGTTATCTTTTTACTTGTCATAAATTTTACACACCTTAATATAATTTTACCTTATATTTGTTGGGGGAGGATGGGAAAATGGCTACAGGTTGTTTCCAATATTGAAAAAATTACGGTATTATGATAATACTTCAGGACAGAAAATTTATCAAGACTCCTTTTGACAGCGAACTGGAACTTGAGCAAGTGGTTGTTGACAATTATGAATATATTTTTGGCCCCACTTCAATTTACCTGCCGAAAGCATTGATAAAAACCGGGGATGGAACAGGTACCATTCCGGATGGTTTTGCGATTGACCTTGCATCGAGAAAATGGTATTTGGTTGAAGCTGAATTACTACATCATAATGTTTGGGGTCATATTGCCCCTCAAATAGCTAAGCAGGTAATTGCCTCTTTGCAAGCCATTTCAAAAAAAACCATTGAAGATTTAGCCGTTGACCTATACCAGTCCGATGAAACTACCAGAGAAAAATTTGCTGAACAAAAAATCAAAGAAATTGACGTAAGAAAAATGCTTGGTGAGATCCTAAATAAAGAACCTATCATTGGTTTACCAATAGATGCAATTTCAGGAGATTTAAAAGAGTGGGCCAGAACATTGAAATACAGTGTGAAACTCTGGGCCATAACCAAGTACGTTGATTTTGATAACAAGTATTCCATTGCTTATGAGTTTCCGGAAGAATTTAAACCGGTTTTGGATACTGAAGAAGAAGATAAGGAAGAAAAAACAGGGGAACTTACCCGGTATGAGGTCTTAATATCCGATTTGATAGAGAGCGGGTTATTAGAATCCGGGCAAAAATTAATAATGGAGTATAGGCCACGACACGGAAACAAAAAGAAATATGAGGCAGAAATTCTGGAAGACGGATCATTAAAAGTTCTGGGGCAGGTGTATACCAGTCCAAGTTTTGCTGCTTTAGCAGGAATACAAAACGCTGGAAGTCACAGGAAAACAGTTAACGGCTGGACTAGTTGGAAGACGGAAAATGGAGATTATCTTGCCGATATAAGAGAAAGATTTTTAAATAACAAAAAAGCAGAGGAAGGCAAAACCGTATAACTTCCCAAACATGCGGCGTTGGACGTTTTGAAGATTTTGGTCGCTGCTCGGTTTGGGGTTTTGTAGCAGGCAGGCAGGTGCTACTGTAGCTGCTACAGAAACGTTAACAACCAAATTAAATCCCAGATATGACAATAGACAGACTTTTTGACCTGCTTGATGATTGGAGAAAATTACCCGCTTATCAGCTTGAAAGACGGGCAGACATTTTCTTTGCATTGTACCTTAACCAAATTTTAGAGAAGTTTTATGGGTTAAAGGTTGACTTAGTAATACCTGAATTTCCTGTGAGAGTTGGGGAAATTTCGAAAAAGCTACCAGAGCTTAACAAGTCTTTCAAAATTGACTATTTGGTGTTTTCTGAGAGTGCACAAAGGGTATTATTGATTGAACTGAAAACTGACCAGCGTTCATTAAGAGAAAAGCAAGATAGGTATCTGGAGGATGCTGCTAAACTCAAAATTTCGGGACTAATCAGGGGGTTACTGAAAGTTTACAAGGCAACTAAGCAGAAAAATAAATACGACAGACTGATGGAGAAGTTGGAGACAGTTAAGTGGATTGACAGAGTCAACAATGAAATAATTAATTTAAATTGCCCTATTGAGCCGGAAGTAATTTACATTCAGCCGGAAAATTTGGACAAAAGAGAGAATGTTATCTCCTTCGATGACGTAATAACCGTACTTTCAGAAATTGACGACCCGGTTGCGGAAAGATTTATGGAATCATTGAGGAAATGGAAAAAAGATACGAACCTTAAATAAATACCCCATTCACAAGGGTATAACCAAAAAGGTGGTCTGTATTAAACGGGCACAAACCTCCAGTGACTATCCTGTTAA
>SKVW01000084.1 GCA_007129255.1 Bacteroidales bacterium
ATGAAAATGGCATCCCCGTGACCATTGAAGCGACACGAACTGAAGCCACAAGACAAGCCGGGCTTTATATGGATCGCAATGAAGATCCCCGCCAACCCTCCAAAGGTTTTCAATACCGGATTCCTGAACACGGGAACGTGATCATCAGGGAAGGGCAAAACATTCGTGCCGAAGCCCGCATGCTGATTAATCAGTTTGGAATCACCGGCACCCTGCCGGCCCTGGATATGGAAATAAAATTTTTTCCCAATACCGGCTCCATTGAGTCGGTGGGAAGATTAAAAACCGAAGAAGAACGAAATTAAAGAACACAATGAAATATTTTATCATAACAGGAGCCAGTAAAGGCCTTGGAGAAGGGATCGCCATGGAGTTGCTCCATGAAGATCACCACCTTTTGTGTATTTCCAGGAGTGAAAGCGAGCAGCTTAAAACCATGGCAGCTGCTAAAAATTGCCAGGTAGACTTTTTCCAGTTCGACCTGGCTTTTAATCAGGATATCCCCCGTTTATGCCAGCTGATCTTTGAGAAAATAGATACAGATCAGGCTGAAGGTATTTACCTGATCAACAATGCAGGAGTGGTCAAGCCGGTGGACCGGGTGGAGAACTGTCCTCCAGAAGAAGTGGAAAGTCACCTGCGCATCAACCTGCTTGCACCCATGCTGCTTTCCGGCGAGTTTATCAGGCACACCAAAGACCTGGCCATTGAAAAACGCATCCTGAACATTTCCTCAGGGGCTGCCCAGAACCCATATTATGGCTGGAGCAGCTATTGTACCGGCAAAGCAGGGATCGATATGTTCTCGCGTTGTATTGCCACTGAGCAGGAAGGACAGGATCATCCTGTGGAAGCCATGGGTGTAGCCCCGGGCATCATTGATACCGAAATGCAATCCTCCATACGCCAAACCACTGAAAAACAATTTATCCACCGCCAGAAATTTGTGGAGCTCAAAGAATCCGGACAATTGATCCCCCCTACCCTGGCGGGAAAAAAGCTTGCCAGTCTGCTGCTTTCTGCTGATTTTAAAAACGGGGCAATTATCGACATCAGGGAAAGTTACTGAAATGGAAAAAATAGATCTTCACGAATTTGAATCCAAACTGAATATCCGCAACCTGCGGAAGGAGGATTTTGACCAGGTTATTTCCATGCAGAAAATCAGTTTTCCGGGTATGGAAGTCTGGTCGCATGAAAATCTCCAAAACCAGATCAAACGCTTTCCCGAGGGGCAAATCGTTATTGAGATCGACGGCCGTTTGGTTGCCTCTTCCGGCAGTCTGATCATCGACTCAGAGGATTTTGACATGAACATGTCCTGGGACGAGATCTGCGATGGCGGCAACATTGGCACCCATGACCCTGAGGGAGACACTTTGTATGGCATGGAGATCATGGTGCATCCGGAGTTCAGGGGCATGAAACTAGCCACCCGGCTTTATGAAGCCCGTAAAGACCTGGCCAGGAATCTCAATTTACGTCGCATCGTGATTGGTGGACGCCTGCCCGGTTACCGCAATCATAAGGACAAGATGAACATCAGTCAATATGTGGACCGGGTTACCAGCAGGGCCATTTTTGATCCTGTACTTACCGTTCAGCTCTCCAATGGCTTTTCCCTTAAAAAGATCATCCGCCAATATATGGATGATGACAGCGAATCGGCCGGATATGCAACCTACCTGGAGTGGACCAATTTCGATTTTAAGGAAGAGAAAGAACGTCAATTCCTGGCTGCTGCCCCGGTGCGCATATGCGTGGTGCAATACCAGATGCGGCCCATCAAAAACTTCGACGATTTTGCCGTACAAAGCGAATATTTTGTGGATGTGGCCTCAGGCTACAAAAGCGATTTCGTATTATTTCCCGAAATCTTTACCCTGCAGCTGCTTTCCCTTTTCCCTAAGGAAGAACCGGGAACTGCAGCCAGAAAGATCGGAGAATTTACCGAGCAATACCTGGAGCTTTTCAGTGAGCTGGCCATTAAATACAATATCAATATTGTTGCGGGTTCTCATTTTACTCCCGAAGGAGACAACCTTTACAACATTGCCTACCTCTTTAAACGCAACGGGGAAATAGGCAAACAATACAAACTGCACATTACCCCCAATGAGAAAAAGTGGTGGGGAGTGCAACCCGGCAACACACTGGAGGTGTTTGATACGGATAAAGGAAAAATTTCTATCATGATCTGCTACGATCTGGAATTTCCCGAACTGGCCAGGATCGCTGTGGAAAGAGGCGCAAGGATCATTTTTGTGCCGTTTTGTACCGACGACCGCCAGGGTTACCTCAGGGTAAGGTATTGCGCCCAGGCCCGTTGTGTGGAAAACCAGATATTTGTAGCCATTGCCGGCACCGTAGGCAACCTTCCGCAAGTAGACAACATGGACATTCAATATGCCCAATCAGGGATCTACACCCCTTCGGATTTTTCGTTTGCACGTGACGCCATTGCGGGTGAATGTACGCCCAATGTGGAAACGGTGATCATTAACGACATAGACCTTGAGCTGCTCAAAAGACACCGGAACCGTGGCACAGTGACCAATTGGAACGACCGCCGCACAGATCTTTACCGGATTGTTTCTTTGGATCAGAATCCGCCCCACCTTCAGGAAGAATGATTACTGCATTTTTTCTTTGAATCAAAAAGAAAAAAACGAAGCCAATATATAAGCAAGGCTTCTGAAACCTAAACATATCATGCAGGCAAGCGGAAATTATTCTTAAAAATTGTGAAACTACCCAAACCAAAGAGTCTTTCTATTGTTGGATAATTAAAGAAATAATTCCTTATTGACGCAATGTTAATTGGTTGTATATTTGTTTGCAAATTATTCAATTTAATAAGTAATTAACCTTAAAGACTGAAGTATTATGAAAAACCTCACACCCTTTGAAGAGCGCGCGTATAAATGGATGGCCAAAAGAGGACCGATACTTTTGCGCATCAGTATCGGGATCGTGTTCTTTTGGTTTGGCATCCAGAAATTTTTTCCCGGGGTTAGCTCTGCAGAAGAACTGGCTACAAGAACCATTGAAGTGCTGACATTCGGTTTGATGGGTCAGGCCATATCCATGCCGCTTTTGGCTGCATGGGAAGTACTGATCGGGATCTTATTCGTTTTTGGGATTTGGATGCGCATTGCCATTCCGCTGCTTTTCCTGCAAATGATCGGGACTTTTATGCCCCTGTTTTTCTTTCCGGCCGAAACCTTTTTGCCTCCCCCGCTTATCCCGACCATCATCGGACAATACATCATCAAAAACATAATAATAATCACCGGGGCCATGGTGGTGGGTGCTTATTACATGAAGCTGGAAATCAAATTGGATAAGGAGAAAATGGAAGAATAGACCTACCAGTTTCTTACAAAAGCATTTACAAAATGCCTGAACCAGGGATCGTTGGCGGTAATTTCACGCGCCAGGTCCCTGGGTTTTTTTTCGGGGCTGATCTCTTTAAAGTAAATGGCAGCCCTGGTACCTGCAAACTCCTGTAAGCTGCGAATATCTTTTGCATCCACTCCTTGCTTTTTTAAGTTAAGCAGCAGGGAAATGGCTGCATGGGGATTGCCTTTTCCGGCGAAATAACGGGTTGCAGCCATAACCAGTTCATTGTGGGCGGCGTTCTTAACAAAATCCTGCAGGGTGGTATGTTCCAGGCCAAACCGGTTGATGCTGTTTTTTTCAAAAAACCGGGATGCGCTTTCATATGATTCAAAAAAGGATTCAAAATCCCCCGATCCAGCCTGAAAGTATGCTCTCCGGGCATTTTCCATCAAGTCCTGGTATTTAGCCGCAGGTTCATAGGATTCAATTCTGCTAAGGCTGTTATTTAACTCAAAAGAACAACGGGAATGGGAACTTTTTAAGTGGTTGATGCCAGAGAGAAGTTCCCGGGTTTTTTGAAAGTTTTGCTGTTCAACCTCAGTAAAAGCTTTATTTGTCAAAGAGTTGATCTTTCTTTGAACCAATTCGCATTCCTTTTCCAGTATCCCTTCAGACAAGGACAAAATGCGTGCATTGACCAGGCTGTCGGCTCTTAGCTGATATTGCAAACTCAGGCTGGCCACCCTGGTGAGGATTTCCCGGGCGATTTCCAGCTCCCCGGCCCAGGTTTTCAGGTGCCCTTCCGAAAGCATATCTAAAACCTCTTTCCGGATTTGTTGCATATCGGAGGGTATCCCTTTTTCCGGGTGAGGTTCCCGAATCATTAGCTCCAGACTGATCACCTGTGAATGTTCCTCCAGTTCAAAGGCTTCGGCATAAAGTTCATCCAAAATATCAAAACATGTCAGTTCGGGATACTCCCTGCACAGGCCCCTTGCGGAAGCATAATTCTGGGCTGCCCGCTCGTAATCCTTTAGGCTCATAAACATTACACCCTTTTCCTGGTAGCGATTGACAATTTTCTGAAGCTGTGTCATGGCTTCCCGTTTATCCGGAATAAAGTTGCAATATTCCTCCTGGTAATCCATGGCGCTGATAATGTATGTTACCCCAAAAGAAAGATTATCGTTATGCAGGGCACGCCTGGCCACGGTAAGGAATGAACGGAACATCCCAAGATGGGATTCGGTAAACAACTCATCCAATGTTGGGGAGCAGGGGTAAAAAGGTTCTGTTAAATGGCAATAATCCCTTACCTGTGTGAGCAGGCCCAAAGACTCGTTGAACCGCCCCTCCGCAATAAGCTCCTGTGAACTTTTATAAAATGCTTCCTGAACACTGTCGGCAAGGGCAAAAGATTTTTCCCTCCACTCTCCAGAAGGGAACATGGTGGCAATGACTTTCCCCATGCGCGTGAGGGCTTCAAGTTTTTTTCCCATCTGAAAATCAATGTTTGCCAGGGCCAAATGGGAGGGAACATGCAGGGGGTTGTAAACCAGTGCGGATAGGAATTCGTCTCTGCCCTGCCCCGTATCGCCTGAATCCAGGAGTTGCAATCCTTTCCGGTAAAAAAGTTCATCAATCCGGGCCATGGCAAGGTTAAAACCCTGCCTAAGCTCAACCAGAAGTGGTTCCAGGCGGTCAGAATAAAACTGAATACTATCGGGATCATTTCGGCCTAAGTCTATCCAGTCATGAAAAGAGGCAAACCTAACCCGGTTAAAAAGTTCCTCTGCTTCACAAAGGCGAAACTCATCAAGAATAAGGCTTGAGGGATCTAAAACTTCAATCCCGTCAATAAGTTCACCGGCTTTTGCCAGTTTGGTGCCGGCCAGATAATAACCCTGCAAGGCTCCAAAAAAAGCCTCTAATTTTTGGAATGCTCCTCCATTATAATAAAATTCCAGGTTGGAAACCACAACTTCATAAGGAGTTGTATTTCGCGGCAAATCAGCCTCAAAGAAAAACACCGGCATTTCTTCCTTATCAAGTTGCATATCGGGAAAAATCCTGCTATAAACCGTTCTTCCCTGCTCATCTTTAATTTCCAGCTTCCATGAAGCAAGGTTGGGCAGCAATATTTTCTCCAGGCTAAAATCCTTATAATTCACATCGCCGCGAAGCTGCATGTCCGTGAAACGGACTGCTCCCGGGTAACTTCCGTTTTGCGGCTCTCCAATGGAAACCTGCATTTCTCCCCTGAGGGTATAACGGGTGAATACCCTGAGTTTTCCGCTACCCTCGGCAATATGTTGCAAAAAAGAGTTGACAATGCGTGACTGCTCTGTTTCATATGGATTAAAAGAAAAAGATTGTTCAAAGGGTATTACCTTGGCAGGATACAACGTAAAAGCAGAAAAGCCCCAAAGCATAATGAACAAGGTGGCCCGGGTAATATAAATGCGCAGCATGAAACCGTAATTTGAATTTGGGTCAAAGTTAATATTTTAAGCTTTTGGCGGTTGGGTGATATGGGTTTCTGAAGAGAAAACAAAGCAGGTATAAATATTATTGTGTGGGAAACAATTATAAATCCCGAAATTTGCGCAAATATCAATTAATGCAAGGCTCAAAAACAGCCGCAGAGAGCAATAAAAATTTAAATTTGTAATTTTAAGTAAGAAAAGCCCTGTTATGTATATAAAAATATATCCGGAAAACCCCAATCCCAGGCATGTACAAATGGTTGCCGACTGCCTGCGCAATGGAGGGGTGATCATTTACCCTACCGATACGGTTTATGCGCTTGGTTGCGATTTGTTTCAACCCAGGGCGGTGGAACGGGTGGCCCGCATCAAAGGCATCAAGGCCTCCAAAGCCAATTTTTCGCTGATCTTTTATGACTTAAGCCATATTTCCGATTATACCCGTCCATTCAGCACCAGTGTTTACAAAGTCATGAAAAAAGCCCTGCCGGGTCCTTTTACTTTTATTTTAAATGCCAACAACAGTGTGCCCAAAATTTTTCAAAGCCGTAAAAAGACCATTGGCATCCGCATACCCGACAACAATGTGATTCGTGAGATCGTGAACGAACTCGGCAACCCCATTATTTCCACATCCGTTTATCACGATGACGAAATACTGGAATATGCTACCGATCCGGAACTGATTTACGAAAAATACCAGGAACAGATCGATCTGATGGTGGACGGGGGCAATGGCGGAAACGAGGCTTCTACGGTAATCGACTGTACCGGCGACCAAATGGAGGTAGTTCGACAAGGCAAAGGCGTTCTGGAAGAAATTCAATAAAAGAATTGTTCCCACAAAAAATTATAACCATGATCATCAACAACATTTTTTCCACTGCCGGCCTCTCCATTGCGGAAGACAAGGAGTTTTTCGAATCATTGTGCGAGGGCAATAACCTCAAGATAGAACGAATCGTAAGCCGCGGACAGGTAAGTCCACCCGGGAAGTGGTATGACCAGCCGGAAAATGAGTGGGTGATCCTTTTGAAAGGGAAAGCCACCCTGGAGTTTGAAAAGAGCCAGATGGTCCATCTGTCTGCCGGTGACTACCTGCTCTTACCGGCCGGCCTCAGGCACCGTGTAACCTATACCAGTAATGACCCTGAATGTGTTTGGCTGGCCATCCATTTTAAATAGAAAACCGGAAAAACCCATATTTATGAATCCCACCCTGAAAAAAATTTTCACGCCCTCCCAAAAAAAAGAAAACTTCTTTTTGATTGCCGGACCCTGTGTTCTGGAAGACGAAGAGATGGGCTTTGAAATCGCTGAAAAAATTTCCGGCATTTGCCGGGAAATGAACATCCCCTATATTTTCAAAGCATCCTACAAAAAAGCCAACCGCTCCAAACTGGAAAGCTTTTCGGGCATTGGAGATGAGATTGCCCTGAATCTGCTATACGATATCGGGAAAAAATTTGATCTGCCGGTAATAACGGATGTACACTCATACGAAGAGGCATATATGGCTGCCCGATATGCGGATGTATTGCAGATACCGGCTTTTCTTTGCCGGCAAACCGAATTGCTGGTTTCCGCAGGTGAAACCGGGCGGGTGGTCAACATCAAGAAGGGGCAGTTCCTTTCCCCCGAAGCCATGCAGTTTGCCATTGAAAAAATTAAGTCGACCAACAATTCATACGTAATGGCCACCGAGAGGGGTACCACCTTTGGATATGGCGACCTGGTTGTAGATTTCCGGGGTATCCCGATCATGCAAAGTTTTGGGGTGCCTGTCGTATTGGATGTTACCCATTCGTTACAGCAGCCCAACCAGTCCAAAGGGATTACGGGAGGGTTGCCTCACCTGATCGGCACCATGGCCCGTGCAGGAATAGCTGCAGGAGCGGACGGGCTGTTTATCGAAACCCACCCCAACCCGGAAAAAGCAAAATCCGACGGAGCAAACATGTTGAAACTGGATAAGCTCGAAGGGCTGTTGGAAAGTTTACAAAAAATCAGGCAGGCCGTTATTTCTTCCTAAACCTCCGGCACTTCCTCTTTAAAGGCAATGTTTTCCAGCCTGATTATAAGACTGTCGCGCAGCTCAAAAAACATTTCGTGGTAATCCTCAGGTAAGGGGTCTGCCGAAGGAAATTCCTCTTTCAGGTGATCCACCTGCTGTCCGTTTTTCCAGAAGCGGAAACACACGTGAGGGCCGGTAGCCAAACCGGTGGCACCCACGTACCCGATCACATCACCCTGTTTGACCTTTGTGCCCGGCCGCATACCTTTGGCAAAACGGGACATATGCAGGTACTGGGTTTCATAAACCGAATTGTGGCGGATGCGCACATAATTGCCATTGCCTGAAGTATAAGCCGTGCGGGTCACCACCCCGTCTCCAACAGCCAGAATGGGTGTGCCACGGGGTGCGGCATAATCGGTACCGTAGTGCGGTCGACGGTGTCCAAGCACCGGGTGCATGCGACTGTGCGAATACCGGGAACTGATTCGGCCGAACTCAAGAGGGGCCTTCAGAAAGACCTTGCGCAGGTTGTCAGCTTCCTGGTTGAAAAACCCGCTGATGGTGTCGTGCTCAAAATTAAAGCCATGGACTTCCCTTCCCCGGTGTACAAAATAAACTGCATCCACCCGGGGAATGCCAATGGATTCTTCCCCAACGAAATTTTCCTGGTAAACCACTTTAAAACGGTCGCCCCGCTCCAGGCGGTGAAAATCTACTTCCCATGCCAGCACCTCCGAAAGGCGGATGGCCAGCTGCTGACTAAGGTTATTTGCACTCAATGCATTCCATAAAGAGGATTGTATGATCCCTGAGGCTTCCCGGGTTTGGGTGGTTACTTCTTTTTGACCTCTTTCCACCAAAATGGAGTCGGCAAAGAATACCTTTACATAATCCAGGTTGGAAATCTCGTAAACAAAATATTTCAGGGTGGTGGTGGTATCGGGATTGTAATAGCCGTGATAGGCATTTCCGGCACGGATGCGTCTTGGGTTAAACTCATCGATCATCTTGCGGGCAATGCGGTCGATCATTACCGGGCCCAGATCAAAACGCGAAAGGATATGGGACAGGGTTTGTCCCCGCCTTACCACCTCGCTCTGAATCACATATCCTCCTTCGGTGACCCCAAATTCATCCAGGTAGATCACCTCTTCAATCACCTCTTCCGGCTCCTCAGCAACAAGTTGTGGCTCATTTGCATTGCGCAGGAAAAGGTAAGCAAACAATACAATCACAGCCAGGCTCACACCGGCTATGGTCAATATCAAAGTTCTTTTGGATGATCCGGTCATATCCTTTTTATTATACGGTTATTAATTATTGTTTAAACATTGTCGCCATTTACAAACAACCCGGTAAAAATCATGAGGGAAAGAAACACCACCCCAAACATAATAAAAAATGCAATAAGGGTAAACCCAACCACCTTATTACCGGGAACCTGAAGCATAACCCCTGCACCCTTTCCAAAAAGTAAAACCGTATACGCTATTCCTGCGTAGGTAACCGGAGCGAGCGTCGGATGGATCAACGGAATCAGCATGCTGATAAAGTAGGGAGTAAAGGAAGCGATGACAAGCATCAGGATTTTCCCGAAAGACTTTTCTGCCTTAAAGGATGGGCTCATTAGGAAAATAAGATAAGCACCCAGCCAGAAGGAAAGGGCAAAACCGGCCATGTTTACAAAAATCAGGTCCTGCAGCCGGAAAGTGATTTCAGTTTCTGCAACCAGCAAGGTATAGGCCCGGGCATAAGCCGCCAGGATGATCAGGGGCATACCATAATAAAGAAAAAACCTGCCGGAAAATTCCTGCTTGTCTGCAAGGTCTTTAAAAACCGCAGAAGAGGCTGAAAAGATCCGAAAAAATATATTGATCACAAACCTGAAATCCATGAAAGCGGGGGCTTGTTTTTTTAAAATTATTTCCGGAAAAAGTTTTCCCCGGAAACCTACTCCAAAATTAGACAAAAAATCGGGAAACCCGATTCCAAAACCCACGGTTAAAAACACGTATATTTTACCCATTGTGCTATCTTTGATGCCTGAACCAATTCAACGGAAATTTTATGAGCTGGCAATCCTGGCTAAACGGCTTTCGCAATTACCTAAGGCTGGAGCGCTCCCTGTCGGACCATTCCGTTGAGGCTTACCTTGCCGATACCGCCAAGCTGGTACAATACCTTGAGGCAAAAGGTGAGGTAAAAACTCCTCAGCAGATTACTTCAGGGGATCTTTCCGGTTTTTTGCAATGGATTGGTTCTCTTGAGGTAAGCCAGCGTACCCAGGCCAGGATCATATCCGGCATCAAGGCCTTTTTCCGCTACCTGCTCATGGATGACGTCATTGCCGTGAATCCTGCAGCCAACCTTGAAGCACCCCGCATGAGTCGTAAGCTTCCGGAAGTACTTTCCATTTATGACATTGAAAAGATCATTAAAGCCATTGATATGAGCCTTCCCCATGCCCAGCGCAACCGGGCTATTATTGAAACTTTATACGGGTGTGGGCTCAGGGTAAGCGAACTGGTCAATCTGAAAATTTCAGGCATCAACCTTCGGGAGGAGTTCCTGGTGATCACGGGCAAGGGAGACAAACAGCGGTTGGTGCCTTTGGGCTCGCAGGCCCGCAAACACATCATGCTATACCTGGACACCGACCGCCGGCAAACACCCGCAATAAAAGGTCAGGAAGATTTTGTTTTTTTAAACCGCATGGGTAAGCAGCTGACCCGGGTGATGATCTTTACCCTGGTGAAAAATCTTTGCCGGAATGCAGGCCTCACCAAAACCGTGAGCCCACACACCTTTCGTCACAGCTTTGCCACCCACCTGGTGGAAGGGGGTGCCGACCTGCGCGCCGTGCAGGACATGCTTGGGCACGAGTCCATTACCACCACCGAAGTCTACACCCACCTGAACCGTGAATACCTGCGCGAAAATCTGCTCTCTTTCCATCCCAGGGCAAAAAAATAAATTTCCAAACAAAGAATTATGAAAAATATCCCGGGCAGAAATCCAAATGCTGTCTGACCAAGGCCGAAATCTCAATATGCCGTTCCCTCAACCTGTTTTTTTTAGATTGTAATTTCAGGTTTTTTCCTACGGTTTTTCCAGCTAAATTTGTAATGGGATAATTCCTTTACAGGTCGGATCTGTATTTTTAAAAAGAAAGCCAAATGTTACAAAGCATCAGGTATTTATTCCTTATCTGTGTTGTTTTTAATTTTTCCTGCCAGGAAGAAAAAGCCGCCGAATCGTTTTTTGATTTCTCCGGCATAGAGCAATTCATAGAAATTGCAGGCATCCTCGAACAGGGGCAGGAGCCCTCAGAAAACCAATGGGAAAAGCTTTTTTCCACCCCCGGATACGAGGTGCTCACCGAAAGCGAATTTTCCAGGGAGTTTTTCATAGAGCATTTGCGCATGGTTTTTTTGCCCGCCGAAAGGGAAGCCCTTGAGCAGGCCCTGGAAAAAGAAAAAAACCTGCCCTTTCATCGCCGGCATGCCCATCATTTTAATTCGGCAAAAAACAAGATGGACGAGATTGTGCTGCAAAAGGAGCAGCTCAACGAACAAGCCCCTGAGCTGATGGAGATTTCCCGTAATGAAGCCATGAATTACCTTCCCGAAATGGAAGAAACCGGCTTCGTACCCGTTTCTTTTGTGATCTTTTCCAACGATGCACGGGGTTATACCCCCGTGGTGATCGACATTCTGTTTTCCATCGGGCTGGGCGACAACTTGCCTTTGCTTGTTGGGCATGAGGTTCACCATTATTTCAGAAACCAGATCCTGGCCTATGACCCTGACACGATACTTGCCGAAGACAAAGACCTGCTATGGGTGCTGAACCAGATCCAGGCTGAAGGCATTGCCGACCAGATAGACAAGAGAAAACTGGTAATGGATGTGGAAGGGCCCATGCATTCTTTTTCGGATCTGTGGGAAAACATGGTAAAAAATGCCCCGGATTATCTTTCCTTTATGGATGAGCATCTCTCCGGGATGCAGAATACAGCAAAAGACAGATTGCATACCGGGCAACAGCTAAAGAAGAACCTGCCCATGAGCGGACATCCCATCGGGTTTTATATGGCCAACCTCATTCTTGAAGAAAAAGGAACAAAAGCACTGGCAGAAGAGGCGGGCAATCCCTTTGCATTTTTCCGCAAATACCAGCAGGTTGCCAAAGCACAGCCGGGAGATGCTCCCGTGTTCTCCAGCGGAGCCATGCGGGTGATCTCAGATATGGAGGAAAAATATATCAACGATTAAAATTTTTCCGCACTTTTTTTTATTTGAAGGGGTTTGCAAAAAAGTTACCTTGCAATAAAATTTTTCACCCTGGCAATCATGCGAATCGTTAAGTGGTTTTTGAAGGCCTGCCCTCAAAATTTCATCATCAAACACCCTTTCCCGGGAACTTTGATTTTGGCTTTGTTTGTTTTTTCTTTCCTGGTTCTGTACCGCCCCCTTGGCACCCATGCGGGCCGCTTCATGGGCTACGAAGCTACAATGGCAACATACTCGGTGCTGGCTTCTGCATTGCTGCTTGTTTTTCTGGTATTCTGGAAAAGACTGGATTATTTTTCCGACAAGAAGCAATGGACAATTATTAAGGAACTGATCACCATCGTTGTTTCCCTTTTTGTTTTTGGCACAGCAGCTTATTTTATTGCCTTTTTTATGGAAGAACCTGCTGTGCGCTGGACCTTTGCCACATTTTTTAATTCGCTAAAAAATGCCTTTCTGGTGGGGCTGATCCCTTTTTTGTTCTTCACCGCCATGAACCTCCGGTATTGGTTTTTGCCTGAGCAGGTGTGGCAAAGGGAAAGTTTGTCCGGAGACGAACTTTTTGCAGAATCGCGGGAAGAACCCATCCGAATCAAATCCCGCCTGAAAAAAGAAACCCTGGAATTTTACCCCTCACAATTTATTTATGCCGAATCGGAAGGGAATTACGTAAATTTTTTCCTCCGCAAAAAGGATAAAGTGGAAAAGAGGGTCATTCGCAATTCCATCAACAATATCGAACAACAACTTTATAAAGTTCCGTTCTTTCTGAGGACTCACCGGGCTTTTATCGTCAACCTGGAAAAGGTGATGGTAAAAAAAGGCAACACCCTTGGTTACCGCTTAAAGCTTTTCGGCGTGGAAGCTGAAATTCCCGTATCCCGCAACAATACAAAGGTTTTTAACGAAAGATTCCTGGAATACCAAAACGAAGAATCGCATTAGACCTTCCTTCTTATTCAGAATAAAAGCTTTGTTTTATAAACCACGGATGGCAAATATCAACGCGGATAGCCAAGCCATACATGAACTTTCGTGAAATCCGTGGCTGAAATATTGCCACGAATGGCACAGATAAATATGAATAAAATAGTTGAAGGCCGCTGCCGGCAAAAAACCAAAATTTTTCTCTCAAAAAACCAACCCGGTTAAGCAAATTATTCAAATCCGGACCCTGAAAACGTATCCGTCCGTCACAAAAAATTACTATTCGTAACAACACACAGACCTCCTGTATTCCTCCGGTAACAAATCCTTGCTATATATACCGTTAATTTGCATGTCAAAGAAATGTTCCGTCAATTTGCATCATCAATGATCATAAACCCAAAAAATTTGACGAACATGAAAAAATATTTTTATCTGCCCGCAGGCTTCTTTTTGATGATGCTGGTATTTGTAACCGCGATTCAAACCATCCATGCCGAAGGAAAACCACAATTCAGCGGGATCATCCTTGAACAGGAAACACGCTCACCCATTCCTTTTGCCAATGTGGCCCTGTTTGATTCCACCGGCACCACCCTATTAACAGGGGGTATAAGCAATATGGAAGGGGAATTCAGTATTTCTGCAAATAACCTGGATCATGCTAGCGTAAGGATCAGTGCCGTGGGGTATCAAACCCTTTATAAGGTGATAGACCTCAGGGATGAGAGAAACCGACTTTCAGTACCGTTTTTACTTCCAATTGAAGAAATCAGCCTGGAGGGTGTGGTGATTGCAGGAGAGCGCATCAAAGCCAGCTCCGGGGCAGAACAAACCACCTATTATGTAAACAAAAACATGGTAGATGCCTCCAATACCGGCACGGACATTTTAAAACTCATTCCGGGGATAAGCGCGGACATTCGTCAAAATCTTTCCCTTGAAGGCAGTCAGAACATCATCATTTTGGTGGATGGCAGGGAACGCGATCGCAACTATATCAGCGGCCTGCATGCCGGGCAAATCGACAAAATAGAAGTCATGGGCAATCCCTCTGCCCGCTATGAGGCAGGGGTAACGGGGGTAATAAACATTGTCCTCAATAAAGACAGGGATGCCGGGCTGGACGGGCATGTTTACCTGGAAATGCCGGGATCTGGTTCGGAAACTTATCTTTTCCCCAACTATAGCCTGCATTACGGTTTCAGGAAACTGAACCTTTTCACCTCCTATAACGGGGAGTTCAGTTATTTCGATATTGTGGAAAGCACCCACCGGAAAATGCAGGGAAACGAAAAATTGTATGAAATCACAACCAGCCAGTTTGTAAGACAGCAAAACTGGTCGCACCGGTTTCATTACGGATTTGATTATTTTATCAATGACAGGAACCAGCTGAATTTTTATGCCTGGTACAATCCATTTTCGCAGGAACATAACGGGCAGGTGCGGATGCGCCTCAACGGAAGTGAAGATGACCAATGGTTTGCCGAAAAAGAGGACAACGATAAGAACCGTGCCGGGTATTATTCCCTGTTTTACAGGCACCTTTTTGAGCAGGAAAGCGGGCACGAACTGTCCATAGAAACAAGCTTTTACAACCTCAGGGCCGAACATTCCACTAAATTCTCCAACGAAGAAACCGGTTATCTTATCATCAATGCCATGAGCCCAAGGCAGCAATCCGTTAACATGAAATTGGATTATGCCCGTCCTTTATCGGAAAAAACCAAAATCAATACAGGATTGCAAACCCGTCTTCAGGAAATGAAAAATGCAGGGAATGGTGAATTTCAATACCATAACCGTTCTTTTGCGGCTTATGCATCCTTGAGTTATGCAGGCCGGGCCCTGGAGGCAAACATGGGCCTGCGGACAGAAAGCTTCATTTCCGCTCCCCATAACGAAAAAGACAGAAACGATATCTTTCTGCTTCCCAACTTAAGCCTCAACTACCGTATGTCCAATGCCAACAGCCTGAGGTTCTCCTGGAGACATTGGGTTTCTTACCCCGGAGTATACCAGCTAAACCCCGTTACTTCTGTGGAAGATCCTTATACCCTGAATTCCGGGAACCCGGACCTGAGCCCGGTATTTCGCCAAAGTTTTAACCTGGAGCATTCCAAAAGATTTGAAAACAGTCACCTCAGTACCCGTTTATTTTACCATAAAAGTTTCGATGTGATCAACAACCTGACCTGGATCAACCAAAACGGAATTTTCGAAAGCAGCCGCTTCAACCTGGGAGATATCCATCAATTCGGCACAGGCTTCTCCGGGGCGTTTAGCCTTTCCCGGCGCATCGGTATCAACCCCCATCTCCGGCTTTTTGCCCGGTATTTAAAACCGGGAGAGATGGCCCGTGAGCAACACATAAGCAGCGGATATGAATTTGGTTTTGAGTCGGGCCTTTCTGCCTTTGCCAGCTTCAGCCGCGACATTACCGCTTCGGTATTGTTTCAGTATGCCAGCCCTTTGCATCATATCCAGGGCCACAGCTTCAGCGGGGCCATGTATTTCCTCTCCCTGGAAAAATCATTTGCAAAGGGATTTAAGGCCGGAGTTGTGAGCGGCATTCCACTGACCCGGTCATTCACCTATCATGGTTCGGAGATCCATTCCGGGGATTTTTACAGCCGTTCGGAAGGTAACATCCAGATGTCGACCGTGCCCTTCTGGTTTAAGTTTACCTGGCAGTTCAGCGCCGGGACAAAGCGCAGCAGAATTGATCACAAACGGGAGGGAATGGAAGAAAGAAGAAAAAAAGGATTTTAGTATTTTTGAACCAGAGCAGTATAAAGGCTGTTAAAACAGATGATGAAAAAAAGACTTTTTTTACCGGCTTTTGCTTTCATGGCTTTTGTTTTTGGCCTTGTCCCTTTAACAAAAAGCCATCCGTTTTCCGGCAATACCTATCCGGAAAAATTCACTATACCGGACACCCTTACCACCGATACCTTGTTTTTTGACCTGGAAGAAACCGTGGTGGTTGCTTTTCATCGGTCACAGCGGCTGATCGAGGTCCCGGCCTCCCTTACTTCTATTGACAATGTGGTGTTGGAAAGGGAAAAGCCCGCTTACAATCTTTTCCCCGTATTGGAATACTCCCCCGGGATCTTCATCCACTGGGGGGCCACCAATACCAGCCGGGTGACCATCCGTGGGATCGGCGCCCGGGTGCCTTATGCCACCGGGAAGATCCGGGGTTATTTCAACAACATCCCCCTGACCAACACTTCCGGGGTAACGTTTATACAGGACATTGACCCTGCGGTGGTGGAAAGCATGGAGATCATCAAAGGCCCGGCAACCAGTGTATACGGAGCAGGCTTAGGGGGCACCATCAACATCACCGCCCGGCGTCCGGCAGCACAACAAACAGGTGTCACCAATACTTTCCAGGCCGGCTCTTTTGATAAGTACCGCAATTCGGTGGTGGCTGACCTGGTAAGGGATCGCTTTGCCACCAGCCTGGTTTACAGCCACACCCAAAGCCAGGGCTACCGGCAGAACAATGAATTCCGCCGCAACACCATTACTTCTGTTTCCCAGTTCAACCGGGCTGAACAAACCCATTTTACCGCCCTGCTTTCTTATACCGACCTGAAATCACACATCCCTTCTTCCATCGACAGCCTTACCTTTGTGAACAACCCCAGGGCAGCCGCGGCAAACTGGCTCAAAACAGAGGGTTATGAAGACTCCGAAAGATTTTTGGGAGGCATTACGGTATCACATGCCTTTCATGAGAAATTCACCGCCGATATGAGCCTGTTTACCATCTGGCATGACGAGAAGGAAATGCGGCCTTTCGACGTATTTTACGAAGAAAGGCTGACTTTTGGCACAAGGTCCAAAGCCACCCGCAAATGGAACCCGGGATCAGCCAGTCTTGAGCTTATCGCAGGCGGAGAATTGTTCCTGGAAGATTACCGCTACAGCAACCACGAAAATATTGATGGAGAAGGGATACAGGGTGAGCAACTCAGCGATAACCGGGAAGATGTGGTTGCTTTTAACCTTTTCCTTCAATCGGATGCCAGTCTGAACCGTTGGAATTTTTCGGCCGGCGTAAATCTAAACTATACCAGCCTGCAATACCATGATCTTTTTCACGAAGGGGCGCAGGATCTTTCAGGCAGGTATGATTACGGGCTGATCCTTTCTCCCCGCATCAGCGCCGGCTATGTTTATCATGAGCGCAATTCGGCTTACCTCACCCTGAGTCATGGCTTCTCCCCCCCTTCCCTGGCAGAAACCCTTACCCCGGAAGGGACCATCAACCCGGATATCCGTCCGGAAAAAAGCTGGAACCTGGAAATCGGCTTTCGCGGACACCTGATGGAAAACCGGCTGTTTTATGACCTGAGCCTCTATCGCATGCAGGTGCAGGACCTGCTGGTGGCAGAACGGGTAGGAGAAGACGCCTGGGTGGGCAAAAATGCCGGAGAATCCCTTCACCGCGGCATTGAAGCAGAATTGTACTGGGTGATCTTAAGGGATATTTTTTCCGAAAACGCTGCCTGGAAGGAGATTTCCCTGCGTTCCAATTACACCTTTAACCATTTCCGGTTTACCGACTTTGTTGATCTTGATGAAGACTTTTCAGGCAACCGCATTCCCGGTGTTCCGGATCATGTTTTTTTTACCGCCCTTTACGGGCAACTATCCAACGGCATTTATGCCATGGCGGGATGGCGCTTTGCAGGCAGCATGGCAATGAATGATGCCAACAGCCGGCATACCGATGCCTACCACCTGACAGATCTTACCCTGGGTTTTGAACGCGAAATATCTCCCGGATGGGAGACCGACATTTTTTTCCGGATCAACAACCTGTTTGATGAAACTTATGCTTCAATGATCCTGGTCAATGCCCCATCCTTTGGCGGGCCGCCAAGGTATTATTACCCAGGTTTGCCCCGTAGCTTTACCATGGGATTAAAAGTGGGGTTTTGGTAAAAAACCGGCGGGTAATTCCTATTTTTGCATCAGGTAAAGATTATTTAAAAACGATCCCGCCCATGATCTCCACCCCGGAAAATTATTTTCTGAAAAAGCCCCGCTACCTGGACAACCCCCATGGTTGGATTCCCCATATTCCGTTCGGGTTTTTTCTGATGGAAAAAATAAGACCTTCAATGGTTGCAGAGCTGGGTACTTACAGCGGGAATTCTTATTTTGCCTTTTGCCAGGCAGCGAAAGACCTGAAAATACAGACCAAATGCTTCGCGATAGATACCTGGATGGGCGATATTCATGTGGGAGATTACAGTGAAGCGATTTTTGAAAGAGTCAGGGAGATCAATCAGGGGGAATTTGAAACTTTTTCCTCCCTGCTGCGCATGCCTTTTGATAAAGCCCTGCCCCGCTTTAAGGACGGCAGCATTGACCTGCTGCACATTGACGGCACCCACACCTATGAAGCCATAAAGCACGATTTTGAAAGCTGGCTTCCCAAAATGAGCGGGAGGGGAATCATCCTGCTGCACGATACCCAGGTCCGAAGGCCGGATTTTGGGGTTTGGCGTTTTCTGGAAGAAATAAAGGAAAGCTATCCCATCATGGAGTTTCCTTTCAGTGAAGGACTGGCGATGGTTGGTGCCGGCAAAAAACCTGACCGTGAAATATTGGCTTTCATCAAAAAAACCCATGACAACCCTGAGATCATACAGTGGTTTGAAAAGCTGGGACAGAATCTTTTGCTTAGCAGGGAAAACGAACTTTTCAGGAAGGAAGTCATAAAAATTCGCGACAAATCCGCCCGGCTCAACACTGACCTGCTGGTAAAGAAAAAAGAAATTAAAAGACTGAGAAGAAGAAACTCCTCCCTTCGAAACAGATAGAAAAACCCAAAATAATTATTTTTCCAGCATTTCCATGACAACAGTTTCGGATAATGGGTTCTGCTGCATCATGCTTTGAAGTTTTTCCAAAATAAGGTCTTTGTATTTGATCTGCAAAAAGTGTCCTTCTCCTTCCAGGAATTTATAGGTAACCGACGCGGCATTGACCAGGTTGCGCTTGGCAAAATCAACGTTTTCAGGAAAAATGAGCCGGTCGGCGGTTCCCTGTATAAGTACTACGGGAGCTGTAATTCTTTCCCAATAAGGCAACATCTCAGAGAGGGCCTGATAATGGGATAATTTTTCGTCATTGGCTACCATGACCGTGGAGGGAATCAGCCAACGCAATGGCGGATATTGGATCAGGTAGCTGATACCATAGGTTTTTTCTTTCCCGGGTGCCAGGGATGCAGAAACCAACAGCATTCCGTCTACTTTTTCGGGTTGCAGCATGGCCATTTTGGTGGCCACCGTTCCCCCGTAGGATGAACCAACTATATATAATGGGGATGGATAACCCTCCTGTTCAAGGATCTTCCACATCTTTTCGGCCTGCCGCCTTACCGATCTTTCCGAAAGCCCAAGTCCGGAAAAACCATAACCGGGGCGGTCAGCCGCAATGATGTTTGCCATTCCCTGAAGTTCTGGGTCTTCATAATAAACATTGTACACGCTCATACTGCTTGGTGAACCGTGCAGGAAAAACAAGGTAGGCAGGGTGTCGTGACGATGCAGGCTCAAGTAACGCAAATTGCGTCCTTCATAGTCAAGGTTCTCCACCCTTGCATCCGCAAACTGCTCCAGCATTACCCGTGTGCTTTCACGGTACTGCACGCAACCATTGATGCATAAGGAAGCAGAGAAAAGTATCAGTAAAGGGATCAGGATTTTCTTTCGCATCTTTTAATTCAAATATTTACTTATAACAATTCAGGGTTCATCAAGGTTCAACAATCCTGATCCTGCCAAGATTTTTCAGGGTTCGGAAATGCGAACGAAAGGCATCAATAAACCGATCGTAGACAAAATAGGGCATATTGTATTCCCGAGCAGTGGTTTCCACAATTTTTGACAATGCAGGATAATGGACGTGACAAATCCGTGGAAAAAGATGGTGCTCAACCTGAAAATTCAATCCTCCGACATACCAGGAAAGTAGCTTATTGCCGCGGGAAAAATCACTGGTCGTTTTAAGCTGGTGTACCAGAAGTGAATGATGGATTTTTCCCTGTTTATCTGGTAAGGGCTGTTCGGGGCCTTCAACCACATGGGCCATCTGAAATACCAGGCTCAGAATGATTCCCGTGGTAAGATGCAGTATCAAAAATCCTACCAAAACCTGCCACCAGAGAAGGTTGGTCAGAAAAAGGGGCAAGCCCAGGATCATCACTAAATAAAATACTTTAGAAACCACCAGCCAAGCCATGGAGCGACGAAAGGCCGTCCTGGAAATATTAGTGACTCCTCTTCTCCTATAATCAAGGCGTTTACGTATATCCCCGGTAACCATGGAAAGGGACATCAGGGCATAAAACAACCAGGCATAAAGGTGCTGATACTTATGATATTTCTTCAGAGGAGAAGCATATGCAAATCTCAGGATCACACGGCTGCTAATGTCCTCGTCCTTGCCATAAATATTGGTGAAAACATGATGAAGTTTGTTGTGCTTAATTTTCCAGTTATAGGAATCTGCACCGATCAGGTTCATGCTCAACCCCATTAAGCGGTTAACACGTTGATTACCTGAAAAGCCGGCATGATTTGCATCATGCATCACCGACATACCGATTCCCGCAACACCGATTCCCATGATCAGGTACATGATCATGACCAGCCAAAAGGGCATACTAACAGTAAGAATAAAAACAAATGGTGCAATGAAAAGCAACAGCATTACTGCCGCTTTCATGATCATTCCCGGGGTGTGGTGCCGGGAAAGCCCGGTACGGAGAAAATATTCATTAACACGTTGATCAAGTTCTTTCTTAAATTCAAGATTTTGATCCCGTTCATATGAAACTTCAGGTTCGGGATTTATTTCTGGATTTTTTGAATACATTAAAAAAAATATTTTTTATAAAATCAATACTATGTAAAATTACAACTTATTTCTGACATCACAATATATAAATACATAATAAAAAGTTAAAAAAATGAAAATGCTTTTGATGTTCTTACCTGCCTGAAACTTTTATTCTTTAAAATATTTGGGATATCCCTTCTGAAAAAACCTGAAAAACTTTTTTATTTATTTTTTACGTATTCCAAAAAGGTTTTAATTAAATTTGTATGTTTCCTCTCCTAATTAAAATGCCGTTTATGGAAAGTTATCTGCGGTTTATCGCCATAGCCTGGCTGATTCTATTGGTAAGCTTCAAAAGTTCCGGGCAGCAAAATATTTCCTACTCCCAGGATTTTGGCGGGTTTGTGTTCGAACAGGGCAGCACGGTAAGCACGTTTGGTGAGGCAAACGAGTGGACATTTCAAGCCACAGGCAGTGCGGCATCAAAACTTGATTACCTGGGCGACTGGGGCACCGGAACTTCTGCAGGATTTCGCGGGAATCAATTCGTGATGGGATACCAGCACACCACAACCACCGGTATTTTTTCGGCTACCCTCACCCTACCCAACAATACCGGGGAAGACATTACTTTTCTTACCATTGCTTATACGGGAAAAGTAGAAAGGGTCAACCAGACACGTTATCCCGAATGGACCGTAACGGTGAACGGACAACCCATTCCTGATTTGGCTTACTCCACTGCGGCTGGGGTTTATGAACATAAAGCTGCTGAAGTAAGTGTGGCCATCTCTCCGGCAGAAGATATCGTGATGGTATGGTCATCGGACAACGGGCCCGGAATCGGATCCAGCAGACAGATAGGCATTGGTGAGGTGATGGTGGTTTCGGGAGTTCCGACCCAGGTATCCACGCCCGTATTTGATCCTCCGGGAGGATCCTACACCGATCCGGTAAATGTGCAACTCTCGGTTTTTACCCCGGGAGCCAACATCCATTACACCACCAACGGGGAAACCCCTGGTGAAAATGACCTGCTCTACGACGGCAATCCCATCCCAATTGAGGAAAACACTACCCTGAAGGCAAGGGCCTTTCGCAGCGACCTGGAGCCGAGCGAAGTAGCTACCGCCCAATATATTATTACCGGTGATCCTTTGGTTATTGTTGGGGTCGAAAACCCGGAGGATATACAGGTAGATCTGGGTACCCCCTTTGAAGAAATACCATTACCGGAAACCGTGATGACCTATTTTGACGACGGAACCTTCGCCCACCTTTATGTGGATTGGGATCCGGGCAATTACAACCCCGATCAGACCGACACTTATACCCTTACCGGGACCCTGCAGTTTGAGGAAGAGATCATCAACCCTGATAATATTCAGCCCGAAGTGAATATTATTGTCACAGAAATTTCTTATGCGGTTACTTTTTTTCTGGAGATCGGGGATACGGAAGAATTTGATCCTTACACCGACGAGGTTTATCTTACCGGGAGCTGGCTCAGCTGGGCCATCCCCGGCACCCTGCCCGGGCAGCAACTCATGCAACCGGCCGGTTCACCCGGCGAAAAGCTTTTTACCCTTACCACTCCCCTGCCCAAAGGCAATCACCAATATCGCTATTACATCAATTCCGGTATCGGCAATCCCGAAGGAACTACAAGGACATTATTGGTGGAAGGCCCCATGGAAGTGCATGACACCTGGATGCCAACCTCAGCCCAAGCCCCGCCTGATTTGGGGTTCATAATTTTTCCCAACCCGGCAGTTGATTATGTGAATATTTTTACACCATCCCCTCTGCAGCAGATCCGGATAGCAACCATGGATGGCAGAATACTACTAAACCAAAAAGCGGACGGAAAAGAATATCGCCTGCCCTTGCATTCGTTTTCTCCCGGGATTTATTTGATTCAGGTAAATACATTGAAAAAAACCTTTAATTTTAGGTTAATCATTGGGTCAAAATTTTAAAAGGTCTTCAATATTGCTTAACTTTACCCTAAGAAAAGCGAAACCCTGTAGTGAAAACAAGCAATATCCTAAAAAAACCTTATGTAGTTTTTTAAGGATTTTTTTCTGCACAAGTTTAGCAATGTAAAATATTATTTTAACCTAAAAATTAAAGATTATGAAAAGAAAGAGACTATTATTTTTAAGAAAAGCCATTCTGATTTTTATGGGTGCTTTTCTTTTTTTGGGAACCAAAACATTTGCACAGGAAACTTTAATAGGTTATTGGAACTTCAATGAAGGAGCATCAGGATCACCCTGGGATGCCCCGATTAATGCTAATGCAGGAGAAGGTGCAGCTCAAATAACTGAGGGAACCTGGACTTGGGGAGACACTGATTTTACTGAAGGTTTTGCAGGAAGCACCCAAAATGCTCTTTTCGGTGATCCTGCCGGTGCAAGCCTTTCGCTGCGAAACGAGAGCATGAATGGCAATTACATTCAAATAGAGTTTAATCTGGAAGGTTACGTGGATTTGGAAATTAGTTATTGGACCAGGAGAACATCTACTGGTTTTAATTCAAATCAATGGTCCTGGAGTACCGACGGACAAAATTTCACAGATTTTGGGCCGGTAATTAATCCAACAGAGAGTACTGGTGGAGAAATTATTATCATTGATGCTCCTTCTGACATTGATGATAATTCAACGGTATATTTGAGATATACGCTTGATGGAGCAACTTCAGCATCTGGCAATAACCGAATCGATAATTTACAGTTAAATGCAGCTGAAGATGATCCAGATCAGGTAGCCACCCCAACCTTTGATCCGGCCGGAGGAACCTATTTTGAACCACAGCAGGTAACCCTCAGCACCAATACTGAGGGAGCTGATATTTATTACACCCTGAACGGGGCAGATCCCACGGAAGACGACATCCTTTTCGTGGACCCCATTGATGTGGAGGAAGATGTGACCATCAGGGCCCGGGCTTTTCATGATGATCTGGACCCCAGCAATGTGGCCACCGCAGAATACAAGATCCGCAACCTGATCCTGGAAAAAGATTTTGAGGACGAAGACTTGTATTCCGGCGGTTGGATGGTGTATGATTATATTTCCGGAGCCAACTCCTGGGAGATCGATGAGTTTGGAGGAATCACCTACGCCATGATCACTGAATATGATAGTGACCCTCCATATCCCCATTCCTGGTATATTTCACCGGAAATTGACCTCAGCGGACAGGGTGAGGTTACCTTTACTTTTTACAACCAAACCGCCTTCCGCACAGGAGATGCTTTTTCTGTTCACATCTCTGCTGATTATGATGGGAGCGGTGATCCCGCCGATGCCACCTGGACAGAACTGGACGCCGAACTGGATCCCCATACCGGAGGTGGATTTGGCAGCTGGACCCATTCAGGCGACATTGACCTGAGCGACTATACCGGAACCGTGCACATTGGCTTTCAGTACGAATCGGATGAGGATAACATTGGCCGCTGGCACATCAATGATGTATTGGTCCTGGGTGCCGAACCGGTAGAAAGCAGCGATGCAACCCTGGCTACCTTTAATGTAGGAGGTATCAGCGTGCTTAATCTTGGCGGTTTGGTGGTTGACGATCCCGAAACCGATCCGGGTGCCCTGCTGCATGTGGATGACTTTACCGATTTTGCGGGCATTGAAGTATTGCCCAACCATGAAATGGCCACCTATACCGTTACACTTAACGGCGACCCCATTGATGAAGAAGACCTGGATGATCAGCCCATCGAATTTGAAGATGTGATTGTGGTTACCGTTACCGCGGAAGACCAAACCACGGTTAAATATTATAAGGTAACTGCCGTTGGTGAAGATCGCGTCCTGACCATCCTTACCCCCACCGGAGATGATGTTTTTTACACTTATGATGAAATCACCTTCAGCTGGATAGCCGAAAACCTTAACCAACTGGTATTTGAGGTTTACATGCAGGACGTGATTGATCCCATCTGGACTGAGGTGGTGGATGCCGACCTGGAAGAGATCGTGGAGGAGATCCCCAACGGGATTCACGGCTTTTTCAAATACCGCCTGACCGATCTTGATGATCCTTCCTTCTATGAGGAATCCGAATACTTTGAAGTGATCGACAATGTGGAGCCTTCATTGTTGGAGAAATATCCTGAAGCAGGCGCTACCGGAGTAGAGCTGCAACCTGAACTGACCCTCCTTTTCGATGAGGAGTTCATTTACGGGGCAGAAGGAAGCATTCACCTTTACCGCCAGCATGATGATGCGCTCATTGAAAGCATTGAAGCCATCAGCGAACAGGTAGTGATCGAACACGACCTGGTAACCATTTTCCTTGCCGATGCCCTGGATTACGAAACCACTTATTACGTCCTTATTGATAATGACGCTTTTGTGGATATGGGAGACAACTATTTTGAGGGTATTGACGATGAAACCTTCTGGACATTTACCACAATGGAAGATGAGATTGAAGAGCTGATCTGCAATGGCGACTTCGAAAATTGGACCGACGGACTGCCCGACTGCTGGTATGGAGAGAAATCCAACATCGGACAGGGCAATGTAAACCAGTACGATGCAGATCCCCACACAGGCAGCTATGCTGTTCAACTGATTAACACTTCAGGGGATCATCAGCGTTTTACTTCACAAGCCACTTCTCTTGAAAGCGGCATTGCTTATAAAATCACCTTCTGGGTAAAAGGGAAAGGGGATATTCGCACCGGCCTGTTTGACGACAGGGAAACCGGATTCGGTTATGCCCCATACAACAGCTACATTAGCGTGGATTCCGACAGCTGGTCAGAACATTCGCAGGTAGTTACTGCGGTAAACACCACGGGTATTGCGGAGTTCATATTCTCCCTCAGGAATACCGAAGAAGGCATGGAGCACCTTCAGCTGGACAACGTTACCGTTGAAGTGCTGAGTGAAGACCCCATAGAAGTGGCCAACATTGCCGAACTGCGTGCCGG
>SKVW01000125.1 GCA_007129255.1 Bacteroidales bacterium
GGTACTTTCCATGTTGGGGGTAAAGCTGTTTTTTGAAGAAAGCAATACCATGCTCATAGCCGTGCTGGCCCTCTCTGCATTTCTCTCTTCGGTGGTTGATTCCCTCCTTGGGGCATTTCTTGAACCCACTCTGATGAAGGTAAAAATTTTTCGGCTCAGAAAGGCCGGGGCAAGGGATTACCTGTCGCCCAATGATGTTATTAACCTGCTGGGGTCCTTTTCGGCGCCAATTTTCTTCCTGCTGCTTCGCGGGTTGCTATAAGCCTTTAAAGAAAAAAATTATTTGGGCGGCCTTTCCTGAAACCGCCTTTTTAAATAGCAATCTGGTTTTCAGTTGAAAGAAGATGGTTAAAGGGCATAGATCACAAAAGCCACAATCAAAAAGAAAGAAAAGACAATATGGGTGAGTACTGTCAATTTTGCTCCTTCCTTTAGCCGGTCGGCATTGTTATGGTATTTCAGGATGATGCCCATTGCTTTGGGAAAGATCAGCACATAAGGGATCAGCACCAGCAGGAATGGCCAGCTTGCCCCGGGATACAAAAAGAAAAGTGAAAAAATATTGGCAACAATGGCCAGCTGCACCAGCAGATAAATGATGGAAGTGGGCCTGGTTCCCAGTCGTGATGCCACCCCATGCTTTCCTCCGTCACGGTCAGCTTCCAGATCAATCAATTGTCCCACCAGCAAGATGGAACTGGTACTAAGTCCGGTGGCAGGCATTAATATGATCACCATGGGATGAAAACCGATATTCTGGCTGACGGCAGCGATGAGAATGGCCATTGGGCCGAATGCAAACCAAACCGATACCTCGCCCCATCCCCTGTATGCAAGTTTGAAAGGAGGTGCTGTATAATATTTGCTGAAAAATGCAGACAAAAGAAACAACCCCCATAGGTGAGGCCAAAGCCGCTGTTCAATGAAAAAAGTCAGGACAATGGTTCCTGCAAGGGCAATGACCAAACCTGCCCTTGCCAGGAAAAACATTTTTCCCATCAATTCGGGATAATCCTGCAAAACCCCTGATCCTCCGCTGGATTCATTGCGGTGCACGTTTACTTTATCCGTGCCTTGCAGGGTATCATAAATATCGTTATACACATTGGTGGCTACGTGCAGACCAATGCCAACGATCAGCACCAGGATAAACCCAGGCAGGTATAAATAACCGTTAATGCTTACACTTAAAAGGGTACCTGCCAGCAAAGGGGCAAGGATGGAACTTAAAAACGGCGCCCTGACCATTTTTGCAATACCGGGTTTTTTCTTTTTTTCCATGAAATGGGTGTTTGTTTATAGTATATGGAACAATCTAAATCACAAAAGGTTGACAAACAGGATTAGTTTGTGGTTAAAAAGCCAACCATTATCCCTGAAAGTTAAACTTTTATTTTTTTCTTTTTAAACCATCTTTATTGATTGCAATCAAAATAAAAACAGCCAACGTATTCTAGAAATGATCAGATATGAAGAAAAGAAGTTTATGCGCGGACGGTGGTTTTTCCCTTTTGTTTTTTATAGCCCCTTTTTTAGTTGTGGCCAATGTTTTTAGTGCAAACGCTTTTGCAGCAGATAGTCAGGGCGACATAGAGGAAGACAGCATTCAGAATATTGAATTTTCACCCGCTTTGGAATTGAAAATTGGGGGTGAAGGGTTTTACAGTATGGACCCAACTACAGGAAATGGTTTTGGAGGAATCGCTGCTATCATGGTAGACATAGATGCATCCATACATGAGCATTTGGTCTTTTTCGGGGCCTTCCATTTTGATTCTGCTCTTTGGGATGATTTTCTGAACATGCCCCATTTGCAGCGGGAAGGACTTCTCCCGGCATATCGCATTGATCTCACTGTGGAAGAATTTTTCCTGACCTGGACGCCAATGGGAGAAATTCTGGAAATAATGGCCGGTCGCCGGTTTTCCGGGATCAGCTACGCCAACCGTTTGCACCTTGCCGATTTCCGGTTTAATATGAAACCCCGGATCTTCACTTCCTATTGGGGAGATAATCACGGGTTGGCATTGGACGGGATCAGCCTGAAGCTGAGCCCCGCTCTCGGAGGGTTTTCCTCTTCTTTTATGATCGAAGCAGCCAAAAGTGCATATGGTGGCGATCGGGCCGTAATATCCTCCGTTATTGATGTTGGTTTTACAGCAGGAGGCCTGGATGTGGGACTAAAAGGTTTTGGGTATTTTGATCACCAGACTTTTTGTCATCCTTTTTTAAATTATTGCAACGAAGAAAATTTTTCTCAACTGAACTTAAATGAAGGATTTTCGCTCAATGCTTTTGGGGGAGGAGCAAATCTGATGTGGAAAACCGCAGGGAAGCGGTCTGTTTTTTTTCAGGCTGAATGGGCCGGCAGAAGGATAATGAGTTCTTTTTTATACGGAGGATATGCGTTGGTTGAACTGGTCCATTCGGAGAAAATAAGCAGCAGCCTGATGGTTCAGCAGCTGGAAATGCCTGAGTTTGCCGCAGAAGAGCTGAAAGGGGTGATTGAACGTTCTTATACTTTCGGGGTTTCTTACTTTCCGCAGGAAAGGCATCGCCTTCGTCTGGAATATCATCATTCCGATAACAGCATTTATTACCGGAACATGTTGTTGTGTAAATACACCTTTTTTTTGCCCTTTTGACCGGTAAACGGGGATAGGAGCAGCTATTAATCGAGGCGATAGATTTCCATAATGTCTTTCAGGATCTTGTCGAAATCAATTTCCAGGTCTTTAAGTTTTCCCGTCCGAAGGTCAAAGACCCATCCATGCACTTTGAGAGCCCGCTCTTTAAAAGCTTTTTGCACATCCGGGGTTTTGATAGCATTTACGCATTGCTCCTGCACATTCAGCTCAACCAGTTTTTTATATTTTTCTGCTTCATTTTCGATTTTGCCGAGCGTTGTTTTGTGCAGGCGGTAAACGTCCCGTATGTTTCTGAGCCATGGATTCAAAAGCCCCAGGTCAGCTTGCTCCATGGCAGCCTTCACCCCTCCGCATTGGTAATGCCCGCAAACGACCACGTGCTTTACCTTAAGGTGTGATACGGCAAAATTGATCACGGACATGGCACTAAGGTCGGTATTGGGCACCATGTTGGCAATGTTGCGGTAAACAAAAACATCGCCGGGTTGTACCCCCATCAGCTCTTCAGCCGATACCCGGCTGTCGGAGCATCCGATGTAGAGAATTTCCGGTTTTTGCTCAAGGCATAATTTTTCAAAGTAATTCCGGTCGGTTTTTAGCTTTTCCGCGATCCATCTTTCATTGTTGGAGAAAATCTGCCGGATGTCCATTGGCAAGGGTTTTTGGTTTTGGATCTGAAGAAAGAGACAGGGTGGAATTCAATTTTTACATTTTATAGACCATGGCATTGATATTCATCCCTGCCCCAACCGAGGCAAAAGCCACATGATCTCCGGGGTTCAGCTGGTGTTCATTGAGTTTCCCTTTCAGGATAAAATCAAATAAAGTGGGGATGGTAGCCACAGACGAATTGCCAAGCCAGGAAATGGTCATGGGCATAACATCGTGGGGTGATTCTGTGAGGTCATAAAGCTGAAAAAGCCTTTTTAAGATGGCATCATCCATTTTGCCGTTGGCCTGGTGGATCAATACTTTTTTTATGTCATTCAGGTGGATATTGCTTTTTTCAAGGCAGGTCTTTATCGCCTGCGGAACGGTATTGAGTGCATACTGGTAAAGTTTGCGCCCGTTCATTTTCAGGAAGATCTCGTCTTTGTTAGGTTTGTCAGGATTGTAGGATTTATCCATATGCAGCATTCCGGAGAAAAGAAAGGCATCGGACTGTGCGGTGTGTGCAAGGATTCCAGTGGGTTGTTCACTTCTTTTGCCTTCCACAACAACCGCTCCGGCGCCATCGGCGTACAACATGCTGTCCCGGTCGTGGGGGTCGGAAACCCTGGATAAAACCTCCGCTCCTATGACCAATACCTTTTTTGCATCACCAGATCGGATATAATAGTCAGCCTGAATGAGGGCCTGCAACCAGCCCGGGCATCCAAAAATAATATCATAGGCCACCGACTTGGGGTTTTTTATCTCAAGCTGGCGTTTTACCCTTGCTGCAAGGCTGGGAACAAAATCCGATCGTTTGTTCTCTGCCCTCACATCGCCAAAGTTATGGGCAACAATAATATGATCCAGCTCTTCTTTGTAAATGCCTGCCGTTTCAATGGCATCCCGGGCAGCAAAAAAGGCAATGTCCGAAGTGACCAGGTCATCAGGGACATACCTTCTTTCGGCAATGGTCGTAATTTCCAGGAATTTATCAATAATCTCACGGTTTGGCCTTTCGAGCTTTTTGTCGTAGGTTTCAAAAAATTCACGGGTGAGGAAATCCTCATTCATGATTCGCTCGGAGGGAACGTAACTACCCGTCCCGGTAATTACACTATTTATTCGGTCATTCATAAAAGTCAAAATTTTTCTTTTAAATACAGCCCCATTTAATTAAAAGGAGGCCAGAGTGGATGGGAAAAGTCCTTAAAAGCCCCATAGGGGAAAATTATTTTGTCCTTACACTAAGTTACGAAAAAGAAAAACCATTTCAAACACCTTGCTGTATAAGCATAACCTGGATGAAGGTTTTTTTGGCTATTGTGGGACGTGCTGGAATCGAACCAGCGACCTCATGCCTGTCAAGCATGCGCTCTAAACCAACTGAGCTAACGCCCCAATTTATATTTTCCCGAAACAATTATCCTGCCCGGCCTTTAAACAACTTAAAAACACTTATTTTTTGTGTTCAGGCCATTGCTTTAATGTCTGCAAAAATAAAAAAAAATCTATACCGGAAGTTGGATTTTATATCGATATGCCCTTGTTCAGTTTTTATAAATGCAAAAAAAAGTTAAAAAGTTTTTTATTCTTAAGGGAAATTACTTATCATTGTGATGCAATACACAGGAAAACCCCTTTATTTATGCAGGGTTTGAAGGATGGTGCTATAAACATATAATAAAAAAGAGCATAAATAACCAAAGAATTTTCCTGTTTAAAGAATGTTTCCCTTTTTGAAAATAGTTAAGCGGGTTTAAGGGTGGTGTGAAGGGAAAATTTTTCTATCAGTTAAAAGGTTCCTTTTTTACCGTTTAATATAGAATAAAATTAATTTTTTTCCTGTTTAAGTTTTAAATAAAGAAACCTTATATAGGATTCCTGCGTAAAAATCAGCAGAAACAATAAAGAAACAACAATGATCCTCCTGCATGATTGCAGGAAAAAGCGGGAAATCTTATTTTTTTTGGAATTAACTGGCAGATAGCCATTGGTTATTGCCGAATTGATGCTTCTTTTTCTGATATGCTCATGTGGGATGCGCAAAAAAGAAAAAGCTTCAGGCAGTAAAAAAACTTTCGGCCCGGGTTTAAACCCCGGGTCAACAAGGTTATCTCAGGTCTGCTTTAACGATCATTTATTCAGGAATCAAACACCAATTTGATGGAAACAGACGTGAAAAAAAAGATCGCCTCACTGGAATCCTGGACTACCCGGTTGTCAATTCGGGAATTGTATGCCGAATTTGGGTCGCCCTTCTGGATTGTATCCAAAAAACAATTAACGCAAAATGTAAATAATTACGCTGCGTTTACCCGTTCCAACGCACGGATTTTGTTTCCGGTAAAAACCAATCCGTCTTTGGCTATTCTGGAAGTATTGGCTGAACTAGGTGTAGGTGCTGATTGTGCCAATCGCAATGAAGTGGATTTGGCTTTATTTGCGGGAATTCCATACGAGCGCATTGCCTATAATGGGCCTGTACAGGATGTTTGCCTGAGCACCAACCTTTTGCAAAAAGGAGCCATCGTAGTAATGGACGACCCCGATGCCGTGCTGGAAGTTCAGGACCGTTTGAAAGGAAGGCAGTTTCCGGGTAAATTGTGGTTGAGGGTAAATCCCAACGTGAAAATAAAATACGAAAAGGAAAATGAGAACCAGGAGCTGATGTCGCATGCCTCCGCATCGTCCAAATTTGGCATTCCTGCAGAGGAGATGGTGAATTTTGTCAAAGGTCTGAAAATGCCTGTTTCCGGCTTGCATGTGCATGTGGGAACCATGATGGACAACCTGCTGAGCTTTCACAACTCCATGGCGGGCATGCATGCCCTGGCCCAGGATTTGAATGCCATTGGGCATCCGGTGAAAGACCTTGACGTAGGAGGCGGCCTGGGGATTCCATTTATGGAAGGGGATGAGTTTCCCTCATTGGAATACTGGGTAGAACAAATGAATCCCCTCAGGCAGAAGGGTTACAAGTATTATGTTGAGCCCGGTCATGCCATTGTGGGCAATGCAGTATCCTTGCTGGTAACGGTTGAGTCCATAAAGCATTCCCGGAATCGCCGCTGGATCGTGACCAATGTGGGGACCGATCAGCTGGCCAAAGTAACCTTGCTTCGCTGGCCCCACCGCATTCTTGGGCCCGATAGCAAACCCCTTCCGAAGGGAGGAACAGACGCCATTGCCGGTCCTTTGTGTTTTGCCGGTGACGTGTTGATGCAGGAAACCGATGCCGGCGGCATTGAGATTGGTGATCCTTTACTGATCACCCACGCCGGAGCATATACTTTTTCCCTGTCTAACCGCTTCAATGGCCGCCTTGCCCCTGCATGGGTGCTGATGGATGAAGACGGTTTTCAGAAACGCATGAATTCAGAAGGAAGGTATGATAACATTTTCCTTACCAACTATTTTTACGGGTTGCGCCAGCAAACCGAAGAAGGGGAGGAAAGGGTTATTCCGAAACAAAAAATTGAAAGCTTAAGCAGCGGTTACCTGAAAAAACTGGCCTGCCAGGATGAGTTTGAATACCTTGGCATGACAAAGATCGGCGAAAGGACCTATGAAATAGATGTAATGACCGAATCAAAGGTGGATTTTATTTCCATGCCTTTTGCCATTCGTATTTTTGGGGATGCGGTGATCGTCACCCTGTTGGAGCATCTTGGCGCGGAAAAGAAAGAGGTACCCATTTGGGGACGCAAGCTTAACCTCGACTGCTTCGGGCAGGTGAAAACCGGGGTTCCGGTGCGCTTAAGGGTTTCTTTCAGCAACCTGATCAAAGAACTGAACGGAACCAACACGGTGATTGCCCGCTTTGAAACCGAATGCTGGAATTGCTCCGGCAACCTGGTAATTAAGTTTTAAAATTCCGGCTTACCAAAGCAACAACATACATTTGCCAAATTGCAGTTTAGTTTTGTTAAAAGGCTGTTTTGGATTTCCAAAACAGCCTTTTTTTTCAGGATCCTTATAGTGGAATATTTCCGTGTTTTTTTGGGGGTGCGTTTTGCCGTTTGTTTTCGGTCATTTCCAAAGCCTGTATAAGTTTCAGCCTGGTTTGGCGGGGATGTATCACCTCGTCCAGGTATCCCAGGCCGGCCGCTTTATAGGGAGTGCAGAAAAGTTCCCGGTAATCTTGCACAGCTTTGGCCTTTTCTTCATCATTGAATTTATTGCGGTAAAGGATATTTACCGCCCCATCGGGTCCCATTACGGCAATTTCACCCATGGGGTAGCTGTAGTTTATGTCACCGCCCAGGTGTTTGCTTGACATGACACAATAGGCCCCCCCATATGCTTTGCGGGTGATGACCGTTATCTTTGGCACGGTGGCTTCGGCGTAAGCATACAACAGTTTCGCTCCATGTTTGATGATGCCTCCAAATTCCTGCGATACCCCCGGCAAAAACCCCGGCACGTCCACAAAAGTTACCAGCGGGATGTTAAAGGCATCGCAAAACCTGACAAAACGTGCGGCTTTAACGGAAGCGTCGATATCCAGCACTCCTGCCAGCATGGTGGGCTGATTGGCGACAACCCCTACCGGCTTCCCGTTTAATCTGCCAAATCCGATGATCACATTCTGGGCAAAATGCTGTTGTACCTCAAAAAAGTTATGGTCATCCACCACGCTGGTGATGATCTCCTTCATATCATAAGGTTTATTGGGATCAAGCGGGATCAGGTCACGCAGTTTTTCATCTTCCCGGTGTGCTGAGTCGGTGCAGGGTTTCACCGGCGGGTCTTCCATATTGTTGGATGGAAGAAATCCCATCAACTCCCTGATCATGAGCATGGCTTGCTCATCGTCTTCCGCCCTGAAGTGGGCAACCCCGCTTTTGGTATTGTGGGTGGTGGCCCCGCCAAGCTCCCTCTTGGTTACTTCTTCATGGGTAACAGTTTTGATTACATCGGGTCCGGTCACAAACATGTAACTGGTTTCCCTGGTCATGAAAATAAAATCAGTAATGGCGGGTGAATAAACGGCCCCACCGGCACAAGGCCCTAAAATGGCCGAAATTTGTGGTACCACGCCACTGGCCTGCACATTGCGAAAAAAGATATCGCCATATCCCGCCAGGCTTTCCACTCCTTCCTGTATGCGGGCTCCTCCGCTGTCATTAAGGCCGATCAGGGGGGCACCCATCTTTACAGCCAACTCCATGACCTTGATCACTTTGTCGGCGTTGGCCCGGCCCAACGACCCCCCGAAAACGGTAAAATCCTGGGCAAATACATAAACCAGCCTGCCGTCAATTTTTCCGTAACCCGTAACCATTCCGTCGCCGGGGATCTTTTGCCGGTCCATCCCAAAGTCGGTATTGTGATGCACAACAAACTTGTCCA
>SKVW01000065.1 GCA_007129255.1 Bacteroidales bacterium
AGTTCTTCGGAGCCAATGCCATGATCGTCTTCATTCAGGATGGTCCAGAATTCTTCCTGGGGAATGTTGGAAGGATCAACCCACTCATGGATGATGTTTTCCTCATCTCCGTCAATGGTCACCAGCCTGAGTGTATAAGGGCCGGGATCAGCAAAGTTGTTGTTGAAATGTTTGAAAGAAAACCACATTTGATCAAAGCCGGAAGTATTGATCAGGGGAGTTTTGATGTAAAATTCTCCCTCAATGACAGGGCTCCACATAAAGCGCAGTTCCGGGGCTTCTCCGCCTGCATAATCCGTATTGGTAACCCTCCAGTTGGTTACGTCCCTGATCCATCCAAAGGGGATGGTTCCGGAATCCACTCCCGAAAAATCCTCAATGTAGGGAAATTCGGTAATGGTTGCATCTATGCCCTCTCCGAGAAGGGGCACATCGAAATCGTCAACTTCCAGGGTAGCGATTTTATCTCCTTCAGTATCCGGTGAAAAGGTTACCCCGATTACTGCGCTTTCCCCTGCGGCCAGCTCAACGGTTTCGGTAAGGTTGTTGAGTTCAAACTCGGCAGCATGGGTACCTGAAATGGCAATGTCATCAGGACCTATTACCAGCAAGCCCTCACCCTGGTTGGAAATGGTAAACTCTTGTTCCACTGAAGCGGTACCCGTCTGGATTTGCCCGAAATCATAAGTGGTGGGGGACACTTGCATGATGGGTACTTCGGGGATGGCTTCCAGCACAAAATCGTCAAAATAAATGGTGTTGATAATGTCCGGCAGGGCGGCTTTAAAGGCAATATAAGTATCCTCCCCTTCATAGTCTGCAAAAGAATAGGTAAATTCCTGGTAAGAGGTGGTTACTGTAAAAGTTTCCAGGGAGGTGTAGGTGGCAATATTGTCCGGGTTGGTAATGGTACCAACCTCAATGGCGTTATTGTCTCCTGAAAGGGCCTTGGAGTAGAACCTTACCCTGAGGTCCGAAAGGTTAAGGGCAATTTCCGGACTGATCAGGATCAGTTGTGCCCCGGCATCAATCATGTTTTGAAACCGGATGTGGTTGGGGGGAGAGTTGGGTCCCCCGGTACTGATGGATTCTATGCCACCTGTTGAAGTGGTTTGGACAATTTTACTCCAGCCAAAACCCAGATCCGGAGGAGAGAACTGTGAGAAGTCCTGTTCATGGGGTATTTCTGTAATGGTGGGATCAATGCCTTCACCCGAAAGAGGCACAAGAAGGTCATCCACCTGCAGGGTGGCTTCTTTAAAACCGATATTTTCCGGGGAAAAAGTTACGTTGATAGAGGCTGTTTCAAATTCTTCCAGATTGACGGTTTCGGTAAGGTTTTCCAGGATGAAGCGATCGGCATCGGGTCCGGTAATACTGATGTCTCCCGGAGAAATACTCAATACCCCGATTCCGGTATTTTTAATGATAAACTCTCTCGGGTTGCCGGTTTCTCCAAATACAATCTTTCCAAAATCCCAGCTATCGGGCATAACGGCAAGTACCGGTCCGGTGGGGATATCCTCAAAGGCAAAGTTGTCGATAAAGATGTTGCGGTTGCCGCTTGGGGTTGCTCCATGTTTGAATGCAATGTGGGTATTGTCGTTAACCGTGTCATCAAATTCAATGGTAAACAACTGGTAACTGCTGGTAAGTGTATCTTCCGGAATAGTAGTAAAAGCAGTAAAGGTGGAAGCATCTGAGGGATCGGTCATGGTGCCGATGATCAGATCGGGCTTGCTGGTACTATGGCTGATCTTTACCCGGAACCGAATGCGCTTGTTGTCATAATCCGTCACCTCGGGGGTGATCAGCAGGATGTCTGCATCTTCATAATCGTTGGACAACAGCCTGGCATGGTTTGGAGGAGAAAAAGGCCCAAAGGAAGTGGTGGTTCCAACCGCTGCCTGGGGGTAATCGGGATTGTCAACGATTTTATGCCAACCGTCAGGCAAGTCGGGGGTGCTTACCGAGTTAAAATCCTGGAAATATGGGGCCAGCATAACTTTCTCTCCTTCCGGGCTCTGTGTGGTCTGCCCTTGACCGTAAAGCAGCATACCTGATCCAGGAAGGAAGATCAGTATTAAAAGGGTTGAAAAATATCTGTGTAAGTTTTTCTTCATAATAACAGATTTTTTGGGGTTAGAAAGTTTATTTATTTTTAAGAGACAATTCTGGTCAAAAGAAAAAGGGGATTCCATTGACATTTCCAAATTTAAGCATTGTTGCCTTTAAACTCAATACGGGTCATTGGGTATTTAAGACTGTATTGATCTAAGTGGCAGCACGGAACCCATAATTTCCGGATAGGGTTGGGTGAAATCTATCTTGTTGTAAAACAAACGTTTGAAAAATTTAATAATAATTCTTCCCGGAAAAACCAAAAAAGGCTGCTGTTCAAAAACAGCAGCCTTTTAAAGTATTTCCGTTTAAAAAATGAACTTATTGAACCAGGAGTTTACGGGTTGCCTGCCCCTTGGTGTTTTCAATACGGATGAAGTAAACGCCCGGATTCAGGCCTGACAACTCCACCTCAAGGGTTGTCCACCCCCTGGCATCCTCATGGCTCATGGTTTTCACTAATTGTCCGCTTTGATTGATCAGGGAAATAGAGCTTTCTCCGGCGCCCGGATTGAAAAACGAAACGGTTACTCTTTCCCGGGCCGGGTTGGGATAAACCTCCAGGAACCTTTCGGGGTTTATTTCTGAAACATAGGTACAATCTTCAAATACCACATGAATGGTATCGGTATCGGCACAACCGTTTTCCTGATGAAAGACCTCTACCCATATTACTATTTCATTTTCCTCAAAATTTTCAGGATCAATAAGGTAAAACTGGTTTTCGGAACCATCAAACCAGGAATAATAAAAATTTCCCTGACCGGCATCCAGTTCCAGGGTTTCACCGAAACAAACCATTGCATCTCCGCCCAGGTCCACTTCCGGTGTGGGCAGGAAGCTAAGCTCCATTTCTTGTGAAACCGGTTCTTCCTCTTCAAATGAAGCCTCCAGGCTGAGGTTTACCGATCCTGAGTTAATATCTTCGGGGCCGGGGAAATAATAGGTTGTCATTTCTTCAGGGTTTTCGAAACTACCGTCACCACTGGTAGCCCACTGCAGGTTGTCGTACATTGTGGCATAACCATTGGCAAAGAAAGGAGTATTGTTGCATTCTTCTGCATCAAAACCGGCAAATGCCGAAGTAACCGTTTTGGCAGGCAGTTCAATCTCGTCAATCCAGCCGGCATCTTCACCCTGGCTAACTGAAGCATCTTTTTCATAAACCCAGCGGAAGGTTCTCAGGCCCTCTTCAACCGGGAAAACGACCCTTTCCCAGCTTTTTTCGCCCGACCAGCGGCCAACTCTTTCCTCATCAATATAAAACTCCAGCCAGTCATAGTTGCTTTCCGAAGAAACTTTACGGTAAAAGGAAATGGAATCCTGTGAAGATACTTCGTACACCACGAGGAGTTCTGAATTTTGATTGTGTGAAATGGTTCCGCTGCGAACTGAATAGGTGCCCTGGTAAGATTCGTCTTCATCGATGATCCAGTCTTCATCTCCGGAGAAGCTCCAGTCAAACTGTTCAAAATCTCCGGATTCCCAATCTTCCACAATGGCCCCGATTTTTTCTTCAAAGGACAACTCCAGCTCGTAAGCCCCGGCGGTGAGCTGTTTGCTGAAACCTGCAGTGGTGCCGGAGTTGATGTTTTCATGGGCGGTAACGGTATAGTCTGCATGGATGCTGCCACCGGCTTCAATGGCATCATGCTGCATATGGGGGTTTTCAATGAGGATGAAAGGATGAATGGCTTCCAACAGCAGGTTCAGTAAATCTGAATTCAGTTGGCCGTGGTTTTCAATTTTAAACCGGAGGGTTGCGGTTTCTCCCGGTTCAAGCCTGCCATTGTTGTTGCCCTGTTCCCCATCCAGTATCTGGTAGCCTGCAATTTCCAGGGCAGGTGCGTAGGCCGTTTCGGAGAAGTTGCTTCTCCAGTCTTCCCCGGGTTCATTTTCTTCAAAAGTGGAGAGGGTAAAGTTAATTTCATGATTACCGGGAATGATATCGGAAACCTCAAAGGAAAAAATTTCTTCAAAAGCCAGGGTGTCTCCCGGTTGAAAAGTACCAAGCGCCGCCATACTGTCTACAAGGGTAATATAGGGTGAAGTGGTGGTAAGGGCTGCCTGGACATTTTCGTAGGGATCTTCTGAGGGATTTTCGAAAGTAACATGCATTTTAATGAATTCACCAGGATTTATTTTCCCGTCGTTATTTCCCTGGCTATCGTCCAGTTCATGACCGGTGTAAGCAACACCTCCAAAAGAGGTTTGCATCACGGCTTCCAGGGCGTCCACCCTTCCGCTGCCATACTGATTGCTTTTGTTTGTGGACAGCTCCAGGGCGGATTCTTCCAATACCTGGGTAATCTCTTCCGGTGTAAGCTCGGGGTTTTTGGAAAGCATCAGGGCCATGACCCCTGCTACGGCAGGAGTAGCCATGGAGGTACCACTCATGGTGGTATAACCCGAGTTATGGTTATGGGTCAGGGATAGGATATTGGAACCCGGGGCCACTACATCTGGTCGTATCAGGCCCATTTCGGGATTATATTCATAATCGCTAAAAGGGGCAACATTTTGCCAGGTAACAGGTCCTTTGCTGGAAAAACCGGAAAGATTGTCGGTACTGGTAGTTGAACCAACAGAAACCACTGCAGAGGTCCCCCCGGTAAGGGTTTGGTCAGGATGCAGCCAGGGAGGAGGAACGTCACCGGGGGTGCGGACTTCACTTGGGGGAGTGTCAGACCAGGAATTCCCCTCATTTCCGGCTGCCACCGCAGCAACGAGTCCTGCGCTTAAAGCGTTGTTCATAGTGGTTCTCCAGGTGGTTCGGTCGGGGTTCCAGGCATGCTTCCACCCTAAGGAAAGGCTCATAATATGGGCCCCGTTGTCAACGGCAAACTGAATGGCAGACCAAACGCCAGCTTCCGTACCACTTCCGGTGGAAGAAAGAACTGCCAGGGCCATGATCTTTGCGTCGGGTGCAATACCTGTAGCAGTGCCGGCTGCGCCGTTTCCTGCTACCGTGCCGGCACAGTGGGTTCCATGCCCGGAATAATCCATGGTGTTGTCGTTGTTGTTAACAAAGTTGTAACCATGGTTGGGGTAATCGGGATGGGTCCACATATTGTCCTGCAAATCAAGGTGGTTATAATTAACCCCGGTATCCAATACGGCCACTACAATATCCTCTCCGGTGTATCCTTCACCCCACGCCTGATCGGCGTTGATTCTTGTAATATTCCAGGCCAGATTGGGGCTTGTGGTTTTGTCTGTTTCAGCAACCGGGTTCAGGTCCGGCTCCGGGCTGCTCATCAGTACCATCCGCTCCTGGTTATAATCCAGGCGCGCCAGATCCTTGCGTGCCATCAACTTATTGACAACTTCGGGTTTGACCTTCGCATTTACCACGTTGGCAATCCAATAAGGGGTTATGTCTTTTACCATGCCTTTCTTTTTTTTGTCTTCAAGAAAGGCAAGTAATCCTGCCTGGTTTTTTTGGCTGAACTCTCTGAGCTCATTCATGACAAACTCCCGCCTTATTTCCCGGTTAGGTTTTTTTCTGCTTTCCAGGAAAAGCAAGTTCTGATCATATTGTGCTTCCAGGCGAATATTCAATGAGAAAAAATCATCCTCTGCTTTTTCACTCAGCAGGTCTGCCAGGGCAGGGGTTACTTCCGGCTGAGAAAAAACATTGTTTGGAAAAAATGATAAAACGAAAATAAAAACGAAACTGTAAATTGCTTTTTTCATTTTAATGGATGGTTTATACGTTAATTTAAAATAAAAAGAAATATGTATTTTTCTGTTAACCCCTGCTAAGAATTTTCTGGAAACTTTGCCATTGTTCACATGATTCTACAGGGATATTTCACAAAAGTTTTTCAGGTTAAATCAATACCATCAGCAACCGTTTTCCCAAAGTAATTTGCTTTACCCATAGCCTGCTGACCAGCTGGCTTTTTTGTTTGATAAATTGTGGGGGTTTTTCCGGTGGAAAATAACAAACAGGGCATGCAAAACCTTAAATCCATCAACGGAAATAATTTTTTACACTTTGCTGGTGAGGGGCAAAAAAAGTATCATGGGGGTTGCAAAACCAAAACAAAACAGCTATGGAAACCGGTTCATAATGGTTTTGATCAGAAAAAGGTTGATTCCAAAACAAAACCTTTTGTTCTTTAAAGGATCTCAAGTAAAACAAAACAACACTTGAAAAAATGACTCTGACTGCAAATCAAGGAAAACTCCGGGAGTTATTTTCAGAATTCCCAAACAAAAATCCGCAGAAAGAGTCCTGAAAATTAATTGCCCAACCTGTCAAATTTCAAAGAACATCAATGAACCAAATAAAATTTGGTTTGCAACCCGCCATGGTACTTTTTAACAATCTCTTTTTGTTTGGAAAGAGAATTGTTGCAAACATAGTGAAACCAAACATAGTGCGCAATCCGGGCTATTGGGTATTTGTCAATGAAATTAATCAGTGCCACTACGTATTTTTTGTTAATTTAGCCAAAAGAGACTACGATGAAGACAGGTTTTTGGTTGGATTTTTTTGATTTTGTAAACGATGACCATTGACGTTATAAGGGTTCTGGTGATTGATGATCATCAATTGATGATTGATGGGATAAAATCCATTTTGGAAGGGGAGCAGGATGTGGTTTTTGCAGGCGGCGTGGCCAACATGGAGGAGGCGCTGGCTTTTCTTGAGGAGTTTCCTGTGGATGTGGTGCTGGCCGATATCAATTTGCCCGGGAAATCAGGCATTGAGGTTACCCGGGAGATCAAAAATCTTCACCCTTCCATACAGGTATTGGCCCTTACCATGCATGAGGAGCTTGAAATGGTAAAAAAGATGGTGGAAGCCGGTGCTACCGGTTTTTTGCTGAAACGCGCCAATATGAACGAGGTACTGGATGCCATTCGCACGGTGGCCCGAAAAGAGAAATATCTTGGCCGGGACATCCAGGGCATGATGATGGACAACCTTTACAAATCGGAAACTGAGATGCAAGCCGGCAAACAGGAAAAGGTGAAGCTTACCCCCCGGGAAAAAGAAATTCTTTCCCTGGTTGCCAAAGAGTTCACCAATGAGCAGATTGCCAACAAGCTGTTTATAAGTGAACGTACTGTGGAAACCCACCGGCGGAATATTTTCTCAAAAACCAAAACGAAAAGCATTGTCGGTTTGATTAAATATGCCATCCACCATGGTCTTATCACGGAAACCAATGACCTGGGAAATAACTCTTCCGGTGAATAATACTTCCTGAATTTTATAAATAAAAAAGAAGGCCCGAATGCCTTCCTTTTTGATTTTCTGTTTTCACTCAAAGCCTACCTGGAAATTTGCAGTCTTTCTGTGGTTTGTCCTTCTTCAGTAATTAACTGAATAAAATAAATCCCGGCTTTAAAGGCGGATACGTTCAGTTCATAATGTTCGGTTTCAGGTTCAGCAGCATAAACAATCTGCCCAAGAACATCGATCATACGGATTTCCTGTATCGCTTCAGCAGATGCAATTGTAAGCCTGCTGCTGGCCGGGTTGGGATAAATGTTGAGTCCGGCCTGGGAAATTCCTGGAACTGAAACATCATCTTCAATCAACGTTACCTGAACAATGATATCTTCATCCACAATGGTTACCTGGTCCGAAACCTCATGATAACCATCTTTGCTTACCGAGTAATCATAAGTTCCGGGTTCAAGATCGCCGAAAAAATATTCGCCCGGGCTGGCTTCCTGTCCGTCAAGGGTTACAGTTGCATTGGCAATTTCTTCTCCCTCCTCATCCGAAACCTCGAATGAAAGAGAGAAGGTATTCACGAAGCCTTCCTCAATGATAAAGTCAATTGTGGAGATCTCAGATTCACCGGTTGTATAAACGGCCTGTACCCCGGCGGTATATTCTCCTTCAGGAAGCTCTTCAAAAAGGTATTCCTCTTCAGTGATGTTTTCCGCCACAGGGTTATCCATGTCATCCAGGTAAACGTTAAAGCCGGTAAATGCTTTATTTACCTTGCTGGATGAAGTTTCCGGTTCTCCTGCATAGAAGGGTTGCGGCTGCAAGTTCCCTGTGGTGGCTTCGGGGCCGTACCTGCTCTGCTGTGCATGGTATTTTCCGTAATCCACTGTGCCCAGGTTGTCGCCATAGGCTCTTAGCAGGAAGTTTTTTTCAACATCCCATTCAGAAATTTCCACAAAGTCGTACTCCGTGCTTTCAATATTATAAACGCCATAGTGGGTGCCGGGAATAAACTCCCAGGGTTCTCCTTCTCCGTCATCCAGGGCCAGCCCAAGGAAGCCGTTAAAACTGACACCAATAAAGAAACCATCGGGAGCTTCTACGGGTTCGCTGAACTCATATGTGTTCCACTCATTGTCTTCATTGTCCACGTTTTCAGCAGTAAAAAGAACCTGGTTTCTGTCGGGAAGGCCGTCTTCATCCAGGCCAAGTACCCAGAGTTTCACCACGTTGTGGGGACCTCCCTCTTCGGTAAGCAGCCAGGTCATCTCATGCAATATGCCATGGTAGTGGTGAACGGCACCCATTACACTGTTAATGTCACCCA
>SKVW01000221.1 GCA_007129255.1 Bacteroidales bacterium
AGAGGTTTCACAGAGTTCCACAGAGGAGTTTCATCAGCAAGGTTCATGGTTTTATCTTTAAGCTGTATAACCTTTCGCTTACCAAACGATCATCCTCCTGTATGTTTAATGTCAATCATGGATTTTTTCCTGTAAGTTCTCTGTGTTCCTCTGTGTTTTTTCTGTAGGGTCTCTGTGTAATATTTTTGTAACACAGAGTTCCGCAGAGGTTTCACAGAGTTCTACAGAGGAGTTTCATCAGCGAGATCCGGGGTTTCATTGGTTTATTATTTGTTTTTTTAACTACATTACAAACATCAGTTACAGGCAATCAGGGAATTTTTCACCTGATGCCGGTTTGTTAAATGCAATCCGACTGAATGTTTTTTGCCATGGATTCAATGATTTTGTTCCAGCATTTTTCGTGTCTGGTTTTCAGCAAATCCAATGTTGTATCCCCCGGCCTGATCTCCATTCCCATCAGTATCAGGGCCTTCGCTTTTTCAAGGATTCTGGCCGCTTTTACCAGCTTTCCCCGCATACAAAACATTTCTGCATGCTGAATCATACAACGGATGGAGTTTTTTTCAGAATAAAAGTCGCCGTTTTTCATTGGAGCTGGGGTTTCATGTCAATCAGGTCCGTTCTCTGTTAAATAATCCCGTAAGCATTTTGCAAAAACCAAAAGATTTGCATAGACAGGTAAAGGGATTTTGCAGACGAATCTTTTCTTATACCCCACAAAGGTATGTACGAACACAGGGGCGAATCAATCCGGAAATTTCCTGAAAAACCGATAGGGAAAAGTCCCGGCAAAGGTGTCCAGGAAATATTACGGAAGGCGATTAAAATCAGGGGTTACATCATCAGGGGGCAATGGTTAAAACATGCTGAGGCGGGTGATTCAAAAATCATTACAGCGTAATGATCTCATTTTTGATGGCGTACTTTACCATATCAACGGTGTTTCTCAGTTGAAGCTTACTGAGAATGTTGTTTTTGTGTGTTTCCACGGTTCGGGAAGAAATACAAAGCTTATCAGCAATTTCCTTAAAACTAAGTCCGTCAGAAAAGGCTTTCAGGACCTCCAGCTCGCGTTCAGAAAGCTCTTCTGTTTTTTTCGCGGTTTCTGCTTTTTTCAGAAGAGAAACATAGCTCCGGTAAATAATTGCGGCAATAGATTCTCCATAATAGTTTTCTCCTTTGGTAATATAATTCAGGGCTTTAAGGAATTCTTCCCTGGCGCATTCTTTGGGCAGAAATCCTTTAGCGCCCGCCTTTACAGCCGACACAATCCATTCTTCGTCAGAATTGGCGGTTAAAATCAGCACGCTTATCCCGGGGTAATCCCGGCTTAGTTTGCGGGTAACTTCTACGCCGTTCATTTCGGGCATAGCTATATCAAGTATTACAATATCGGGTTTGTGTGCATCAATAATTTCAAAAAGCTCCCTGCCAGAGGCTACATCGGCAACCACCGAAAATGACTTCTGGCACATGAGCATAGCTCTGATGCCGTCTCTAACGATTTTGTGGTCATCAACAATGATCAGTTTTGTTGTATTGGCCATGCTTGTTGTTTTAGTTTTCCTGACTTAAAGGCAATTCAATATAAAATACCGAGCCTTTGCCTAGCTGACTTTCCACCCATATTCTGCCCTTATTTTTATCCATAAATTCTTTGCAGAGAAAAAGACCAAACCCCACCCCTTTGTCTTTGCTGTTACCAATTTTAGAAGGATCATTGGCCATATGAAAGAGCTTCTCAATATTTTCTTCTGAAATCCCGATTCCGCTGTCCGAAATTTTTACTTCAAGGTTTTGGTTGTTCATTTTGCTTTCAACCTTAACCCATCCGTTTTCAGGTGTAAATTTAATGGCATTGGAAATGATATTGCGAAAAACAGTATGCATCATGTTGCGATCGCCCAATGCATAATGATCGTCGGGCACCTCTAGTGTGAAGCTGATATTTTTGCTATTTGCCATGGGTTTATAAAGCTCGGCAATTTCACCGAGAAGGGAGTTCATTACTATGGCTTCAGGTTTTGGATTCAGTCGTCCGGTAAGCGAAGCAGCCCATTTTAACAATTCATCAAGGAAGGAGCAAAGTTTATCCGAGGTGTTTTTCAATTCAAAGGTGCAGTTTTGCCCGTCTTCAGGGCTGATTTCATTGTAACTCTCATGTAAGGCCGTTGAAATGTTACGGAAGGCATATATGGGGTTTTTCAGGTCGTGGGCAAGAATGGTAAAAAACTTGTTTTTGGTTTGATTCAGGATATTGAGCTGATTGTTTGCGGCGGAAAGTTTCAGCTGTGCACGCTTTTTAATCTGAAACCTGCTGTACAATGCACCAAGCAAAATCAGCAAAACGGCAACAATCCCGAACATCAGGATGCGCTGCTGCCGGGCCTGATTTAATTTTAGCTGGTCTTCCAGCCTTTTCTGATTCATAATGGCCAGTTCTTTTTCTTTTTGCTCACTTTCGTATTTCACCTGAAAGTCGAGCAGCTGCCGGCGGGCTTTTTCGGTAAAAGCTGAATCTCTGAGGGCAACAAACCGTTTGTAATATTCCAGGGCTTCGAAGTAATTGTTTTTTTTCTGCATAAGCAACGACAGCTCCTTCAGGTTTTTCTGCTTCATGTTGTTGAAGCCCGTCTGTTCAGCTATTGCAAGGCTTTCAGTATAGCGATCAAAGGCATTTGCATAATCATTTTTCTTCATGTAGTTGAATCCGATGTGATTAAGAACAATGCTCTCAGATATAAGAATTCTGTTATTCCGGAAAATTTCCAGGGCCGGCAGCAACTTCTCTTCGGCTTTTTCAAAATCTCCCAGTATTGTATAGATTTCGCCCATTTGGTCCATCCTGTAGCCCATGCGCACTTCATTGTTCAGCTCAGTTTCAATGGCCAGGGATCTTTCAAGATAATCAAGGGCCAGGTCAAAATTTTGCGTTGATTTGTAGGCAGATGCTATACCGGCCTTTCTTACGGCTATCTGATCAGCGTTGTTCAGTTTTTTTGCGATTGCAAGTGACTGAAAATAAAAACCCAGGGCTTTATCATATTGTTCCCACAATTCATGAATTTTCGCTATGGCATTCAGGCTGATGGCTATATTTTCGTATGCATTAAGTTTGGTGTCTATTTCAAGCGCTGTGGTGTAAGCTTCAAGCCCCTGCTGATAATTTCCTGCGATTGCGAACCAGTAGCCCAGTTCGCGGTAGCCTACCGACAGAAGAGTTGAATCATTAATTTGCAGAGCAATATCCAGTCCTTTTTCCAGTAATGCTATACTTTCCAGGGTTTGTCCCTTATCTCCTGTACAAAAACTTTTCTTCAGATAAGCCCTGGAAAGCAATAATGGATCAGTGTTATCATCATATGCATATTTTTCCAGAAAATCATGTGTTAAAATACAGGCTTCATCATAAAGAAGTAATTGTTCCAAAGAATCAATCTTTTCCATCAGCTCATCCGGGGAATGAACTGAGCAGACCGCTTTGGATCCTGCCAAGCAATAAAGGATAAAAAAACAGAAAACAATGCAGTAAAGATCCTTGCTCCTTTTCATTTTCCCGGTCTTTATTTTGCTTCAAATATAACCAAGAATTATTTATTTCATAAAAAAATATTAATTTCCGGCTTGTATTTCCAGTATTTTAAGTGTTTTGTCGAAATAAAATTATATTTTTTCTGCTTTTTGCATAATTTTTTATACAGGGGTAATTTTTTTGTTGATGCCTTGATAAATAGAGTAAAGACCATATTTTTTGCAGGATACCGGAAAAGGTTTTAGCGGGAAGTTCCGGGGTTCACTGCAGTTTGATAATTCCGGTTTTTTTGTTCTGTCATCCGTCAATCCCGCATGGTTGCATTTTCCCGGATATTTCCAGCCCTCCAGAATTTGAGTTTCGGAACAAAAATAAAATCTCATCCTACAAAAAAACAGGATATGCTGAAAATATTTATCTTTAACAAATAAAAAACCGGTACTCAGGTAATGCAATGCAAGGTTCACCCGCAAAATACGATGGAACAAAGGATTGGCTAAACCATTTAACTGATTAATTATTAAAACCACAAACCAGCATTTTTTCCGGAAGGATTCTTTGCAGATAATACCAGAACCTTAAATTTTACCGTTATTACCCTGATGATTAAAACCATAAGAAAATATTTATTCTTTTTATCCCTGGGTTTCCTATGTTTCTCCGGGAACAGCCAGATCAAGGATATTGGCCTGCCATCCATTGAAAACTATCCCCGGAACATTTATAACGCCAGCACCCAAAACTGGTCTGTAACACAGAGCAGCCGGGGCTTTATGTATTTCGGCAACAACGACGGCATTCTGGAGTACGATGGAACGGGCTGGAATACTTACCCCATGCCCAACAATTCCATTGTGCGGTCAGTTTTGGCTTTAGGCGACACCATCTTTGCAGGGGCTTTTGAGGAAATCGGTTTTCTGGCACCCAATGAAAAAGGACAGCTTGAATGGAATTCATTAAACCATCTTATACCTCCGGAATATGCCAACTTTGACGAAATATGGAAAATATACCGGGATAATCATGAAAGGCTTATTTTTCAATCGTTTTCTTATATATTCATTTTTGAAGACGATAAAGTTGAAGTACTGGTTCCCGGAGATGAGTTTGGTTTTATGCACCATGTAGATGGAACCTTCTACATTGTTGAAAGGGATCGGGGATTAATGATTCTGGAAGGAGATAGTTTGTCCCTGATTTCGGACCATCCGGTTTTTTTGCAAAATGAAATAACCTTTATTTTGCCACACCTGAGTAACGGGATACTGATCGGCACCTCCAACAATGGCCTTTTTGTCATGCAAAAGGGGGAGCTAAGCCCCTGGAAAAGCCCGATTAACACTCAACTGATTCAATACAATACGTATTCGGGGGTGAAGCTTACCGATAAGCACATTGCCATCGGAACCATTAGCAACGGGGTATTCATTACCGACCCTGACGGAAACCTGGTGCAACACCTGAACAGGGCAAAGGGGCTGCAAAACAATACGGTGCTGGCCTTATTTGAAGATAAGCGAAATAACTTATGGATGGCCCTTGACAATGGGATTGATTATATTGAGGTCCGCTCGCCTCTATCCATCCTTAACCACAATTACAATATTGAAAGTGCATACGCAACCATAAAACATAATGGCATTTTATATGTGGGCACCAACCAGGGACTTTTTGGCATCCAGGTGGAAAATCTCAGGAACAGCCAGGCTGCCTCCCGGGCTTTCCGGCTCATAAAAGGAACCGAAGGGCAGGTTTGGAGCCTGGAGGTCATCGATGGCATATTGCTTTGCGGACATAACCAGGGAGCGTTTCAAATTGACGGGTTTAGCGCCCGGCAAATCTCCGATATCCGGGGAGTCTGGTCATTTTTAAAATTACCCCGGTATCAAAACCTGGCCATTGCCGGCACCTTCTCCGGATTGGCAAGGCTGCAAAAAAGAGGAAACAACTGGTACTTTTCAGATGAAGTAAGGGGCTTCAGCGAATCAAGCCGTAGCCTGTTTCTTGACCAAAACAACCATTTATGGGTTTCACACGGATACAAAGGATTGTTCAGACTGGACATTTCAGATGATTTTTCCGAGGTAAAAAACATCAGGTTCTATCGGGCAGAAGCAGGGCTGCCTCAGGATCTGCCTTACAACATCCAGGAAATTCACGGAAAAATGTTTATCACAACCCAAAACGGAATATTCTTCTTTAACCATCAGAATGACAGCTTTGTACCGGACCCGGTCCTGAGCCAGCTTTTTCAAAACAAAGCATTCATTGATAAGATACACCAGGACACCCACGGGAACCTCTGGTATTACACCTATGATTATATGGGGCTTATGCGCAGACTTGAAGACGGAACATTCAGGGATATTTTATCACCTTTTTTCAGAATAAACGACTTTTTACTGCCTGCTTTTCAAAACATCTTTATTCTGGATCCCAACAATGTGTTTATTGGTTCGCAAAAGGGTTTGATCCATTACGACCCTTCCTTTATCAATAATTACCAGGCAACAGAACAGGTATTTTTCCAGGAAATATCCTTTTATGGCAGGCAGGAAACCCGGGCCCTGTATTCATACAGTAATCAGGTTTTAAACAACCGGCAAGATTTGAAGCAGGTTCCTTTTGGCTTAAATTCAGCGGTATTCCGTTTTACCACCCCCATTTATGAAAACCCCGGCGCCATTACCTTTTCTTATAAGCTCCGGGGATTCGACAAAGACTGGTCGGAATGGGAAGCGCTGAATTTTAAAGAATACACCAATCTTCGGGAAGGAGATTACACTTTCCTGGTCAAAGCCAAAAACCCTTTTGGGATGGAAAGTGAAGTCAGCAGTTTTCATTTCAGCGTCAGCCCACCCATTTACCGGTCAAAGGGGGCATTTGTTTTTTATTTTATTGTGTTTTCGTTGATTGTTTCCGGTAACGTTTACTATATGAGAAAAAGGGTGCTGAGGATCAGGCAAAGGGAAAAAATCAGGCATGAAAAACGGTTGGCCCGCAAAGAACAAATCTTTAAGGAGCAAACCGCCCTCAGCGAAAAAGAGATCATGGAACTGCGCAATGAAAGCCTTGCCAGTGAAATGCAACACAAGAACAAAGAACTGGCCAATGCCACCATGCACCTGATCCAGAAAAACAAGGCCCTGACTGCTTTAAAGAACGACCTCAACAAGATGTTAAAGAACATACCCGGGGATAATCCGGAAAAACAAAATATTCAAAACCTGCTGAAAAAGGTAAATAAAGAACTACGAAGCGAAAAGCACTGGGAACTGTTCGATAGTTATTTTGATGAAGTGCACCAGGACTTTATTACCCGCGTTAAAGAAAAGTATAATTTCCTTACCCCCAAAGAATTGCGGCTGTGTGCCTATTTGCGCATGAATTTATCTACCAAGGAAATTGCCCCCCTGATGAATATTTCCATTCGGGGGGTTGAAATAAGCCGGTACCGGCTTAGAAAAAAATTATGCCTTGACCACGAGGTGAACCTGACGGAATTTTTTATGTCTTTTTAATTCAATCCATCAAACTTTTTTGTTTTTTTCTTCTGTCAAAATTTTTTGTGAGAAATCATTAAGTATACTTTTTCGAAACTTTTCTTCTTTTATATCAGTTATTTACAAATATTTTGATGTAGCCAAGATGTATTATTTTGCGCTCTTGTTGAAACCATGTTGTAGTTTAATTTTTTGTTAAGCATTACATTGGCTGTTTCTTTGACATGCAAACAAATGAAACCCCGATAGCGCAGAGTTTTTCAATTCATTTTTAACCTTTTATTTAATATTTTACTAACAACCAAAAACAACATGATTATGAAAAAATTTAAAGTTGAAAATTTGTTTAAGCTTGCCTTGCTGCTTCTTGCCACGGCAAGCATGATTGCTTTTCATTCCTGCAGTAAGGATGATGATCCTGAACCGGAGACCCCCGTTGCAAGTTTCCAGTACGAAATCAGTGAGGATAACTTTTTGGAAGTAATTTTTCAAAACTTCTCACAGAATGCAACATCTTATGCATGGTCATTTGGTGATGGTGCAACTTCCACGGAAGAAAACCCCACCCATATTTATGCTGAGCCCGGTACCTATGAAGTATCCCTTACCGCTTACAATGAAGCAGAGGAAAGCCACACTTATTCCCAGGATATTGTGATCGATGATCCTGATGAGGCTTTGGCAAGACTGGCCGGAACCGACCACAAAACATGGAAGCTATACCGGGTAGGTACAAGCCTTGGTGTAGGGCCTGACAAAGAGGGAGCACGCAGCTGGTGGGCACTGGAAAATGACGGATCCCGCCCCTGTAAGTATTACCACACTTTTACTTTCCACCGCAACGGTGACTTTGTATTTGATGATCACGGCGCTTTCTGGGGCGAAGATGTCATTTTTGAGGGTACCGACGTACACGGGGTTTGCTTTGAAGCCATTCCGGAAAACATGATCAACAAGGATGGTATTGACGTAAGTGCTTTCCTGAGCGGAACCCATCAATTTGAGTTCGACCCTACCACCAACATGGTAACCCTTAACGGTTACGGTGCCTGGATGGGTATGCCACAAATGACCACAACCGAAGAATCCTCTGTTCCGGTTGATTCCAAACAATTTAAAATTGAAGTGATTGAAGAAAATGAGGTATACGACCTGATGATCATTTCTTATACTTATGCAGAATTGTATTGGGATTTCACCTACGCACATTATCATGATCCTGCCCAGGAGCCGGAGGTCGTTGAAGAGGAAGAAGAAGTGGAAGACCTTCCTCCCTACACCCCTGAAGAATTTTTCAACACCTTTGCCTCAGAAGGCGAAGAAGATGTGCAGTACCTCTTCCCAACGCCGGATGAGTCTGAAGTTACTATTACCGTAGGGGTAGACGACCCCACCGATCCTGACGCACCAAAAGTTGGTGAATACCACAGGGGCACCAACCAGTTTGCCGACCTGAAGTTTATGATGGATTTTAACATCCAGTTCGACAACTTCTCTACGGTATCTATTGACGTGTTTGTACCAAGCGACAACGATTATTCCGG
>SKVW01000151.1 GCA_007129255.1 Bacteroidales bacterium
TAACGGATGAAGCGCCTTTTATGGTACTGGAAGGAGACGAATACCTGAGCTCCCCCCTTGATCCCCGTCCGAAGTTTCACCTTTACAAACCCCATATCGCCTTGATAAGCGGCATTGCATGGGATCATATCAATGTTTTTAAAACCTATGAAAACTACCTGGATCAGTTCAGGAAATTTATTCATTGTATTGAAGATCAGGGAAAATTAATCTACTGCCGGGAAGATCCTGAGGTGGAAAAGCTGGTCAGGGAAGAAAATCCTGACGGGCTAACCCTTTATCCATATGGACTTCCTTCTTACGGGATAAGGGATGGAAAAACGGTATTGACCCATAATACGGGAGAATATCCTTTGAAGGTTTTTGGCTGGCACAACCTGATGAATATCAATGCGGCAAGGATTGTATGTCATCAGCTGGGGGTCAGCAATCCCATGTTTTTAGAAGCCATCCGGGATTTTAAAGGTGCAAGCAACCGGCTTGAGCGGGTTTACGATAAAAACGGCACCGTATTTTTCAGGGATTTTGCCCATGCCCCTTCAAAGGTCAGGGCTACCGCTATGGCGGTTAAAGAGCAGTATCCTGATAAAAAACTGGTCGTTTGCATGGAACTGCATACCTTTTCCAGTCTGAGTAAAAATTTTTTGGAGCAATACAAGGGAGCCCTGGATGCTGCAGATCAGGCCATGGTGTTTTTCAGTCCACATGCCCTCGAACTGAAAAAACTCCCCCCCCTGGATCCTGCTGAAATAGAAAAAGCTTTTGAGAAAAAAGGTTTGCAGGTTTTCAGCAATCCCGGGAAGTTATTTGAATTCCTGAAAAATACAAACACATCAGAAACTTGTTTTTTATTCATGAGTTCGGGCAACTTTGGCGGCCTGGATATCGGCAGGCTGGTAAGACCTGCCAGGGAGGTTTAATTCCCGTTGAAACACCCTACAATTTTTGTGTATGGAACCAAACAAGGTAAGTCCTGTTATTGAAGAAAGCTGGAAAGAGGTATTGGAGAGAGAATTCCAATCACCCTGCTTTCTGGAGTTAAAAAAATTCCTGGTTGAGGAAAAGAAGAAATATGCCATATATCCCCCCGGACCGGATATTTTTGCTGCCTTTAACCACACTCCTTTTCCTAAAGTTAAGGTAATACTATTGGGGCAGGATCCCTATCACGGACCAGGACAGGCTCAAGGGCTTTGCTTTTCAGTGAATAAAGGCATTGCCAAACCCCCTTCCCTTCAAAATATTTTTAAGGAATTGAATGAGGATGTTGGGGTGCCTGTTCCTTCCCATGGTAGTTTAATATCCTGGGCCGATCAGGGCGTTTTGCTGCTAAACGCCACCTTAACTGTCAGGGCCCGGCAACCCGGCTCTCATCAGAACAAAGGATGGGAGCAGTTTACCGATGCAGCCATTGCTGCCCTTTCCGAAAAAAGAGAAGGATTGGTTTTTTTGTTGTGGGGAAGCTATGCACAGGCCAAAGAGGCCATCATTGATACTTCGCGGCATCATATTCTTAAAGCACCCCACCCCTCCCCTTTTTCTGCTGCAAGGGGTTTTTTTGGGTGCCGTCATTTTTCCGGAACCAACGGGATATTGCGTTCCAACGGTAAGGAAGAAATTGACTGGCAAATTAACTGATGGAGGTTTGCTATGCGAATTCCGGCCTGGCTGTTTTTTATTTTTTTTTGCTGCATGGGAAAGCTTTCAGCAGAACCTCCCGTTCTGGAACTTTGCTCCTCTGATCCCCAATATCCTTTGCCCCAAACCCTTAACGTTAAGAAGCAGTTTTCAGACAGCCTTTCTCTTGCCGCTCACATTGAAGAATTAGTTGAGTCCCTGCATGAGGCAGGATATCTGAAAGCCCGCCTGGACGCTCACCTGGTAGAAAATGATACCCACATGGTTTTTTTATACCCCGGCCCCCGGTTTTACTGGGCCTTGAGAAAGGGCAATCTCAGCCGGGAGGTAATGGCTGAATTAAGAATTGACGATCATTTCAACGACTATCCATTGTCTTTTAATGATTTGTACCGGCTGCAGAAAAGGGTGGTGGAATGGTACGAGAACAGAGGTTACCCGTTTGCCAGTGTTAAAGCCGACAGTGTTCAAATAAATGAAAACTGTCTTTCTGCAGCATTGAATGTGAATACCGGGGTTTATATTGTTTTTGACTCCCTGAGGGTGAAAGGCAATGTGGCTGTTTCCAGGGGTTTTCTTGCCAACCATACAGGCATAAGAAAGGGAGAGCCATACAATGAAAAGAAGGCGGCCAGGCTGGCCTTATTACTTGAAGATCTTGCTTTTGCCAGGCTTTCGCAGGAGCCGGTGGTTTCATTTACAGAGCATAAAGCCCAAATTGAAGTGAGGCTGGAAAGACGATCGGCTAACCGCTTTGACGGCATTGCCGGGCTGGGCAACAGTCCCATCGATCCGGATCAGTTGCAGATTACCGGTCAGTTAAACCTGCATTTGCTGAACGTACTGGAAAGGGGTGAAACTTTTGATATGCGCTGGCAGGGGATGGGTCAAGGGACCCAGCGCCTGGAGCTTTTTGCAGCGTATCCTTACCTTTTGACTACACCCCTATCGGCCGGTTTTACATTTTCTTTGCACAAGCAGGACACCTCCTGGATCGCCCTGAGAAGGAAACCCTCTTTCTCCTATCAGACCGTTGGTAACACCACATTAAGAGCCTTTGCAGATATCCGCACTACCGAACTGTTGAACACCAGCCGTTTTGAAAACGCCACCACCCTTCCCTCACAGATTGATTCCCGTACGGGGTTTTATGGAGTTGAAATTTCTTCCAGAAGTCCCGGTTTTTTTGCAAATTTCCGGGATGGCTACCGTGTGGAATTATCTTTGGCTGCCGGTAATCGCAGGATCCGTAAAAATGCAGCTTTACCTGCGGAACTTTATGAGGGCATAGAAGAAAGGCAGGCCCAGTTTACCGGTTTTTTTCATGGAACATACCGTCATCCCACCGGCAGACGCTCCAGCATGGTTTTGGATGCAAAGACAGCAGGTTTGTGGGGCAGGCAGCTTTTTGAAACCGAGCTCTTCCGCATCGGGGGATTTTACGACCTGAAGGGATTTGATGAGGCTTCCCTCCTGAGTTCATTTTATGGGATTCTCTCTGCTGAATGGCGATATTTTACCGGAGAACAATCTTTTTTTTCCCTGTTTATGAATGCGGCTTATTATGAGCAACGTTTGCTGGAAAGTTATCTGAATGGGTGGCCATGGGGAGCAGGTGCCGGCATCAGCCTGGAAACCGCCCCGGGGATTTTATCTGTATTTTATGCCCTTGGGAAAGAATCCGGAGTTCCGATCCAGTTCAGAAATGCGAAAGTTCACATAGGTTTTATCAGTTTGTTTTGATTTATTTTGCGAAATTTGCCGTTAACATCCCTGTAAAGAAACAGACTTAAAAACGCAGAAAACCAAACATTTTGGAAAATTTAATTTTTGGCATACACCCGTTAATGGAGGCCATAAAGGGCGGAGAGAAACCCGAAAAAGTACTGATACAAAAGGGCCTGAAAGGCGAAAACTTCCAGGAACTGTTCCAGATGATCCGTCAGGAGAAGATTCCTTTTCAGATGGTCCCCTCAGAAAAGCTTAACCGCATTACACGTAAGAACCACCAGGGGGTCATTGCATTTGTTTCCCTGGTCACTTATCAGCCTTTGGATGGGTTACTACCCATGATTTATGAGCGCGGAGAAACCCCGCTGCTGATGATTCTGGACCGAGTTACCGATGTGCGGAATCTGGGGGCCATAGCCCGTTCGGCCGAATGTGCAGGTGCCCATGCGCTGATCATCCCTGAGAAAGGTATGGCCCCCATCAGTGCAGATGCCATTAAGGCTTCGGCAGGGGCTTTGTCGCGCATTCCGGTTTGCCGGGAAGCCAATATCCTTGAATCCATAGCCTTTTTACAGGCAAGCGGCATCAGGGTAACAGCCTGTAAGGAAAGGGCTGCCAAAACTATCTATCAATCCGATTTTTCGGGGCCCCAGACCATCATTATGGGTTCAGAAGATAAGGGGATTTCTCCGGCTGCTTTAAAAATGGCAGACGAGGAGGTGGCCATTCCCATGAAAGGAAAGATTGCTTCATTGAATGTGTCGGTGTCGGCTGGCATCGTTTTGTTTGAAGCCCTCAGGCAAAGGGAAGCCTGATTTTTTTAAAGGAGGCCCGGCCTGTCCGGAAATCCGCAAACCGTTGAAATGTATTGATGATATGGAGGTGGGAATATTCATTCCGTGCTTTATTGACCAGGTGATGCCGGAAACCGGATTGAACATGGTAAAGGTTTTGCAGAAAGCCGGTGTAAGGGTGGCTTATAACCCTGAGCAAACCTGTTGCGGGCAGGTTGCTTTCAATGGCGGTTTCTGGGAGGAAGCCAAATGTGTGGCGGAAAAGTTTATCCGCGACTTTTCGGAATACCAATACGTGGTGGGCCCTTCGGCTTCCTGCATCGGTATGGTAAAGAATTATTACCCTCAAATGTTTTACAACTCTGCCCTGCACAACGAAAACAAGTATCTTTCGCAAAAAATTTATGAGCTGACCGATTTCCTGGTCAATGTTTCCAAAACCATTGATCTTGGAGCCCGCTTTGATGCAAAGGTCACTTATCATGATTCATGTGCAGCTTTGCGGGAATACAAGCTTGGAAACCAACCCCGGATCCTTCTGGGTAAAGTACAAGGACTGGAATTGGTGGAGATGAAAGATACGGATGTTTGTTGTGGTTTTGGCGGAACCTTTGCCGTAAAGCACGAACCCATATCCACCGCCATGGCAGAACAAAAAGTTCAAAATGCACTGGATACCGGCGCGGAATATATTGTGAGTACGGAAGCTTCCTGCCTGATGCACCTGGAGGCTTATATTAAAAAACAGCAGTTACCCATAAAAACCATTCATCTTGCAGATTTGCTTGTCAGGGGAATGGAAAACCCATAAAATCCTGAATTTAATTTTTTATTGTATGCTTAAAAAAGTGCTTTGGTCCTTTTGTTTGTTATTTTGGGCTGCACCGGTTTTGGCCCAGACCGAATTGGATGAGCGAGCCGTGATCTCTTTTGATAAAGGCCTGGGTTTTTTTGCACCGGACTCCAGCTTTGGGCTTAACCTAAGGTTTCGGATGCAAAACCGCATGGGCATGAATACCGTTTCCGAAACCAACTTTTCCCCGGAAAATTTCGAGGCCAATGTACGTCGTCTGCGGTTACGTTTTGACGGTTTTGTGGGCCAATCAGGGCTAACCTACTATCTGCAGCTTTCCTTTTCCCGTGGAGATCAGGGATGGGATGTCACCGGATTTCCGGGCATTGTGCGCGATGCCATGGTATTTTACAACTTTACGGAAAATTTTTATATGGGCATGGGCCAGGGCAAGCTTCCCGGCAACCGGCAGCGTGTGATTTCCAGCGGTCAACAGCAATTTGCAGATCGTTCTTTGGTGAATGCTGTGTTTAACATAGACCGCGATTTTGGAATAATGGCATACTACAATAACCAAATTGGAAACTTCCATTACAACCTCAAAGGAGCCATTTCCAGCGGGGAAGGCCGTAACATTCAGAAAACCGATGACGGGCTAGCCTATACCGGACGCCTTGAACTCCTTCCCCTTGGGAAGTTTATCAAGGATGGGGACTTTTTGGAAGGAGACCTGTTTCGCGAGCCTACCCCAAAAATCTCCATAGGAGCTGCTTATTCCTTCAACAACAAAGCCAGGCGTACTTTGGGTCAAAGGGGCTATGAGCTGCCGGCATCTGCGGATATTACCTCAGCATTTCTGGATGTAATTGCAAAGTACCAGGGCTGGGCACTTCAGGGAGAGTATGCTACACGCATAACCTCCGGCCAGCCCGGGCTGGAAGAAGATATGCGGCAGGACCTTTATATATTTACCGGAGAAGGAGTCAATGGCCAACTTAGCTTTCTTTTTCCAAACAACACCGAGCTTGCTGCCAGGTATACTTATGTAAAACCTCATGAGGAATTGCAAAACCTCGAACCCAAAACACAGATCTATACCCTTGGTGCATCCCATTATATCACAAAACACCGCAACAAATTCCAGCTAAACTTTTCTTACCATGATCAGCAGAGCCGCTTTTTCGAGACCAACGGACACTGGAATGTAATGATGCAGGTAGAACTTGGAATTTAGCAGGAACACCTTTACATATTTTTCGGTATATCAAAAACATTGCGAATTATGATTATTGGAATCGACATAGGAGGAAGCACCACAAAGATTGTGGGGGTAAAAGGAGGAAAGATCGTCAAGCCTTTGACCGTAGAGGCCAATGACCCCATAGCATCCGCTTCAGGTGCCATGGGCAAATTCCTGAGCGTTAACGACCTGAAACTGGAAGAAATTTTTAGCGTGATCACCACAGGGGTGGGTGCATCTTTTATTAAAAAGGAATTACTGGGGCTCAATGTTCAAAAAATTGAGGAATTCAAAGCCCTTGGTTATGGAGGATTATTTTTATCAGGGTTAAAAAAGGCCATTATCGTCAGTATGGGCACCGGCACTGCGTTTGTTAAAGCTCATGGGCATTGTATTCAACATCTTGGCGGGACCGGGGTTGGGGGTGGCACCATATCAGGTTTATCCAAGGCCATGGCAAATCTTTCCAGCTTTGAGAATATTGTAGAAGCCGCCTCCACGGGCAAGCTTTCCAATGTGGATTTGAGCATCGGGGATATTTCCCATTCCGATATCGGTAATCTCCCTAGTACCATTACCGCTTCCAATTTTGGCAAGATGAAGGATCAGGCCAACGTTAATGATATCACCCGGGGTATTTTGAACATGGTTTTCCAGGTGGTTGGGATGATGGCCATTTTTGCGGCGCGCACCCAACAGGACAAAGACATCGTTTTGTCGGGAAAACTTGTAAATATTCCCCAGGCAAGAAAAACCTTTGATGAGCTGTCCAGGCTTTATAAAGTACGGTTTATCGTTCCAAATCATGCCGAATACTGCACCGCCATAGGCGCAGCCATTTCCGACTCCATTGAAAATTTTATTTGATTTTTGTCTTTTCTTGTAGTCTTTTTAGTCTATCTTTTTTTAAACTCATCCAAAACCCTGGTTTTTGCGGAAAACTACCGGGTGACAACCCTTAAATTGCTTCAGTCAATACGTTAACTTTGGGGCAAAATAAGTTAAACAAGCGTAATTTTTATTACTAACCAATTCCTCCCGCAATAACAATGTTTTTGTCTGTAATATTCTACCTTCTGATATTTTCAGGTCTTGTTTTTATTGTGCTTTCCCTTAAAGCTTTCAAAATTAAAAGCATTTTGTCCGCCAGGACTTTTTCGTTTCTGATGCTGGCACTCAGTATTTACTCCCTGGGTTATTTTTTCCAGGTAAACAGCCAAACCCCTGAAGCTTTTGGTTTCTGGCTTCGTTTCCAGTTTTTCGGCATTGTAATGATCGCCCCTTTGTGGCTGATATTTGTATTGCAGTATACCGACCGTTCTAAAATGTTTAACCCTTTCCGGTTGGTTACCATTTTTATAATACCCGCCATTACTTTGCTTTTGATTTGGACCAATCATCTGCACGGATGGGTTGTGCAACATACGGAAACATTAAGCCAAAATGGAATTAACCTTACCCTTATTCAATACGGACCCTGGTTTTTGATACATACCATCTATACCAACTGTTGTCTTTTGGTAGCCAATACCCTGTTGCTAACTTCCTTTTTTCGCAGCAGTGATTACCACGGCAAACGTTTTTTATTTTTATTTTTCGGATCGACAATTCCCTGGTTTGCTTACCTTTTAGATATCATGCGATTGGGCCCCGTTGATTTCCTGGATCTGACGCCTTTCGGGTTGGTCATTGCGGCAGTTTTTGTCAGCCGGGAAATATTCCGTAGGAAACTTTTCAGGGTATTGCCCGTGGCCCGCGCCAAAGTTTTTGACCACATCCGCGAGGGAATTATAGTACTGAACGAGGAAGACCAGATAACAGACATGAATCAGGCGGCCAGAAACCTTTTGGGGATCAACCCCCTATACCTTGGCAAACCCTTTTCTTCAATCTTGGATTTGTGTCTTGAGCAGGTAGATGCCGGAAAAATTAACCGCTATGATGTCAGGGAAGAATGCCTGTTTCAGGGAAAAGGGCAGAATGAAAAATGGCTTGAACTTCAGGAGGGCCGCCTGAAAGACAGCATCAGTCCTTTCAGCGGAAAACTCATTACCATCATTGACATCGATCGTAGAAAAAAAAGCGAGGAAGCGCTAAAAAACAGCGAAACCCGTTACCGCAACCTTTTTGAAAATGCCAATATGGGCATTATGCAGTTTGCCATGAATGGGGAAATTGAAAATGCCAATAAAGCCTTCCTTGAGATTTTGGGATTTGAATCCCTTAAGGAATTGCAGGCAAGGGGTTTGTTTTCAGGTGAAGAGATGATTGTGTTGTGGAAAGACCGTAAAGCCCTTTTCCGGCAACTCATGAACCATGGACAGATAGATAAACAGACCATTGCCGCCAGGAGAAAGGATGGAAAAAGCATCTGGCTGGATGTCAATGCCCGTCTTAGCAAAGAATCCTATTCCGGTAAGCCTTTAATAGAAGTATTTTGCCAGGACATCTCTGACCGGATCCGCAGTCATGAGCTTGAAAAGAAAGTGGAAGTTACCCGGCAGGCATCGGAAGCAAAAGACCTGTTCCTTGCCAACATGAGCCATGAAATACGCACCCCCGTTACCGGCATAATAGGCATGGCAGACATCCTTTCCCGCACCAAACTGGATAAAAACCAGGAGGAATATTTAAACACGATTAATGAATCTTCTGAAGTCCTGTTAAAGATCATCAACAACATCCTTGATATTTCCAAGATTGAAGCCGGAAAGCTTGGACTACATCCCGAGGTATTCAGCCTTAAAGAATTAATGCACAATATACAGTTGTTTTTTGAGCCCAATGCTCAAAAACAAGGGCTGCAACTTCTGATCACGGAAAAAACGCCCCTTCCGGAATTTATTTACGCGGATAAAGGGCGCCTGAAACAAGTGATGATCAACCTGATCAACAATGCTTTTAAATTTACCAAAGATGGTTTTATTGACATTCAGATTTCTTGTAAAGATGGTTTGTGCGGGGTGCCTAAGCTGAGTGTGGAGGTTTGTGATACCGGTATTGGCATAGAGCCGGAAGGGATAAAACGGCTTTTTAAAAAATTTGAACAACTGGACAACACCATCAGTAAGTCAGAGGACGGCACCGGCCTTGGGCTTTTTATCAGTAAAGAACTGGTAAAATTGATGGGTGGGGAAATTGGGGTGAAGAGCCAACCCGGCAAAGGAAGTAATTTCTGGTTTTCCATCCCGGCCAAAAAAGTCTCTTCTGCCCATGCCCGGGCTTTTCCCCGTGACATTGATTTTTCCGTTTCCTTTAAAGGAATGTCTGTTTTGTTGGTGGACGACAAAGTAGTCAACCAAAAAGTTATTTCCCTGATGCTGGAATCTATAGGCTGTAAGGTAGATTTGGCAGACAATGGAATCGATGCCCTGAAGAATTTTAAACCCGGGGTACATCAAATGGTTCTTATGGATATCATGATGCCCGGAATGGATGGCATAGCCACCTTGAATAAATTAAAGGAAAACCACCCCAAAACTCCGCCCGTTATTGCCCTTACAGCAAATGCCATGGTGGGTGACGAGGAGTTTTATATTGAGAAGGGGTTTCATGATTATCTTGCCAAACCCGTTACCCAGAAACAACTTCTTGAAAAGCTTTTCAAGTGGATAGCTCCCAATTAAAGGAATAGAAAATATCCGAAGTTTAATGAAAGTTTGTTGTAAAATTAATATTATTGCATAGCATAAAAAGACTAAACGTGAAGGCAGTTTTTTTGTAAGATAACCGAACCATGACTGAAGGTTTCAACTCCCTGCTTATTGAAAAAGAAATTACCGCAGCTTACCGTCAATACCAGGAGCTGTATTTTATCCGGAGAGATCTGGAGGCTGTAAAAACACTTTTTTCTGAAGATGTCACCAATTTCGGTTCGGGGAGAGATGAAACCGCCCTGAACTTTGAAGAAACGGTTAAAGTTTTTACACGCGACCGGGAGCAATGCCCCGAGCCCATTTCCTATCAAGAAAAATTTATGAAGGTCATACCCATTTCTTCTCATAGCGGGATGATCATTTCGGAGATGGATATTCAAACCGTCATTGGCAGTTTGCCGGTTGAACTTACCGGATATCGCCTGAGTGTGGTTTTTACCAAAAAGAACGGGAGCTGGAAAATTTGCCACCTTCATTTTTCCCGGGGAGAAAGTGAGTTAGAGGAGGGAGAATCTTTTCCTTTACAACAAATGGAGAAGCGGAATCTTGCGCTTGAAGAAAAGCTGGGGCGAAAAGACCGGGAGTTGCAAAATTTTTTTGATTCGGCCATTGATCTGATGGGGGTGGCTGATCATAATGGGAAGTTTTTGCGACTGAACGGAGAATGGGAAAAGGTATTGGGTTATCCGGTCAGGGAGTTGATGGGAAAACACTTCATGGATTTTGTTCATCCTGAGGATATTCCTGCAACCAGGATGGCCATTAAAAAAATTCAAAAGGAAGGTTTCCTTTCGGATTTCACCAACCGCTATCGCTGCATCAATGGTCAGTATTGCTGGATTGAATGGAGGGCAGTACCTTCCGGAAACTATATTTATGTTTCTGCCCGTGATATTTCCCGCAAAATTCAGAACCAGCAAAATATGGAAAAACTGGTTGAGATCACCGAAGAATTTTTCCAGTTCACCCATCAAACCATGGATCATCAAAGAATTGTGGATTATTTCCGGGAAATAGCCGGGGCCTCTTACGCTGCGCTGAATTTATACAGTGACGACCAGCACACTTTTTCCACCGTGGCATTGTCAGGAAAACCCGGCGCCATAGAAAAAGCCGGAAAAATTCTTGGTTTCTCTTTAAAAGGCAAAAAGTGGGGGATGGATGTAGAACGGGAAAAAAAATTAAAGGGAAAGGTTATTGCAAAGTTCCGGCGTTTGGAAGAGCTTTCAGGAAAAGTGATTCCAGCTCCTTTGGCCCGCCTGGTTCAACAAACCTTTGGTATCGGGGAGTGCGGGGTGGCCCGCATCATTCATAACCGGCAAATCGCCGGCGACTTTACCTTTTTCATGCCCAAAGGTATTTCTTTTAAAAACCATGGCTTCGTGGAAATTTTTATTCGGCAGGTGGGTTTGTTGATGCTCCGTTCGCGCTCAGAAAAAGCTTTGCTGGAAAGTGAAAGCCGGTTCAGAGACCTTTTTAACAATGCCAGTATGGGTATTTTGCAGGTTACCGGTCAGGGCAAAATAATCAATGCCAATAAAGCCCTTGCTTCCATTTTCGGGTATTCTTCCTCAAAGGAGCTAACGCAATGTCATACCTTCCTGGACGAAGAGTTCAGCCATTTCAATGAGTTAAAAGAGCAAATGAAAAGGCATAGGGAAAAGGAAGATCATTTTCAAAACCTTGAGATCAGGGCCAGGAAAAAGACCGGCCAACACCTCTGGCTGGATACCCACATTCGAAAAACCGCAATCAAAGGAAACAGAAACTTCCTGCTGGAAATATTTTGCCTGGATATCACCGAAAAAAAGAAGGCCCGTGATATTCAGCGGGAAATCGAGGTCACCCGGAAAGCATCGGAAACCAAAGACCTTTTTCTTGCCAATATGAGCCACGAAATCCGTACTCCCGTGACCGGCATAATGGGAATGGCCGAGGTGCTTTTAAATACCCCCCTCAACGAACAACAAAAGGAACATTTGTCCATTATCAGTGAATCTTCCAGAATATTGCTGGGCGTCATTAATGATATACTGGATATTTCAAAGATCGAAGCCCGCAAAATTGAATTGCATCCGGAACTGTTTAATATTGAAAAAACTTTTTCAAACATCCGTAACCTTTTCCAGCCGGATGCCAGCAAACAAAACCTGGAACTCCTTTTAGACCTGAAAAACGATTTTCCCCTTTGGGTCGTAGCGGACAGGAATCGCATTGAGCAGGTGTTGATGAACCTGTTAAGCAATGCATTAAAGTTTACTGAAAAGGGTTGTATATGCATAAGCCTGACCGGGGAAGAGAAAAACCGGGAGGCCTTTTTCCGTGTGGAAGTAAAGGATACCGGAATTGGTATTTCTTCAAAAGACCAGGTTTTACTTTTTCAGAAGTTCAGTCAGGTTGACAGTTCATTGAGCAGGTCAGCCGGAGGTTCCGGCCTTGGATTGTATATCTGCAAGGAACTTATCCATTTAATGGATGGAGAAATAGGAGTGAAAAGCTGCCCGGGACAGGGAAGTACTTTTTGGTTCACCTTTAAAGCAGAGCTACCCAATACCAGCCCAAGGCATGAGCCGTCCGTTCATTTTTCGCTAAATAACCGGCTAAAGCCTTTTGATATTGATGTGTTGCTTGTTGACGATAAATTTGTCAACCAAAAAGTAATATCGCTGATGCTGGAGAGTTCAGGTTGCCGGGTAGAGGTTTGTTCTGGTGGGAAGGAAGCTCTGGCAAAATTTTCTCCCGGAAAACACCGGATAGTTTTTATGGATATTATGATGCCGGGTATGGATGGAATTACTGCCATGAATTGTCTTCGGCAGGAATTTGGAAATGAAGTTCCGGTAATTGCCCTCACCGCGAATGCCATGGAGGGAGATGCCGAAAAATATCTTGCAAAAGGATTTAACGATTACCTGGCAAAACCCGTTACCCGGAAAGAATTAGAGGAAAAAATCAGAAAATGGGTAAAAAACTGATCAACGGCATTTTTTAAAACAAAAAAAAATAAAAAAAGCTTTTGATTGTAATATTTATCATTATCTTTGCCCCGATAATTATTAACAAACGGTATTGCTAACCGCATAATTGAACACGAATCACTTACCTAACAAGAAGTTTTCCCGTCATTTTTGCGCTACCCGGTACCATCATTAACACACATTACACATTATTATGAAAACTGGAACAGTAAAGTTCTTCAACGAACTTAAAGGATTTGGATTTATTAAAGATTCTGAATCAGAAAAAGAATTCTTCGTACACGCAACCGGTTTGGTTGATCAAGTCAGGGAAGGTGACGAAGTAACCTTCGAACTTGAAGAAGGCAGAAGAGGATTGAATGCAGCTAATGTAAAACTTGCATAGATCACCTGAACAAAAATTAAGGCCTAAGGCCCTTTTAAAAAAATGCCGTTCCGAAAAAGGAACGGCATTTTTTTTTGCCATACTCCACTTGTTACTTCTCTACCAGGACCATACCGGAAAGTGCCGGGACTTCCAAAACAACTCTTCCGTTGAGGGTTTTAAATGTTTCACCGCCAATGCGATCCAATAGTTCATCAGGCAGGGGATCGATCATATGGGCGGAAACTTCCAGCCGGTGGCTTTCCTCTCCCCTGTTGATGAATACCAGGGCAAAATCCTCCTGTGTATGGCGTGCAAAGGCAAAAACCCTGGCGTCATCTTCATGGGCTATCAAAGTAAAATCTCCTTTGCGAAGGGCGTAGCTTTCATTTCTGAGGGTACCCAGGAAACGATACCAGCGGTGTAGTTCGTGATCAAAAGAAACAGGATCGCGGGGACGGGGCCTTGAATAGGGATGATTGAGCTCATCATCATATTGTATTTCAGGCCAGATCATTGGTTTACGGTCGTCGGGATCATCGGCTCCCCACATGCCGGTTTCAGTGCCGTAAAAAATCATGGGGGCACCCACCCACGTATATTGAAACAGTGAGATCAGCCTTTGCAGTTCACGCTCCTGCTCATTGGGTGCCCGAACATTGTATTCGTTGTAAATGTCCCTGATTTTACTTTCTTCTTTATAAGCCTGCTCCTTATTTACGATCATGCTGGCCAGGCGTTCGGTATCGTGGCTGTCCATAAGGTTTTGCATTGCAGCGTTTACCCGGTGGGGAAAATCATCCTGCAGTTTTTTCAGCCTTCCGGCAAACTCACTGGCAGAAAGGGTTTGGTGAATAAAAAAAGCGTGGGTGGCATAAGCCCAGCGGTAATTCATCACCACCCCAAAAAGGTCGTCGGCAATATAATCTCTTGCGGCATCATCCCAAATTTCGGCAACGGTAAGGGCTTCGGGGTTGATTTCATAAACCAGGCTATGCCAGTCGCGCCAAAAGTCTTTTCCTACTTCTTCCACAACATCCAGGCGCCAGCCATCCACCCCCTTGTTTACGTTTCCATCGGGCGCCATCCAGCGGCGGGTCACTTCAAAAATATGCTCTTTTACCTCCGGGTGAAGGTCCTCCCCTACCTCCCGGAGTTCAGGAAGTCCTTTGTAACCCCACCATCCTTCATAATCAAAACCATCGGGGTAGTTTTCGTCAAATTCAGTGATTTTGTACCAGTCGCTGTAAGGTGAATCCTGCCCGTGTTCCCTTACATGACGGAAAGCCCAGAAATCCCGCCCGGTATGGTTCCAGACTCCGTCGATGATCACCCGGATGTTGCGTTTGCGGGCCTCCTGCAGCAACTCCAGAAAAAGGCGATCGGCCGAAGTCCATTGCCAGGTATCCGGATCGTTAGGGTCTTCCTGTTGCATGATTTCCCAGTCTCCTTCAGGGTCGGGGCCCAGATGCCTGTCAATATGATGATAGTGACTGGCATCGTATTTATGCAGGGAAACAGCATCAAATACGGGGTTAAAATAGATGGCGGTAACTCCCAGGTCGGCCAGGTAGTCGAGCTTGTCCATCACACCCTGAAGGTCACCACCATAACGTCTTGTATAGACAAAATCATAGAATTCAGTTCCGACGCGTTGTTCCCATTCGGCACGCTGATACCAATCTCCTGCCCAGGGAGAGATCTCCCATCCTTCAGGAGCTCCCAGGTCCCATCCGTGGGGATCACCTACCCTTTCGGCAACAGGGTCATTCGTGGTATCTGCATTGTGAAAGCGCTCCGGAAAGATCTGGTACCATACCACATTTTTTGCCCAGTCGGGAATGTTGGCCCCGGTCTGCGCGGTGATTGCCGGGTTTTCAGAAGCAAACACCTGCACCTGCAGCAAAAAGAATGAAAAAAGGATTAACTGATAAATGAATAATTGTTTGTTTGTTTTCATCATGATCTGCTTTTAAAAAATTATCAGGAAATTTTCAGGAATTGAGGTTAAAAGGGTTTTCAGGGAAACCGAAGGCCAAAAAAATTTTCATGTTTGCCCAAAGTTTCTCCATGCATTAATAATGAGGAGACCCTCCCTCTTACATTCACTAAATCTTTAACACTTTATAGAATCTTTAAAGATAAGAAAATTAACTTTTCCTGAGTATCCAGGTTTCTTCCTTCCACTCCAGTCGTTCCATATCAAAGCGCAGGCCATTACCATCGTTCATTACCAGGAAGTCGACTGGAACCTCCGGGTGAAGGTTTTTATCGGAAGGAGGATCAAAAGTAGAAAGCCTGAGGTGAACTGCAGGCTGAACAAACCTGCCCAAAGCTGCGGATTCAATAACCATAGGTTGGTTTTCCGCTTCCCTTTGCAGGATTAACTCCAGAACTTTCAAAAGGGATTTGTCTTCACGGGTTTGCACGTAATAGACTTTTTGGGCCCCGCTCCTTAGCATTCTGGAGCTGTCCTTGGGGTTGTTTGGCTCCTGCTCCTCCATAACAAAAAACTGACGGTCCTGAAAAATAACCCTGCTGTCTTTTGCCTGAGGATGCCAGTGAGGGGAAACCTTTACGGCTACAATGCCCAAATGCCGGAATTTTTTGATGATGGCACAGGCAAGTGTTGTTTTGCCCACATTGCGGCCTGTACCGCTCAACAAGAGAATATTGGGGAAGTAGGGTTGCATGATTATTCCGGAAGTTGAAATTACAAGCTTAAACTTTCATCATTTCCCTCAGGACAGGAAAGTTTAAAAATACAACAAAATTTTTCTTCACTCCTTAAAACAAGGTAAAAAGGTCCTGGTTTTTTCATACATAATGCTATTTATCCAAAAGATCCTCTAATAATCACGAAACCCCGTGATCAGGTGTTTATAAAACAAATAAAAAATAACATATGATATTGTTTATTTTTCTATCTTGCACGGGTAAAAATCTGAAATGCCCTTGCAAGCTGAGACAGGGAGCCGTAAAGAATCAAATCTCAACCAAATCCTTTTACATGAACAAGAAAAAAACCAAAAACATTTTGATTTTCTTTTCATTGCTTGGTATTTTTTTCATGACTGGATGCAGCCCTGCCCTTCCAAAATATGGTGTGGCAAATCCTGGAAGCGCTTCCAGATATATGGCAGCCCCGGTTTTCAGAGACACAATCCAAAACGCCACTTACCTTTCAGGGCAGTTTTTCAGCAATACCGGCCATGGCTATTATCCTGATGAGTGGATTTATTTTGGTGACCTGTCCCTGCACCGTAGTCACTCCAAAAAGAATTACAACCTTTCCTACGGATTGTATGGGTATTTAGGCAATTATAAAGTTGAGGAAGTGGAGGATTTCCGGGGCAATTATTCTTTTTTTGGCAGCGGACTTACAGCTAGTATCAATTACAATGAAGATTTCCGCAAAGTTGCCTGGAGGGTGATCGGACTGCAAAGCAGTGCTTATTATGAATACGGTGACTATGCTCGCTTCAGGCAAAATGCCGAAGAAGATGATCTGATCAGTAATATTCATCCCGACCCTTTCAGGTTCTATTCGGGCCTGACCACAGAGGTTATTTTCAAACTGGACAGGATGGATCTTAGTTTTTTCGTTTCACCCGGTTTAGACTTTGGTTTTAGAGACGATAACGAATTCAGGCTTACGGGCTCCATCAATTTCATTACTCCGCAAAACACTTTTTCTGTGCAAACCCACGAAGGAAACCAGGGAACATTTTTTTCCTTTGGCTACAGCCGCAGGATCAGTGGTTTCTAGCAGGTTTTTTTCAAAGGAGAAAGGAGTCCCGAAATCGGGATTGGTCCTTTCTCCCACTCCATTACCGGAAAAAATCAAACATTCACGTAGCCGTTCAACAGCACATGACGGTAAAGGCGTTTTAGGCCATGCACTTTAAAGTGCCACCAGAGGCGGGTTTCCTTTGTAGAGTTATAAATGCGCTCATTGACCAGATTGCCTTCAAAATCAAACTCAAACATCATACAGCGGCCATAGCGGGTAAGCAAGGGACAACCGGATGTGCCGTCATATTTTGCCGAAAACTGGTTTCCCAAAGCGGCATCCAGGAGGTTGGCCACAACCACGGGTGCCTGCTTGCGTATGGTAGCAGCAGTTTTGGGAGCCCCGGTTGCAGCAGAATCTCCAATGCCAAAAATATTACCAAAACGCTTATGCTGAAGTGTAAACCGGTCAACCTCCAACTGACCACCAATTCCTTCGGCAGTCAGGTCACTTTCTCTCAAAGCTTTGGGGGTTTGAAACCCCGGCATGGGGTGAATCAGGTCATATTTCTGGCGAACTTCCCTGGAACTTCCTTCAGGAGTTTTTTCTTCAAAAATAGCGGTACGGGTGGATACATCAATCGCCCTGAGGGTTTGATTGTAATGGTTATGAATACCGCGTGCTTCAATTTTGGGCTTTACCGCTTCATCTACTCTGGGCACCGGTGGAAAAAGCGTGTGTCTGTTGGTATGGAAATGCACCTCCACACCTTCACGAATTCCTTTTGTGCGCCAGTAATCTTCCGAAAGCCAGGTGATCTTCTGTGGCGCACCCCCGCATTTGACGTAGCCGGCAGGATAGGTGGACACAAAACGCCCCCCTTCAAAGTTTTTCATCAATTCGTGATACTTTATTCCCTTGTCCAGGTCGTAAATATTTCCTGCATAGGGTGTTTCCAGGGCTTTGGTGAAGTTTTCAACAGAATTGGGGTTCATTTGAACGCCTAAACCAACAACAAGGTAATCGTAATTGACCACTTCTCCACTTTCGGTGATTACCCGGTTTTTTTCCGGCTCAAACTTTTTTACGGCATCCTTTACCCATTTCATTTCGGGAAACATCAATGATTGCTGATCGAAAATGACCTCCTCGGGAGAATATACCCCTGCAGCAACCAATGTATACCCCGGCTGATAATGATGATTTTCGTTGGGCTCGATCACGGTAACATCTGCGCCCGGCACTGCCCTGAGCAAACGTGCACCAACGGTAAGTCCTCCTACGCTGCCTCCGGCAATAACAAACCGGACTTTTTTGATTCTGGATGCTTCAGCGGAAGGAAGCCTGAGGCTGCGGTGATAACCATAACCGCCAACGGCACCTCCTGCCAGAACAATGCCCGTCCCAACACCGATATACTTCAGGGCCTGCCTGCGGGTAATACCGTTTTTTTTCTTTTGGGCTTCGTTTTCTTCCCGGGCCTGGGTTGTTTCTTTCTGGTCGTTCATGGATAGTTGTTTTTCGGGTTAAAGCAATGATTTTTAAAAATGTTTACCGCTTAATATCTAGATATAAGCTTGTGATGTATTTATAACAGCCATCAAAAAAAATTGTTTAAGCAAACAACCACGGTTTTATTTTTCAGAAAAATCAGACAAATTCAGGGGCAAAGGTTTACCTTGAATTTGCAATAATTGTTTAGGGAAACTGTATTAAGAAAAGGATAATTTTTGGCAGACTTAGGTTTTGGGGTCAGGTTTTGCTCTTGAGGCACTTTCCTGCCCTGCCAGCCAGCCTGTAGAAAAGGCGATTTGGAGGTTAAAGCCGCCGGTAGAAGCATCAAGGTCCATAACTTCCCCGGCAAAGAAAAGGTTTTTCACCAGCCTGGATTCCATGGTTTTTGAATAGATCTCTTTGGTGCTGACCCCACCGGCAGTAATGATGGCTTCCTCAAAGCCGGGATGACCGCTCACCTCAAAACGGAAATCTTTCATCAGCTGCCGGATTTTTTTTCGCTGTTCGGAACCAAGCTGATTGCATAACATTTTGGCATCCAGCTTCAGTTGTTCCAAAAAAACGGGGATAAGTTTTGAGGGAAGCCACAATCGGAAAATATTGTCAATTTGCTTTTTACCGTAGGTGTTCAGGTCGCGAACAAGGCGTGCATCAAGTTTTTTATCATCCAGTGCGGGTTTCAGATCAATGCTGATCTCCACTTTATTTCCTTTTTGCAGTTCTTCCACCACATGCCTGCTCAGTGTGAGGATAATTGGCCCTGTAAGGCCATAATGGGCAAACATCAATTCTCCGAATTCTTCCGTGCTTTTTTTGCCGTTGACCCATACCACGGCATTTACATTTTTTAACCCAAGCCCCTGCAGCTTTTCTGCAAGCTTACCCCTTGTAACAAGGGGAACCAATGCCGGCCTGATATCGGTAATGGTATGCCCCGCCTGTCGTGCCAGGGCATAGCCATCGCCACTGGATCCGGTAGCGGGATATGATTTTCCGCCGGTACAAATAATCACACAACGACCGAAAAAGTCCCGGGTTCCTTTTTCTGTTATGGCCCTGATCCCCTTCACCTCTCCTCCTTCCATGAGCAATTCTTTTACCCCGGTATTGCAGATCATTTCAATATTTTTCTTGCCCATCCAGCTTTTCAGGGCATTCAGCACATCAACAGATTTGTTGCTGACAGGAAAAACCCGGCTGCCCCTTTCGGTGGTGGTTTCCACACCTCTTTCGTGAAGTATCCTGAGAATATCGTCTTTAAAAAAGGCATGAAAAGCATGCTTCAAAAAGCGCCCGGCAGGAAAAATGTTTTGATAATAAACCGAAGGGGGAGCATCATGGGTGATGTTGCATCGGCCTTTGCCGGTGATCAGAATTTTTCTGCCGGCCCTTTTCATCTTTTCAACCAGCAATACCCTGGCATCCAGATGGGCTGCCCGCCCGGCAGCAAGAATCCCGGAGGCCCCGGCACCTATCACAATAACATCATATTTTTTTTCTGAAACTTCCATTGATGTTTTTTACTTCCCGCTTAAAAAATTCATGGCGGCTTTTACCCCGTCGGCCGCACTGGAAATGATGCCCCCGGCATAACCGCTCCCCTCTCCTATCAGGAACAGGTTTTCAAATCCGCTGCAACGCCCCCCTTCTTCGCGGATAACCTGAATGGGAGAAGAGGTTTTACTTTCCAAACCGATAAGATTTCCGGTTTCGAAGCCTTTCAGCTTTCGGGAAAAATCCCTTAAACCTGCTTTAATGGCATTTACCGTTCCTGCAGGAAGCATTTCCCATAGAGGAGCGGGTGTTAAGCCCAAAGGATAGCTGCTTTTGAGTTCGGCATCTTTTTGCCGGGAATTTAAAAAGTCGGTTATACTGCAGGATGGTGCTGCATATCCATTGGCAGATAGGAAAAATGTCTCTTCCAGCTTTTCAAGCTGATCAAGGGCTTCGGCGGGGGTTACGGTTTTTCCGGCCAGTTCATCAGGATGCAAGGCGGCCACACAGGCAGCATTGGCAAATAAGCCGTCCCGCTTATAATAGCTCATACCGTTAACAATATTGGTATGGGCATATGCGGTGGCCGGCACAACCATTCCACCCGGACACATGCAAAAAGAATACACCTGGTGTTTTCCGTCAGCTGCTGAGCTTAAGCGGTATTCGGCGGCTTTAACCCCGGGCAGTTCGGGTTTTCCCCATTGCGCCCGGTTTATCAGCTCCTGTGGGTGCTCCATACGGCTTCCAATGGCAAAGTTTTTTGTGCGAAAAGCCACTCCCCTTTTCATCAGCATGCGGTAGGTTTCAAAAGCCGAATGTCCGGGGGCAATGAACACCGCATTAGCCTGAAAGTTCCCGGAGGAGGTCAGGACTTCCTTCACCCTGCCTTTTTGGATGCTGATATCTTCCAGCATGGTATCGAATTGTAATTCCCCTCCCATTTTCCGGTATTCTTCCCTGAGGTTTTTTACAATTTTCTTCAGGTTATCGGTACCCAGGTGGGGATGGGTCATATAAGCAATTTCCTCGGGTGCTCCGGCTTCTATATACTTTGAAAGGATTAACCTTCGCTCTGCAGAAATGTGTTTGGAACGGGAAGTAAGTTTTCCATCGGAAAAAGTTCCTGCACCGCCTTCTCCGAATGCATAATTGTTGGCGGGATCAAACATGCCACGGCGCTCAAAATCCAGTATGGCCCGGTTTCTTTTTAAAACCTCCGACCCCCTTTCGATGACAAGGGTTTTAAAGCCTGCCTGCTGCAGTACCAGGGCGCAGAAAAATCCTGCAGGCCCGCTTCCGGTAATCAGTATCTTTTCCTTTCGCTTTCGCCAGGGAATTTCAAGAGTTTTGGTTTTAGGTGCATCCTCCCCTTTGATGTTTTCAGAAAAAACGGCAATGCGCATTACCCAGTGGATATTGCTTTTGTTGCGTGCATCCAGGCTTTTGCTTTCTATTTGCCATGTAAACTCCCTTAAGCCCACTTTTTTGGAAATGAGGCTTCTCAGCAAATCATCGGTGTATGCTGTGGGTACTTTTATGGTGATTTGTTTACAACCCATCCGGTGAAATAAAGAATGCAAAAATAGGATAATTATCCGGCTAAGGCAACGGGTCGCAACTTATGGTCATTGGTGAGGCAGAATGAGTGGAATATAAACAGAAAAAACTAAAGGAAAGAAAAAAAGTTAAACAAAACTTAACATTAAACATCTAACAAAATACATAAACAGGTGTTTATATTTTTGTTAAAGAAAAAAATTATTTTTTTAAACACTTTCCAATCAACTGCACAATTTACTTCACCAAACAACTGACTTATGAAAACAAAACTACGACTTTCCGTAATAACCTTTTTGGTTTTGTTCTTTACCGGTTTTCTTGAATTAAACGCCAATGATGAACTCCCTCCCCCACCATATCTTTTTTCTCATGTAAGCGGAAGCGATGTGGAGCTTTCTTGGGGAGCGGACTCTGATCAGGGAAGTTGGATAAGCCATACCAATGGCATTCCAGGCGGGGGAGTTGGAACAGCAACGGCAGGCACTTACCGTATCGCTTCCCGCTGGCCTGCCGATTCTCTCCTTCCCTTTCAGAACCTTCCCCTGGCGAAGATGGCCCTTTTCGCATCAGGAGAGTTTTCAAATTATACCCTCAAAGTATGGAGAGGAGAAAATGCAGAGTTTCTTGTTTTTAGCAAGGACCTGCAAAACCTGATAAAAAACCAGTGGAATGAGATTCTTTTCCCGGGATCCTTGGTTATAGAACCGGGTGAGGACTATTGGTTCGGGTTGGAAGTGGATCAGTTCGGTGAGATGGATATGTCGGCAACTTTTGATGCAGGACCTGCAGTGGAAGGGTTTGGAGATATGATTGACCTTGGGAACGGTTGGACCACTCTTTCCTCTCAGGGATTTGACGGCAACTGGCTGCTGAGGGTGTTTTTACTCAATGATGAATTACCCGAACCCCTTACATCAGAAAGTACATTTGAAGAACCTCTTCCCTTTAAAACAAAAGCTGTTTATCATCCCATTTCCGGTAAAAAATCTTTTTTATCCGGTAAAAGCAGCCTTGAACCGATAGGATTCAATGTATACAGGGATGAGGTACTGCTAAATGATTCCCCATTGAATGCCGGAATTTATTTGGATGAACAGCTGGAAGACGGGATTTACAATTATGGGGTAACGGCGGTTTACCAGGAAGGCGAAAGCATAGCAGTTGAAAAAACCGTTCAGGTTGGGGCACCTAACCTTTCCCTGGATCCTTTATTTATCAATGACAGCCTGGATGGGGGGCAATCTTTTTCAAGAACCCTGACCCTTACCAATTCCGGAGATTCTTCCCTTGAATGGGAAGTAGACAACCTTCCTGACTGGATAGGACTTTCCGAAACCAATGGTAGTATTTCCTCCGGCGATTCCTCTTTAATTGTGCTGGATGTCTTTACCGAAGGGTTAAGCATGGGCACCCACAATTTTAACATTCTTTTCAGCACCAACAACTTTAATAATCCGGTTAGTCCATTCCCTGTGAACATTGTTATTGACAGTCCTCTAATCCTGGAGTGGAGCGTTGACACCCTCAGCTTCGGGAATATCCCGGTAATGGGGAAGAAATTACTCAATGCAGAGCTGACCAATCTGTCGGATGCCAAAATATTTTTGTACAGTTTTGAAGCTTCCCTTCCTAATACACAGGTATTTAATCCGACATGGGCCATTGAAGCCGGAGAAACCCTGTCCGTTCTGGTCAGTTTTCAAACCACCGAACCTATTGACTACAACGGCATTTTGTCGGTAGATTATTTCGGGGCCTTCGGGTCAGGAACACTTGAGTTGCCTTACTCCGGCAAAGGGACTATAATGCAGCCTTCCAATCTCACTGCTTCTCTTGAAGGCAATCTGGTAACCCTCAACTGGCTGCCACCGGGGGCCGATGCAGATGAGCTACGGTTTGGCAACGGGTTGCCTTTTGCCCTGGTTGGAACTTCAGCAGGTCTTTATGAATTTGCTGCCCGCTTTACACAGGAGGACCTTATGCCATATGCAGATAAGCAACTGGATGAAATCGGATTTTATGTGGGAGGCAGTGCAGGAGACTTCACAGTAAATGTTTACACTGGCAATGAGGCTACAGAACCAATATTCAGTCAATCGGTGAGTCCTGTCCCGGGCACCTGGAATGACATTGCCTTGCCTGAACCCCTCATGCTGTCAAATCTTGAAAATCTCTGGCTGACCTACACCCTCGAAAAAAATGAGTTGCAATTTATTGCCGGAGTTGATGGAGGTCCGGCAGTGGAAGGTTCAGGAGACCTTTTCAGGGTCAATGATTCTGAATGGAATACCCTGACCTCTTTTGGCTTTGGGAAAAACTGGAATATTCGCGGTATTGTATCCGAAATTGAAACTGGAGAAACCAAAACCCTGAATGTCGGAAAAAAAGATCATGTAACCACCGGAAAATCCCTGCCTGAGGTTTTGGGTTTTAATATTTATCGTAACGGTACCCTGCTCAATAATGAATTGCCTGATCAATTCTTTTTCACAGATACCATTGAAGAAGGAGAAACCTATATTTACGGGGTTACTGCAGTTTTTGATTTCGGAGAAAGTGATCCTGCCACAGTTTCTGTTGGAATGCCCGCGACCATGAGCATGCCCGAAGGGTGGGAATTTACCCCTACCCCACTGGCCCACCAGATTCATATCCCGGCTGAAGTCACTCAAAACGGCATAGACCTTATTCCCGGTGATATGATCGGTGTATTTTTTACCGACGAGCAGGGTATAAAAAGAGCAGGAGGTGTAGCACTATGGAATGGAGAAAACACTGTTATTACCGCCTTTGGCAATGACCCGGAAAGCCCTCTCAAAGATGGATTTGATTACAATGAACCCCTGAATTGGAAGATTTATTTGCATCAGCAGGGAATCTCTGCCGGAATCAGGGTAAACTATAGCCAGGAAATGCCCCATTATGACGGACATTTTAAAATGACAGGCTTATCGATGGTTGAGGCCCTGGAAAAGGAAGAAACTGTTGGGGTTGAAACTGACACAATGGGGTTTGATAATTTAGTGATTTACCCCAATCCTTCGTCCGGACGCTTTGCTATCAGCGGCCTTTCAGATGGAGAGAATGTGAGGGTATTTGATGCATCAGGACGTATGGTCAAAAAGGTAAAAGTTTCCGGACCCTCAGTTATTCTCACCCTTAACGGCAAAGGCTGGTATATAATAGAAGCCGATGCCGGTAAAGGAAATCCCATAAGGAAAAAACTTTTGGTGTACTAAATTTTAAAAAACGAAAATCATTACTAAACCTAAAACAGATGAAAAAATTAAACTTTTTATTTTCTTTATTTCTTTTGGCAGGGCATTTACCACTTTAAAAGGGTAAAAAAATGAAAAAACAGCCAAAAAATGGACAACACCTCTAAACAGTTTTTCCTTGATGAAAGAGGTATTTACATGTTGGAAGTAATTTATCCTGAAACCGGGAAAATAATCAGAAAAAAACTTGTGGTATATTAGGCGGTAATCCTGAAATGAAAAAGAGCCCGATACAAACTTTGTTACCGGGCTCTTTTTGGTATTCCATTGTGAAAAAAATATCAATTGGTTTAGCCCCCTATAAATCGGACAATCGTATAGATTGGTTTTCAAATGTATTAATTTATTAAGAACTTTGCATCGGCAAGAAACGACCGAAGGTGCTTTTTATACCGATGGTTGTAGAA
>SKVW01000126.1 GCA_007129255.1 Bacteroidales bacterium
AATTAGTCGGTATTCATTTTAAAATCATACAAATTTTGGATTTTCGAAAAACTCCCATACAAAAATAACCCTGAAAAAATAATGGAGCCCTCGGGACATGTTCCAATTTATGAATTGGCACCTTTTAAAAAATAAAGTTAAAAAAGGGAAGGCCTTGCGGCCTTCCCTCAAAACAAACTATGAAGAGAAAAAAACTACTACCTGCTGATTTGCACCCGTTTGGTTACAAACCCCTGGGAAGTAAGAACCTGAACAAAGTAAACACCATTGTAAAATTCTGACACATTCAGGGTATAGCGGTCACTTTCAACATTTGCAGCATAAACCACCTTGCCGAGCATGTCGATCATTCTGATCTCATGGATGTGCTCATCAGAAACAATGGTAAGGTTTGAGCTCGCCGGGTTGGGGAAAAGGTCAAGACTTGCCGTGGCAATATCTGTAACCGAAACTTCATCATCGGTGAATCCGAAATGATCTTGAACCACCATGTCGTCGGTGACCTCCACCATGCGGTCGTCGCCGCCGACCCATTCGCCGCCTTCCCAGCCATCGCCAATCAGGTCGGAGAAGTACTTGTAAGGATGTTCTCCGGCTTCCAGTTCAAGCGTGATGCTGTAAGTCAACGGATCATCGCCTATATGGTCGAGTACCATGTCTGTATGTGCAGGGTCAGGCTCTGTCCAGCCAAACATTTCTCCGGTCATCATGATATGATGTACATCCGGGTCAAATCCTTCCAGGATACCATGCTCTATGGCAAGGCTTAGGTCTACATTGAAGGTAACGGCAAAGGTTTCCACAGGTTCCATGAGGGTGACATTCACGGTCACATTTTCATCCACCACGGTTATTTCACCGGTTGCATCCTGGTAATCCTCTTTGGCCACCATGTAATCATAGGTACCGGGTTCAACATCTTCTATTACGTATTCACCGGCATCGTATTCGGTGCCGTCAAAAGTAACCACAGCATCGGTAATGGGGTTGTCTTCTTCATCCATTACATTAAAGGTTACCGTAAAACGTTCCGCTTCAATTTCAAAATCTACTTCAGCGATATCGGAAGAACCCGTAGTGTAAACGGACTGTACTCCTGCAGTGTGATCGCCGATAGGGAGTTCTGTAAACAGGTACAGGTTTTCTTCAACTTCTTCGGCTACCAGGTTGCCATTGAGGAATACATTGAATCCGACAAAAACTTTTTCAGGAATACCGTGCTCCCAGGAAAACAGGGCTTGGCCTTCTTCCAGATCTTCGGTAACAATTTCCAGATTGAAGGGTACTTCGATGACGTCCATCATGTAAACTTCAACAGTCTTGTCCTGCCCGTCAACGGTAAAGGTCACCTGCTCATCCACGTAACCAAACATACTTACATCCGCAGTGTAGGTTCCGTTTGTAAGATCCAGGGCTGCCTCTCCATTCGGGCCGGTTATAAGGTCTTCAAAACCATCAATGGAAATTACCGCACCTTCTACCGGATCTTCTTCGGCAGAGTCTTCTGTCACCAAAAAGGTTACGTTGTACTCTTCGGCTTCAAAGTTGGCCGTAAGTGTGAGATCCTCCCATGGCATATCAAAGCTGTACACCGCATCAGTGCTGACAACTTCGTCAGACTCATTGGTCCAGTTTATAAACAGGTACCCTGTTTGGGGAACCGCCTCCGCGGTAACATTTTCGTCAGCCTGGTAATCCCCTTCACCGGTCACTGTTCCTGCATCTTCAGGACTTGCCTCAAGACTAAGGGTGAAAACATTCTGAACAAGGGTAACGGGAACCAGCAAAGGTTCACCATCAACAGTAAAGTCGACCTGGGCATCTTCAAAGCCTTCTTTGCTCACCAGGGCGGAATAGGTTCCGTCATACAAATCGATGGTTGCCTCACCGACTGCATCAGTACTGACAGGATCCATATCGTCAACCTCAACCAATGCCCCTGACAGGGGGTTTTCATCTTCATCCTTAACCTGGAAAGTTACTTCATAAGCTATTGGTGCTTCTTTAACCTCCACATCATCAAGATAGAGCCAGGCAAAACTCGCATCATCCTCCTCGGTAATGTAATAATTAAAGGCGATGTGTTTAAGGCCGGAGTATTCACTGATATCAATGGTATAGTTTTCCCATTGGCTGCTAAAAGGCCTTACTTCAAGCAGGGTTGCATTGGCATGAAGGTCATCGGTATTGTTATAGGGCTCATCCATGATCAGGATGCGCATGTTTTCCCGGGTGCCGTCCGGTGCCTGGGTAATATACCCATAAAAGGAAAGCAAGGCATTGTTCAGCTCGTCAAGATCGAGGGGAGGAGAAATAAGCCATTCATCAGCAAGGTTGTTTGATCCGGAACCCTGGTAGGTTCTCGCCGAATAATCCCCGCTATAGGAATAATTGCCGGATTGCTCCCAGTAAGATCCATCCTCTCCATTGACAACAGTCCAGCCCAGGGGGGCAGCAGGGTCACCGATCCAGTCGTCGATGAAATCTTCGAGCCAGGGGAACTGGGTTACCGTGGCATCAAATCCCTCACCGCTAAGCAAAACCTCTTCATCAAGGATCTCCAGTATAGCGGTTTTATCACCCAGATCTTCCGGAGCAAAGGCTACACTAATGGTGGCAGTTTCTCCGGGCAGAAGGTTGACGTCATCGCCCAGGTTGTTCAGCACAAAGTCATCGGCATCCGTGCCGGTAATGCTGATATCAGCCGGTGCTATGGTCAGGGTTCCTCCTCCATCATTCAGAAGCGTAAACTCCTTCGCATCGGATACCGTGCCAATTTGTTGCTTACTAAAGTCATATGCTTCCGGAGTGACCACCAAAATGGGCTCATCGGGTATTTCTTCCACAAGAATATTATCAATATACAGGGACCTTGCCCAGCTGGGGGTGCCTCCATGCTTAAAGGCAATAAACTTATCATCGCCAATTGCAGGGCTGAAATTGATGGTTTGCTCTTCATCATAAATGTTGGTGATCTGATCTGCCGGAATGGTTCCAATTGCGGTAAAAGTACCGGCATCCAGGGGGTTGCTCATGGTTCCCACGATCAGGTCAGGTACGTTGGAAGTCATATTGCATTTCACCCAGAAACGAACGCGCATTTCGTCCAGGTTTTGCACCGGAGGAGAGATCAGGATGATATCCTGTTCATCGTGATCGTTAGAATATAAACGAGCGTGGGCAGGAACCGATAAGGGAGACTGAGAAGTAGTGGTTTCGACAATGGCAGACCCCAGATCCGGATTATAAACGATCATATGCCACCCAAAGGGAAGTTCCGGAGTATCAACTTCTGAAAAATCCTCAAAATGGGGAACTTCGGTAATGGTTGCATCGAAACCTTCTCCTTTTAATGGAACCTGAATTTGATCGATCACCAGATTGGCTTGTTTTTCACCGACAGCCTGAGGAGCAAAGGCAACATTGATAATAACCGTTTCACCAAAATCAAGCGATACCTGCTCTTCGAGGTTATCTAAAACAAACACACCGGCATCGTCCCCCGCAAGGTAAATGTCGTCGGGGCCGATGTTGAGGGTTCCTCCCCCGTCATTATAGATAATAAACGAATGGGCGGCGGAAATAAGGCCGGTCTGTAATTCACCGAAATCAACCTCCCCATCAGGCTGAACAACCAGCAATGGTTCATCGGGAGTGGCTTCTACCAGTATGTCATCAAGATAAATGTAACGGTTAAAGCTAGGGGTTGCTCCATGTTTGAAAGCAACAAACTGGTCATCCCCGGTTCTGGAGTCGAAAAATACGGTAAAAACGGAATCATAGCTGGTGGTCAGGTAGTCTGCTTTAATGGTATCCAAAACGCTGAATGTGCTCGCATCAGAAGGATTGCTCATGGTTCCCACCACCAGATCCGGAATATTGGTTGACTGATTGCATTTTGCATAAAAACGCAGCCGCTTATTGTCCAAATCTGAAAACGGGGGAGAAATAAGCATAACATCGGCTTGCTCGGTATCATCGGAGTAAAGCCAGGCATGATTCGGAGGTGAAAGGGGATCATTGCTATCGGTAGTTCCAACCGAAGCCGATCCGAATTCGGGATTGTCGACTATTTTTGTCCAACCAAAAGGAAGGTCAGGGGTGGTTACATCATCAAAGTCTTCCGTGTGGGGGTAATCGACAATGGTTGCATCAAAGGCTTCTCCGCTAAGTACTATCTGTAATTCATCAATTTCCAATACAGCCTGCTTTGCGCCAACTGTGACGGGGGCAAAAACCACGCTGATGGTGTCTGATTCGAAAGGTTCCAGGTGAATGGTTTCCGGCAGGTTTTCCAAAATAAACCGGGCCGCATCGTTTCCTGTAATGCTGATGTCTTCAGGAGCCAGGGTCAGGGTGCCAACCCCTTCGTTGGCAATTACAAATTCTTTGGCAAAGGAAGTAACCCCAATCTGGGTATCGGCAAACTCCCAGCTGTCGGGTTCAACAACCATTACCGGACCATCAGGAATATCTTCCAGTAGAAAATCGTCAATGTAAATGGTGCGGGTCCAATTAGGAGAGGTCCCGTGCAAAAAGGCGATGTATTCATCTTCACCGACGGTGTCATCAAAGGCAATAACAAATTGCTGATAAGAACTGGTCAGTTCTGTATCCGCCTCAATGGTCCGGAAAGGAGTAAAGGTGGCCGCATTCTCCGGGTCGCTCATGGTCCCTACGATCAAATCAGGGATATTGGAACTGCTGTTGCAGGAAGCCCAGAAGCGTATCCGCTTTTCATCCAGATCTACAACCGGAGGGGTGATCATCATGACTGTCTGGTAGTCATAATCATTGGAGACTATCCTGGCGTGCTGAGGCTCGGACATAGGGGACCCAATGGTGGTGGTTTCCACCCGGGCTGTACCCAGATCGGGATTATCCACAATGGCACTCCACCCCAAAGGAAGATCAGGAGAATCCGGCTCATTGAAATCTTCAAAATGTGGGAACGCTGTAATGGTAGGATCAACACTTTCACCATACAGGGGAATTTCCAGGGTGTCCACATTCAAGACAGCCTGCTTGTGCCCTGCCTGAACCGGAGCAAAGGCAACCGAAATGGTGGCCGTTTCGAAAGGATCCAGGTCCACTGCAGAATCCAGGTTCTCCAAAATAAAGCGATCGGCATCAGGACCGGAAATGGAAATATCATCGGGACTAAGGCTTAACTGTCCAATCCCAACATTGGAAATCTCCAGTTCTTTTTCTTCGGAAACGGATTCCATAACCAGCCTCCCAAAATCAACTTCATTGGGATCTACCAAAAGGATAGGAGAGGTGGGTGTTTCCACGATCAGAATATTGTCCAGGTAAATGGTACGGGTAAAGCTAGGAGTCCCTCCATGCCGGATGGCAATATAAGAGTCATCGCCAATGCTGTCGTCAAAGATCACATGAAACTGGGTGTAGGAATTGGTAAACTCCTCCCCCCCTTCAAAAGTTTTGAAGGGGTTGAAGGTATCCCCATCAGATGGATCACTCATGGTTCCAACAACCAGGTCGGGAATGTTAGAGGTAAGGTTGGCCCTTGCCCAGAAGCTGATCCTTCGATTGTCAAGCCCTGCTATTTCAGGGGTGATCAGCATCACCACCGCGTCTTCATAATCGTCGTTGGTCATGCGCACATGGTTGGGCTCTGAAATGGGTGTGCCAATGGTGGTGGTTTCAACCCTTACCGTACCCAGGTCGGGATTATGGGCAATCTTTGACCAGTACTGAGGAAGGTCGGGTGTCTCCACCCCGCTGAAATCCTCTAAAAACGGAAAATCCGTAATAATGGAATCATTTTGTTCTTTCGTCTGTCCCTGGCTGCTCAAACTAAAAAGCAGGATAAAAATCATCATCCAGGGATTGGCAAGTAGTAATTTCATTTGCATAACAGTTGTTTTGGTTAATATTAATTATTGAGTTGGAAAAGGTGCCGGAATTACTCCAAAATGGCTTTTTGGGGTAAAAAGTCCGGCATTTAATTGTCTTTTATGCAGCGTACTGAAATACCTGATCGTTTGCGATAGATAAGAAACCCATCTAATCCATCTATATCGCCATACATATAGTGGAAAAGTAAATAATGAGCCCGGACAGAATCTTCTTCTTCCCACTCTGAAGTGCTTGTCCAGAAGCGGCCAAAGGTCTCCAGTGTGCCAAAAGTTCCGGTCCAGCTCCGCCGGCCAGCGGGCAGAGCGGAAAACCCAAAATCATCCGTTCCATAATGTACACTATGTTCTTCCCATCTTGGATGCTCCTCGGTATCACAATCTCCTCCAAGCGGAGAATTAATCTGCCGGCATGATTTCAATGAGTTCCCCACATTATTCTCAATAAAATCATAATTATCAATAATATAATCGACCATGTCATTCCAATCTTCCAGGGAAGGTACGTGCCACCCGGCGGGACAAAGGCCACGTTCATCATTCAGGGCGTACCAGTTATAAAGTTTTCCGTAAGCTTCCACCATCTCTTCATCTGAATCGATCCCATCCACTAAATAGGAAGGAAAAATGGCATAAGCACCTTCGGTAGTTGAATTCCAATCATCATCATTCAGATCTGTAGGAATCTGTGTGCCATCAGCATATCTTGTGGTACGCAAATTTTCAGCCATCCATTCGACATCATCAATGATAATTGTGTTATACACATTCCCATCAATGTCGGAAACTGTACCCGGCTCATCGCCATTATCATCGCCGTTGTCGCAACAATCACATTCAGGAAGATCGGCCCATTGGGGGATACCATTCTCAAGGGCCAGAAACTGGCTATCCTGGCCCACAGGGATTGCCTGCCATCCGTTTTCAGAATAATAAACCATGTCTCCTACCTGAGGCTCTTCAATGTAGGGAAAACCCTCAAGGTCCGGTTTATTCTCAAGGTCTTCATAATCACCGCTGAAAGCGTCTTCCGAAGTGCGGGAATGAAGGGCATAAGGAACACTTAAAAGCTGACTGATACCCATGGGGTCGCCGTTTACCGACACCTCGATAAAATATTCATCAATGCCCCATTCCACATCTTCAAGCGAGTTAACCGACCCTATCTGCAGATTGATCAGGCCAAACTCGTTGGTTTGGGTTTGATGGGTCTCGGAAAAGACCGCTGATCCTTCAGCATCGCCCTTAATGATGGTGATTTCCACATTTACTTCCTCCGAAGCCATGACCTGCCCGGCATCATCGCGCAATACTGCCTGGTAATTAAAGCTAAGCGGGGCCTGGGCCAAAAGCCCGGTGGAAAAAATAACAAATGAAAGAAAGAAAAATGCGTGTGTTTTTAAACTTTTCATAATGAAAAAAAATTTGGGAGTAAGTGATTGGTTTTTATTGTTTTACTATTTTAAAGGTTTTTACATGCTGGCTTCCCCGGGAGATTCTCAGGAAGTAAACACCGGAATCCATTGAGCCAAAGGAGAGTGTTTTTTCGCGGGATACCAGTTCACCGCTTAAGAGTTTTCGGCCCGAAAAGTCATACAATCCAAAGGTTGTGGCTTCGGAAGGCAACTCCTTTAAGCTAATGGTAACAAAATCGGTGGCCGGGTTTGGATAGGCGGCAATGCCAAAACCCATACCCGGAATTTCTTCCACGGTGGTGATGGTAAGGGCGCTTTGGTGAAAACCCTGGGTTAGAATAAGATCTTCTGCCGAAAAGGTTGCCGTAACAAGTTCTCCCAAAGTCCAGGAAATGGATTTGGTATCCCCTGCGAGCTGCCCGCCGGCAGGGGCCACGACTTCCTGGGCTTTAAGGCCTCCGGTTGAAATTAATAAAACAATAAAAACGGTAAGGTTTTTTATCATGGTTTTTTGCTTTAATTAAAAAATGAACTTTAATTCGTTTTGTAAACTTTTTATGCCGGCGCGACAAATCTATTTCTGATTATTCAAAAACACAATACCCTGATTTGGGTATTTTGTATTTAGTTCCTGATCTTTTTTTTTATAACCCGTTTACAATAAAAAATAAACAAAGAATTTTATCCTGGAGCAGTGATCTCTTTTTCTAAAAAAAGGTAAAAATTTGATATATAGCTACTTGAAAAACTTTAACTTCAAAAAAAAACAAAAAAATCCAGGACATTTTAACAATTTATAGTGTTCCCGTTTTTTTGGAAAAAAACTAATTCGTCTTTTTAATCTCCCCGCAAAAATTAGAGAATGATAACTTAATGGCCACATTCAACATGGCTTAATTATGTTAAACCATAACCGGAAATCAAAGGTAAAAAGGACATGGAATTACGGCTTGTCGGGGTTGTTTCCGTTTATAAATTGGTACATGAAAAGCAACCCTTAAATTGGTGTGGGTTAAGTTCTTATTCTTCCGAAAGCAATTTGGGATTGCGGGAAGATTTTTGGAAAAATGAAGGAGTTAATCCGGTAATTTTCTTGAAGGAGCGATTAAAAGCAGATTTTGAATTGTAACCCACCATCTGGGCCACTGACTCAATGGTAAAGTGATTGTAC
>SKVW01000108.1 GCA_007129255.1 Bacteroidales bacterium
GCCTGTGCCAGCATTTCTCCCGACAACTCCGCAAGCAATTGTCCTTCCTTTACATAGGTGCCCTCTGGATAGTGCAGTTTTTCAACTTTTCCGGGAAACCCTGCTCCCAGGTTGGCTTCTCTTTTTGCGAATACTGTTCCGCTAAGGCTGAGCTCCTGCTGATGATTTTTTGCAACCACTTTGCGGGTACTTACCCTTATGGTTTCTTCTTTTTGGGTTTCCTGCAGCTCTGTTTCAGAACATGAGGACAGCATGATGGCAAAGGCGGTAAAAATTGCCATCTGTATAAGCAAATATTTTCTTCTCTCAAAAATAACCTGCCATGGCAGCACCTTGCAAAGAGCACGGACTTTTTTCTCTTTATTCAACATTGGATTCATTTTTTTTGGTCTTTTATTTTGTAAAGTTTTGGTGTAATTCTCCTGAAGTTTTCAACAGTTGGGTATATGCAAGCCGGAACTGGTTTTTAGCGCGAATATTGGCGGCATGTGCCTGCTGCCATAAGGCCTGTGCTTCCAGTACATCGCGGGTGGTGGCCCTGCCCTCCCTGAAAAGATCCTCCGCTGAACGCAGGTTTTCTTCGGCCTGCTCCAGCGACAGGGCAGTGAGGCTTACCTCGCTTTGGGCTTCTTCAAAAGTAAACCGGGCCTGGCTGATTTCCAGTTCTACCATTTCCCGGGTTTCCTCCAGGCGCAGTTCCTGGCGGGATGCCTCCTTTTGGGCCATGGAAACCCTGTTGCGTCTTTCCCCGAAATGGTAAATGGGAATGTTTATGGAAATACCGATATTCCAATCCCCCCCGAATTCATCCCGGAATCCTCCGTAGGGATTGGGATTCATGATTGTATAACCGGCAGACATGCCTACTACCGGTAGCATTTCGGCCCGGGACATTTTGATCTTTTCCTGGTATATACCCTTTGTTTCCTCCAGCATTTTAATTTCCGGACGTTGGCTTAAGGCTTGCATGGTTAGGTTTTCACTATCCGCAGGTTTTGGATTGGGTTCAAAATCTGCTTTAAGTTCAAAATGGCTGTGTATTGGCATTCCTATGATTTGTGCCAGGGCCATCCGGCTGAGTTTCAACCCGTTCTCAGCCCTTTTTTTTTGAAGCCTGACCTCGTTGAGCCTTACCCTTGCTTCCATAAGCTGGTTTTGTGTGATGATGCCCTCATTGAGCAAATCTTCCAGATCCGACACCAGTTTCCCAAGCATTTCCTGATAAGCGTCGGCCAGTTTGTCTTTTTCTTCCATGGTAATCACTTTCCAAAAAAGTTCATCGGTACGTGCAATGACTTCAGAAACCGATAAATGCTCTTTGGAAAGGGCGATGTTTTCACCCGCTTTTGACATGCGATAGCCTGCGCGGATCCTGCCTCCGGCATAAATGGGCTGTGTAAGACTAACCCCTGCCTGGTAATTGTTTTTTTGCCCGAATTTTCCTTCTTCCATGGGCAGCCAGGCATAGTTTTGAAATACGGGATTGCCGTCAGGATCTATAACGGGCTCACCGGTTTGTGGATTGATCACAATCACCTGGGGAGCCAGGTCAGGGTCCTGAAATATAGATGGGTCAAATGAGCCGGTTTCCGGGTTTATTCCCTGATGGGGAATGACAGGCAAAAACTTGTCCTCGTCAAACAATTGATATTTTTTGTTCCGACGCAAAAAGCCGGCATTGGAACTGATTTCGGGTAAAAAATTCCGGTGTGCGGAAACAGTTTGCATGGCAGCTGTTTCTCTGTCAATGGCAGCCATTTTAAGGGCTTTGTTATTTTCCAAAGCCATTTCTCTGCACCTGTCCAGTGTAAGTTTTTCCATGGACAAAACTGATAGGGGAGTCAATAAAATCAGGATGATTAGTTTTTTCATTTTAACAAATTAGAAAAGTTGAACAATAACGTTTTTTATTCGAAAAACAATCAAAAAAATTTGAAATTTTGAATTATTAAGTTTTTTGTTCGAAAACTAATTTTAAAAAAAGCCTTTTTACAGGCATAGATTGTTCGGGCATTCTTTATGTATTCAGAAAAGGCTGATGCCGGGCCTTATCTTTTCAGTATGCCATAAAAAAGGATTTTAAGCATTTTGTCCAGCCTTGCTTCCAGGTTTGATGCATCGGGTTTCCAGATAAGAGGTACTTCCAGGCCTTTAAGGGCGGTAACAATTGCCACGGCACCCAGCTCCGTATCAATTACCTCAAATTTCCCCTGATCTACTCCCTGTTCAAGAATTTCCCTGATGGAAGCCACTTCATCAGCATCAAATCTTTCTCTCAGTGCTTCAATGAACGGCAAATGGGCATCATATTCCTGCCTGATGGCGGCGTAATAATTAACAAGCCCTTTCATGGTATGCATTCTTACCACCACGTGTACTTTCAGTTTCTGAACCGGATCGTTAATTCCCTGCGTGGCATCTCTCAGCTCTTTCCTTAATATTGCTGCCTCTTCTTCAATTACTGCTTTAAAAACTTCTTCTTTGTTGGCAAAGTAATAATAGATAGAGCTTTTTGCCTTGCGGGTTTCATGGCCGATATCCTCCATGGTGGATTTACGGAACCCATACCTGCTGAAAACTTTTCGTGCAGCCGACAAGATCTGTTGCCGGGCATCGTCTTTTTCTTTAGCTGACACTTAAAGCGCTTTAAAAGTGCGGTTAATGTTTGATTGAGGAACAAAAGTAAAACAAAAAACCTTTCAAAAAAATATTTTTGAATATTTTAACAAAAAAGTCAAAAAGTAAAACCCATTCGATTTGCAAACCTTTTTATGGTAAACTTGTTATTAATTCACGGAAAACAAATTGCAGAGAAACTGCATTGAACAAAACCCCAAAACTTTATCAAGATGAAAAAGATCAAATGGATACCCTTGTTTTTATTGACCGTTTTTGTGATGGCTTCCTGCGGGGGCCGCAGCGATAAGATGGCAGAGATCATGGAAAGACTTGATGCCGGAGAGATCCCTGAAGAAGTGGATGTTTACCCTGTTGACCTGATCAACAGCCTTGTGACCTGGGAAGGTACCAAGGTGGGTGGAGCCCATGACGGTACTATTGGCATTGGCCATGGGGAGATCTACGTTTTTGAAGACAACCTGCTTGCCGGCAATGTGGTGATGAATATGACCGATCTGGTGGTGCTGGACATCGACAACCCCGAATCCAATGCCCGCCTGGTGGGCCACCTGAAATCTGATGATTTCTTTTCGGTGGACACCTATCCCGAAGCGCAATTCGAAATCGTTCGTTTTGTTTCCATCCCCGAAGCCCGGGAAGGCGAACCCAATTATACCGTGTTTGGCAACCTGACCATCAAGGACATTACCCACGGAATATCTTTTGATGCCTTACTGGAACAGGAAGAAGACCGCATTACCGCTTTTGCTGACTTTGACCTGGACCGCACCCGCTGGGATGTTCGTTTTGGCTCGGGAAGATTTTTTGATAACCTGGGCGACAACCTCATTCACGACCACTTTAACCTGAAGCTGGATATTGTTGCCCGGAAATAAAATAGTATTCCATTAAAAAAGCCGGGCAATTTCACCGCCCGGCTTTTTTATACATCTTAGCTTCAGGAATGGCCCGTATGGGAATATTCCTCATCATCAGAAAACATTTCGGAGGTCCACTTGTAATTGTAGAGTCCCTTAAGAAGTCTTTCCTCTTTTTCCTGCGGGCTCAAGCGTTCGTACTTTGCTTTCTCTTCTTCAAATATCCTGCGTTTTTTTTCTTCTATTTTATTGACTTCTGCCATGTAAGCAGCCTCAATCCGGTTTCTCAAAAAGTTGGTGGCTACCGAAGGGAACAGTTCCAGAAGCAATTCCTCTCTTTCGTTCCGGGCAAGTTTGACCCCTCCAAATTCTTCCAGCACCGGATTTTCCTGCTTTTGATAATTTTTGGGATCGTAGGGGGTTTCTTTGGGCGAACCCGTGATCAATTTCCGGAACTCCGGATCAACAGGCAAGGGGGTTTTCCCGTACAAACCCTTTACAAGGTTGACAAACTGGTTGGACTTTGTCGTATAAAAAGGTTTTCCGTTGTTTTCGTCTATTACACAGTTTACTGCCTGTACCCCGACAATCTGGCTGGTGGGGGTAACCAGGGGAGGGCAGCCTGCCGTAAGGCGCACCGTGGGAATGATCTCCAATACCCTGGGAAGAAGTTTCTCCAGTTTTAGTTGCTTTAACTGTGCAAGCATATTGGTGTACATCCCACCGGGTATTTCGGCGTTGCGCACATTTTCATCCGGAGGCGGAAAGTTAAAATATTTTTCAATGGCCTGGGTGGTTTCCAGCAATTCCCTCTCCTTTTTCTGATCGGCCAGTTCAATGGCTTTATCAAACAGCCCGTCTATTTCCTTAGGAAGTTTATCAACCATGAGGTCAAATTCCCTTGGAAAGATCCGGTAAGTATCAAATTCTTCCAGTTCCTGACGGATGTTTCTGAGCTCACGGTTGATTTTTACCACGGCTTCCACGTTAACCCCGGTATCGATATTCATCTTGTTGCAAAACAGCTGAATGATCTCAAAGGCAGGTGCAGCCGGTCCTCCGGCAAAATTCATGATGGAGGTATCCACTATGTCGGCTTCGTTTAAAATGGCCGTGAGCACCGATGCCAGACCGTACCCGGGGGTAGAGTGGGTGTGAAAATCTACCGGGATATCCACTTCCTGTTTTATAAGATCGATGATGATGCCTGACTTTACCGGGGGAATCAATCCGGCCATGTCTTTGATGGTGATCATGTCGGCGCCCATGGCCTCCAGTTCCTGCGCTTTCCTGACAAAGTACTCAATGGTAAAGACCTTTTTTGGAATGTTTTTTCCTTTAAAAAAGCTCAGGAAGCGGTCTCTTTTGCGAAACTTCGGATCCACCGTGTAACAGATGGTACAGTCGGCAATGCCCCCGTTCTCCTTTACATAATTGATGGTCGATTGTATATTGGTGGCATCGTTCAGGGCATCAAAAATGCGCATAATGCCGATGCCAGATTGTATGGAATGGCGGTTAAACCCTTCAATGACCGACTCCGGGTAAGGATTGTAGCCGAAAAGGTTGCGTCCTCTTGACAAGGCGGTTAAATGTGCAGCATCCCCTATGCCCGTTTTGATCTTTTCCAGCCTTTCCCATGGGTCTTCATGGAGATAGCGCATTACCGAATCCGGTACGGCACCTCCCCATACTTCCATGGCGTAAAAATTGGCCTCCCTGAATAATGGCAGCACTCTGTCAATTTGTTCCTGGGTCATGCGGGTGGCAAAAAGGGACTGCTGGCCGTCCCTAAGGGTAAGATCGCGTATTTTGAGTTGTTTGTTCATGATCAAATGGCAGTGCAGTTATTTTTTAATTTTTGTTACGGCAAGTATCATGCAAAGTTAAGGATAATAGTAGAATTGTTAATAAAATAACAAAAATAAAAGTGCTTAATTTTTAAGGCTTTTTATGGGAAAAATTGCCGGTAAAGAATAATCTTCCCGAAAAAGATTTTTTCCCGGAAACCAAAAACTCATTAATTGGTAAACGAATGCGTTAAGGGTTTTCATATCTGGAAAAGCAGGTATTTCTCTTCAACAATTAAAATGAAGTGAAATTTTTAATTCAAAAAAATTTTGTTTCGAATCAAAAAAACAGAAAGGAAAAAATCCCTGTACCAATGGTTTTTAAAACCAAGGACAAAAGGCTGATAAAGAGGTGCTATTGCAAAATCATGTTTTGTAATAGGAATCCCTTAGAAAGGAAAATCGTCATCATCGGCTTCCCGGGGGCCGTCTGCTTCTTCAATGGGCGTAGCTTTTTTATGGACGGGATTGCTCTCCACATAAATGGCTTTGTAAGGCTCTGTGGGGCAGGCGTACTCGCAGGCGCCGCAACCTACACAAAGGTCGGGGGTTACTTCAGGTAGAAACAATCCCTCCTGGTAGGGTACCATTTGTGCGGCTTTGGTAGGGCAGTGCTCAGAGCAGGCACCGCAGTCGGTGCGGTCAACGGTAACGATGCAGCTTTCCACCATAAAGCGGGCCACCCCGATCTGGATCTGCTGCTTCTCTTCCATGGTTTGCCGGGTAATGGCCCCGGTGGGGCATACTTCGGTGCATTTTACGCAATCGAAATTGCAAAAATTTTTGTGGTAATCCAGCTTGGGTTGCATAAATCCCTCCAACCCATAGTCAAAAAAAGAAGGCACAATCACATTGGTGGGGCAAACGCTTACACACAAATAGCAGGCAATGCAGTTGCCGGTGAAATGATCGTAACTGAGCGATCCGGGAGGGGTTACCGGTTTGGAGGTACCGGTTGGGATCATGCCCGGCTCACTGCTACCCTGGGGGTAGGCAGATTTTTTTAGCAGGGGAATGCTAAGAAGTCCTGCGGCAAAGGTGAGCAGGAAGTTGCGCTTTTCGGTGTTGATGGAGGGGCTGTCTTCTTGAGTTACTTCCCGGCCTTTTTTCCATGCCTGCTGGTAATACAGCCCTTGATTCGGGCAGGAAGAAAAGCAGTTGAAGCAACTAACACAGCGGCTTTGATCCACTTCTTTGGTTTTACTGTTCAGGCATTCGGCCTTGCAAACCCACTCGCAGCGCCCGCACATGGTGCATGATTCATCCCTGAAAGCTATCTGGTAACGGGCTTTGGCCGATATTAATCCAAGCATGCTGCCGGCAGGGCAAAGGGTATTGCAAAACAATCGGCCACGGAAAGCAGCCATGATGCCCACGGTAAGGAATACGCCAACAGATATCATCAGCACATTCAGGGGAAGAGACTTTTCGTTCAGGGGTGGGATGATATAAATGTCGAACAACCGTTCAAAGGCAATACCAAGCATGTTGTTAAGCCATATATAGGCCGGCTGGAAAAAGCTGACAGAGATCTTTCCGAAGTTAGAGTAAGGGTCCAGCAGATTGACCAGGAAAAGGCTTCCCGATATCCAGAAAATGAGGGTGAGCCCAAGTATGCTGTAGCGCAATATCCTCTTGCGGTTAGGTGAATAAACAAACCTTTTTTTCTTTTTCTTTTTAAAAAATCGGGATATGGCAATGATTACATCCTGAAGGGTACCTAAAGGGCAAATGCCGGAGCAATATACCCGGCCAAAAAGGAAGGTGAGCAAAAAGATGAACAAAAATCCCAGTGCAGAAGCCGTGAAAAACAGGGCAAAAAACCTGAGCAGGGAGGGGAAAAGCTGCAGCCTGAGCAGAAATTCTGAAAGCGGGTCGGTAATGCGTCCGCTGTACCCAATAAACAATAAAAGAAAAACTATAAAAATTAAAAGCGACAGGACAATCCTGATCTTTCTTAAGTGGCGAAGGTTCATCTGGGAGGGGATTTAAATTTGAATGCGCTGAATATTCAAAGATGCCAGATCCATGGTGCCGATATTCATTTCGTTACCAATACGGATGTGCCCGACATCTTCGGGTTCGGCTCCAAAGGTCAGGGTGCCGGCGGCATCCACCGCAACAATGTCTTCGCTGATCATCAGGCTGCGCCTGGTTACCAGATCGGCAACGGAGGTTCCCCGGGGGCCGTTTCGGGTCATTACCAGGTAGGCATCTACAATATTCAGCTGGGGTTTATGGAAAAGGCAAAAATCGGCAATGCATTGGTGCAGGTCATTGCGGTGATAAAACCGCCGGTCCCATACCACGCCCATCAGGTTTTTCATGGCGATGGTCACCGTGGTGGAGGCGTGATGTTTAAGCACCGGTACGTTGATAACCACATCAGCTTCCAGGATGCGCTCATGTACTTTGGCGGTTTTCAGGCGTTTGGCACCGGGAATGCTGACCTCTTTGTAGAAGCGCTCCTGGTTTCCGGGGACTACCGTGGCGCCGGCCTGTCTGGCGGCATCCTCTATGCCGCTGTTTTCGTAACTTCGCCTCCAGTTGTCGCAGGTATGGTCAAAAACGTATACCCTGCGGGCCCCGGCCTTCAGGCAATCTTCAACGATGGCTCCAATCAGTTCAGGATTGGTATTGGCAGCCCGCTCAGGGGGAACATCCCAACCGATATTGGGTTTTACCACTACATCCTGCCCGGAAGATACATAGCGCTCCATGCCTCCCATCTCCTCCATGCCCCGGCGGTACATGGTCACAAGGTCACCACCCCGAACCGCCACAAGGTCGTATTTGCCTTTGGGGGATGGAGTTTTTCGGGCTGCAAGCAGGGGAATCCTGCCAATGGTAGAACTGTATAGCCCTGCCAGTGCCGAATAAATAAATCCTTTCCGTATAAATTGCCGCCTGTCCATGGTTAATTTTTTTTGGGTTTGTGTTTTACAAAATTATCATTTCAAGTCAAATTTTCTTATTTTTGACACGATAAAC
>SKVW01000141.1 GCA_007129255.1 Bacteroidales bacterium
GAACGACAGTGGAAAAACCAGGAGGTGTTGCATTATCAAAACACCCCTTACGGGAATATTGTGGTGACCCAGAGAGAACAGGAATACACTTTCTTTTCCGATGGCTTGCCCGTAATAACCACCCCCAATCCCGACCTGGTGTATGTTGAGGAATTTGTCCATTTTCCCATGCTTGCTCATCCTGATCCCGGGCGGGTACTGGTGCTGAGCGGGGGCGCCGGAGGAGTGATCCATGAAATTCTCAAACATCCGGTAATTTCGGTCGATTATACCGAAGTGGACCCGGCCATCCCGGCAGTGATTGAAAAATTCCCTACTTCCCTTACCGAAAAGGAACTCCGCGACCCAAGGGTAACCATCAGGGAACAGGATGCGCGCTTTTATCTGAAAAGAACCCAGAAAAAGCATGATGTGATCCTTAGTGGGTTTACCGACCCCAATACCCTGCAGGCCAACCGCTTTTTCACAAAGGAGTTTTTTTCTATCACCCTGGAAAAACTCAATCCCGAAGGAATATTTATTCTTGGCCTTCCCGGCTCCCTTACCTACCTCAGTCCCGAACTGGCCGATCTTAACCTGATGGTGCTCAACACCCTTGAACAGGTATTTCCTTATGTTCGTGTGATTCCGGGAGACGGGAAAAACTTTTTCCTGGCATCCCCTTCGCCTGAAGCCATTAAAACCGGACATGAGCAAATGACCCGGAGAATAATGGAAAGAGAGCTTTCGCTGAAACTGGTCACCGGAGATTACCTCGAATACCGTTTGCACCAGAGATGGAGCGACTGGTTTTTTGAACAATTTGAAAAAAACAAACGGGGTCCGGAGCAAATCAACAGGGACTACAAACCCCTTGGGGTATTTTACAGCCTGGTGTACTGGAATGAGATGTTCTCTCCGGGTTTCAACAGGGTATTCAAACTGGGGGAAAAGGTCAGCGTTGGCTATATTGCCCTTTTGCTGATGTTGTTTCTGTTGATATTCCTGGCAGGCTCCTCCCGCATGAACAGGCCTCTGAAGCCCGCCCTGTCCTGGTGTATTTTTTCTACAGGATTTGCCGGAATGCTTTTTGACCTCATGCTGATCTTTGCCTTCCAGGTGATTTTCGGATATATCTTCTATTGGCTTGGTTTGCTGGTAACCGCTTTTATGGGTGGAGTGATGGCAGGGGGATGGTGGATGAGCCTCCACCTGAAAAAACGCAAGTCTGCCCTGCCCGCTTTGCTAAAGGCCGAATATGCACTCATCATTTTTGCCCTGCTGTTACCCTGGATATTCATCTGGTCCGGAAACCTGCTGGTGTATGCATGGTTTGACTACCTGTTGCGTGCCATATTCCTTTTGCTTTCTTTTGTTTCGGGTATGCTGGTGGGTGTGGAGTTTCCCCTGGCCAATAAAGAATACCTTGGGCTTTCTCCCAGACTCAGTGGCACCGCAGGATGGCTCTACAGCGCCGACCTGCTTGGCGGATGGCTCGGCGGTATGCTGGGTGCCGTGGTGCTTTTGCCCGTAATGGGCCTGGTTGAAACCGCCATGGTGATCATCCTCGTCAAACTCAGCAGCATCATTATGCTGATGAACGGGCGGCGAAAGTCACAGGTCATCCCGTCTGATGCGCCATAGCGCACCTTCGTGTGAAGGATCAAGAAGCAGTGCCTTCGCATAGGAATGTATTGCTTTTTCGCGCTCTCCCAAGGCATGCCAGGCATCTCCAAGCATCATGTACGCCCGGGCAGACTCCGGAAACAGTTCGGTGTTCAATAGCATGAATTCTTTTGCTTCCTTCCTGCGCTCAAGAACCATCAACTGGCGTCCAAGGTGGCTGAGCACCTGTTCGGTAACTCTTTCTTCATCCTCTTTTTCGGTGGCGAGATCTCTTACAAAGTCGAGCGCCTGATGCAGGCCTTCCTCTTCAAGGATGCGGGCGGCGGCAATGGTTACCGATGGCCTGAAGTCAACTTCCCGATCGTAGAGAATGCTGATGATATCATCCATCACGGGCCGTATCTCTCCGGGCCGCGTATTGCAGTATACCAGGATAAAATACCCGTCTTCAGGAAGCCGTGTGCCGATGGTGGTAAAGCCATTGGTTCCTCCGGTGTGCTGATGGTAATAAAGGCTGTCATGTTCACCTAAACTCCGGTAACCGATATTCCATCCATAGCCATAACCATTTTTATAGGGCTCAAACATAAGGTCCTGATATTCTTTGTCCAGTAAGCGGTAATCACGCAGGGCTGCATCCCATTTCACCATGTCATAGGGGGTGGCATACATATCTCCTGTAGCCAGGGCGGTGGAGAGATCGCGGAAATACGCCCTGAAAAAATGGTCGAGCACCATATCATAGCCTTGTGCCCTGCCCTGCAACACCTGCCGGTGGTCCTCAATGCCGGTGTTGTGCATATCCAGGGGTTGTAATATCCTGGTGGCCAACAGCTCATCAAAGTCCATTCCGGACACCACCTCCAAAATGTACCCCAGCAAATAATAGCCGAAGCTGCTGTAACTGTATTCCTCTCCCGGATCGGTCATGAGTTCCAGATCCCAGAACAATTCTACAAAATCTCTATGTGCAAATGCCTGTCGTCCGAAGCGGGGGAAAAAATCGGGGATCCCCGCATAGTGCGGCATCCCGGAAGTATGCGTCAGCAAATGGTGAAGGGTGATCCTGTCGCCCTGGGGAGCGGGATAATCGGGAATATAGGCCCGGATGGATGAGTCAAGCGACATCTTTCCTTCTGCCACCTTCTGCAGCACCAGCATGGCTGTGAACTGCTTGGCGTTGGAGGCGATCCGGTACTTTATATCCGGACCGTTGGGAACCCGGTGCTCACGGTTGGCATACCCATAGCCTTCTGTAAACAGCACTTCCCCGTCACGCGCCACCAGCACTGTTCCCTCAAAGTTATTATGGGTGTGATAAAGATTCATCAGGCGGTCAATACGGGTAGCAAAATCACCGGCGAACACCGGAGCAGCAAAAAGACAAATGATAAGAATTAAACTGAGCCGTTTCATAAGTGTGAAATTTTCGTATTTTGTTTTTTGAATAAACCCCTCAAAGATGCATTTTTTTTTAAAATCATTTACAGTCAAAATAAGAAAAACATATATTTGTTGCATCCGAAAAACAGCTACCAGAATTATTGAAGCCGGTATTCGGAGATGAAAAAGCAAATAAACGAGAAGGCGACTGGATATAAAGGGTTGCGGGCGTTCAGTGTATAATCCGTGAAAACCCGTGTTAAGAAGCACCCGCGCCATTCCTGTTGCATATGAGCGGTTAAATAACATGACAAACTCATGCAACCTCCATACCAACAGAATTGACAAACCGGACAATCAATATATCATGGCAGGTTGCCCCGCATGGGCGGGACAGGCACCTGACCGAATTAATCAAATAATAACCTTATGAAAAATTTTTGGCTTGTTTTTTTACTGATAGTCATTGTGGGTAGCCGTTCATTTTGTCTGATGGCGCAGCCCACCTCTGAGCGTATCGTACCGCTGCATGAGCACACCTATCGGATCGCTGTATTGTCATTTATTCATGAAACCTGCACGTATTGCCCTGACCGGGCCGGGCTGGAAGACTGGCTTGCCACCGGGCCGGCCACCGACAAGATCCTTGGCGGAGGCAGTGGCTATGGGTACATAGACGGTTTTGAGGAGCGCATGGCTGCATACGGAGGCGCAGAGCTTGTGGGCATCACCTCCCCTGCCGGCATGCCCGTGGGAGGCACTTCCCGCAGCTGGAACTCAATGGAGGTATGGGAGTACTTTACCGGAAAGATGGGGGAAGATCTGCACGAGAAAGGGCCTTTTGATGGCATTCACCTTGCCGTTCACGGCGCTATGGCCGTGGAAGGTATCGCCCGTCCCGAAGCCGAACTGGCACGCATGGTAAGACGCATCCTTGGACCCGATGCAGTGATTACCGTGTCTCTTGATCTGCATGCCTGTGTGGATGCCGGGCTGGTGGCTGACGATGCCGCCGATGCAGTTTTTTCTGTCAAACGTTTCCCCCATTATGACTCCTCCTTGATGGGGCAGCGGGCCGCTGATGTGATGATCAGGGTACTTCAGGGCACCTATACCCCGGTGGTGGCCACACGCAAGCCCGGGGTGATCACCCCCAGCTTTTTCCAGGGAACAGTCCGCTACCCCGCCCGGGAGATCATGGAGCGTGCCCGCCGATGGGAAAACCGTGAAAAAGATGTATATGTTTCGGTGAACTTCGGGTTTGCCTATGCCGACGTGCCCAATAACGGCGCATCCATCTATGTGGTGACCAACGGAGACACTGAGCTGGCCGACCGGATTGCCGACGACATGAATGAATTTTTCTGGCAACACCGGGAAGATTTTGTATTTAAAGATATTTATGATGTGGAGAGTGGCGTAGCCCGGGCAATGGAGGCGGCAGCCCTCGAAGAAACACCCGTGGTGATCGCCGACGGCTGCGACCGCACGGGCGGTGCCACATGGATAACCAATGAACTGATCCGCCGGGGCGCCGCCAACTTCGCCATCGGCACGCTGACCGACAGGGAGCTCTTTGATAAAGCACATGAAAAAGGCTGGCAGGCAGGCAACCATACAGGCCCCATCAGCATTGGCGGCACCACCGACCGGTTCTCGGGAGAGCCCGTTCAGCTGGAAGACGCCGTTGTGACCCTGCTTGACAACAGCTACCTGGCCCTGCGCTTTGGCGACAACAACCATATTGTGGTTACCCCTGCCCTGATGCAAATTACAAACCCCCAATGGCATACACGGGTGGGCATTGACTTCGACACACTGGATATGGTGGTGCATAAAACCAGGGTGCACTTTTTCAGAGGATATTATGAATCGGGAATTGCCGGTGAAAACTATCCCGGAACCATTGTAAAAATTGAAGTACCCGGCTGGGGCCCGGCCGACATCACAAAGATCAACTATGTAAACGGCGGTCAATACCTCTACCCCCTGGATATGGACAGGGAGATAGGCGGGGTTTGGGACAGACCTTATATCGGCGATGAGGATATGATCTACCTGACCGGGGCCGAACAGGAAGAATAAGCAGGAGAGATAAAAACAGAACAAGGATCACCCAACAAATTATTAACTGCGGGCCGGAAGCTGCATTGCCTGCCTCCGGCATCATGAAAGCATAATGATAAAAAGAATGATCGGTATTGTAGGTGGTATGGGGCCAGGCTCAGGGGTTGACCTTGCTTCAAAAGTGGTTTCCCAGACGATGGCCCGCAGTGACCAGGAACATATCCCAATGGTCCTGTTTTCGATTCCCGGAGACATTGCTGACCGCACACGGTTTATCCTTGGAAAGGAGACAGCGAATCCGGGGTATGCCATCGCAAGGCAGTTGCTGCGTATGGAAGAGATGGGTGTGAGAGTGGCAGGCCTGGCTTGCAATTCGGCGCACGCCCCAGCCATTTTTCAGGTGGTTGAAGAAAGGCTGCGCACGGCCAATGCGCGTATTCAGCTGCTGCACATTGTGCATGAGGTGGCTGCTTTCATTCACCAACACTACCAGGGTGCTCAGCATATAGGGATACTTGGCACCAAAGGCACTTTTGCTTCGCGTTTGTATGATGGCATAACCCAAAATGACCTGCTGCCGGTTAACCTGACAGAGGATGAGCAGGAAGCGCTGCATGCTGCCATTTATCATCCCGAATATGGGATCAAGTCTGACCCGGCCGGAGTGCCGGCCCGGGCCAGGTCGATCCTGCTTGACGCCTGTCAGCGCCTGAGAAAGAGAGGCGCAGAGCTGCTCGTTTTCGGCTGCACAGAATTTCCTGTGGCCTACCGGGAACCCGAAGCTGCCGGCATCCCTGTTGTTGACTCCAACATGGTCCTTGCCCGCGCATTGATCCATGCACTGTCTCCCGACAAACTTAAGCCCCTGAAAAAATAAGAGGCAAGCCCAACCAACCCGACTTCAGGATTTTAAAACATCCAAACGAGCAGCTATTTTTCGAAGGGCAATTTCCGGGAAGATTCTTTGGATTTAAAAAAAGGCCATAAAAAAACCAGCACCGCTAAAGTGCTGGTTCGTCAGTTCTGAAAATGTCCTGGAGGGATGATGTTGTTTATCCTCTGGAGGTCTCGAGCGGATTCGAACCGCTGTAGGAGGTTTTGCAGACCTCTGCCTAGCCACTCGGCCACGAGACCCTCTGATTTTACTGCCGCAAAATTAATCCTTTAATTGTTCTTTTCAAAATTAAAGCGGCTTTTTTAATGCTTCGGCCCGCAGCAGGCAATCCCGGCAAAGGCAGTCCCGGTAATTTTCCTTCAGCCAGGCAAGGGTTTCTTTGGAAAGGGAAAGGGTCATGCACCAGCATCCGGCATGGTGCAGACAATCAAACGCTGACCCGCATCCCGGGCAGGTTTTGGTTTTGGCTTCAGGTTTTCCGGTTTCCATCATGTGATCTGATCAATGGTTCAACGCTCCAGCACAATGCTTACTGCATGCACTTTGCCGCCCAGGGGCGGATTCATCTTGGAAATTTTCAGCTTCGCCCCCTGTATTTCAGGGAAGTTCTCGAAAACAACATCCAGCACCCTTTTGGCAATATGCTCAAGCAAATGGCTCTTTTGCTGCATGCTTTCTCTTACCAGGTTGTACACCGCCTGGTAATTCACCGTATCCTTTAAAAGGTCCGATTCCTGGGCCTTTGAGGTATCAAGGCTCAGCTCCAGGTTTAAAATAAAACGGTTGCCGATCACCTGCTCTTCCTTGAAATGACCGTGATAGGCATAAAATTCCATATCTTCCAGAAGGATCTTTGACATAAGCGCTGATATTTGAGAATGCACAAAAGTAAAAAAATAACCTCCAGCCCTTTAAGGTTTTTTTTACTTTTGCACATTGGTTTTTGCCGCAAACCATGCTGCCAAAGCGACCAACAAAATAAAAACACCCTATGGATCCACAAAACAAAAAAGATAAACCTGCAAAACAGGAAGAAAAAGCTTCCCTGAATTTCCTGGAGCAGATCATTGTAAAAGACCTGGAAGAGGGCCGCACCGGCGGAAGGGTGCATACCCGCTTCCCCCCCGAGCCCAACGGTTACCTGCATATCGGCCATGCCAAATCCATTTGCCTGAATTTCGGACTGGCCGATAAGTTCAACGGAAAATGCAACCTGCGCTTTGACGATACCAACCCCACAAAGGAAAATGTGGAGTACGTGAATTCCATCATGGAAGACGTGCGCTGGCTGGGATTCGACTGGGAAGACCGCCTCTATTATGCTTCCGATTATTTTGAAAAGCTTTACGAGTTTGCGGTATTCCTTATCAAAAAGGGCAAGGCCTTTGTTTGTGAAATGACCGCAGAAGAAATGGGCACCCATCGCGGCACCCCTACCCTGCCGGGAAAGGAAAGCCCCTGGCGCAACCGCCCGGTGGAAGAAAGCCTGGACCTTTTCGAACGCATGCGAAACGGAGAGTTTCCCGACGGATCAAAAGTACTGCGTGCCAAAATAGACATGGCTTCCCCCAACATGCACCTGCGCGACCCGGTAATGTACCGCATCATGCGGGCACACCACCACCGCACCGAAGACAATTGGTGCATCTACCCCATGTACGACTGGGCCCACGGACAAAGCGATTATCTTGAAAATATCACCCATTCGATCTGCACCCTGGAGTTTGAAGTGCACCGCCCCCTGTACGACTGGTTTCTGGATGCCCTGGAGATCAAGGAAAACCGCCCAAGGCAGTTTGAGTTTGCCCGCCTTAACCTCAACTACACCGTTATGAGCAAGCGCAAGCTGCTGCAGCTGGTGGAAGAAGGGCATGTTAAGGGATGGGACGACCCCCGCATGCCCACCGTATCGGGCTTGAGGCGCAGGGGCTATACCCCTGAATCCATAAGGGTGTTTGCCGAGCGCGTGGGCGTTGCCAAACGCGAGAATGTGATCGACATGGCCCTGCTGGAATACTGCATCAGGGAAGACCTCAACAAAAATGCACCCCGGGCCATGGCCGTGCTGGACCCCGTGAAGCTGATCATAGACAACTATCCCGATGGGCAGGTGGAACAGCTCGACGCCACCCTCAATCCTGAAAAACCCGAGGAAGGAACCCGGAAAGTACCTTTCAGCAAAACCCTTTACATCGAAAGGGCCGACTTTATGGAAGATCCTCCGAAGAAGTTTTTCCGCCTTTCGCTGGGCAGGGAGGTGCGGCTGAAGTATGCCTACATCATCCGCTGCGACAGCATCGTTAAGGACGACCATGGGCACATTACCCATATTCACTGCACCTATTTTCCCGAAAC
>SKVW01000004.1 GCA_007129255.1 Bacteroidales bacterium
AGCATCAAAAGAATTGCTTCGCGAAGCTTCCAGTGCAGCCAGATACATGCCATAGCCAGCTGTTGCCCCAATCAATCCTGCTCCCCGCACATGCATATCCCTGATGGCAGTAAATACATCCAGCACTGATGCCAGGTCCTCTACCACAAACCGGTGGGGCAAATGGCGCTGATCGATGATCTGAATAACCTGATCATCAGTTTTTTTCACCCAGATGGTGCGGTAGTGTATTCCGTTAACATTCATGATAAAACAAAAGTAATATTTTATTTTTCCGGAATCGGTTGAAATCATATAACTGACCGAAACAACTTTTAGTAAAAACCAAACTGAAGGTTCCCGAGTTGTCAACCTAGGGTTGAAAGTATTGTGAAAATTTCAAATTTTTTAATTTAGGCTGTTCATTTTCGACCATTCTTGTGCGAAATGGAACACTTGTTTTTCAGCCGGTTCGTGCAAATAACAGAATATCAGATATTTGAAATTTTTGGCCTGCTACTTGCTTAACGAAATCCAGGAATAATTAACAATTTCAGCATGTTCAAACTTGTTTCCTGTTTTCTCCTTCACTTTATTTTGACACTTTGCTTTTTTATTTCCGGTCTTCAATCTGCCAAAACTTCTTCACCAAAAACAGAAGCATATTCTAACGGTTTTGAGAATTACCTTTCCATGCGGAGTCCTGAAGAGGAAGTTACTGGTTTTTCCCTGGAAGAGCTGGAAAACATTCACCGGCAGGTTAGGGATCAGCGACTTGATTTTGGACTGGAATCAGCTTCTTTATTCCTGGATAAAGCATACAAGTTAAAGGACAGTTCCAATATTGCCAAAGGATATCATTTCATTGCTTTGGTATTTTCCAAAGCCGGGGATTATGAAAAGGCATTGAAGAACAACCTGGAGGCGCTCAAAATTAGAAGGGCCCTTGGGGAGACCAAAGAGGTGGCTGGCATTTACAACAACATCGGCATTTTGTTTGAAAAGCTTGGCCGGTATTCTCAAAGCCTTGAATTTTATAATAAAAGCCTTTCAATATACCGGCAAATTGGAGACCAGTATGATGTGGCCCTGGTACTTTCCAACAAAGGCGGACTGTATGGGGAAATGGGAGAAACTGAAAAAGCCCAAGAATTGCTAAAAAAAGTTATAACGCTGGTTTCGGAGATGGATGACCATCCGAGCATTGGGGGGAATTATCAAAACATAGGCTTTTTATATTTTCAGGAAAACCAGCTTTTAAAAGCCAAAGAACAATATTTAATGGCCAAAGATATAGCCGTTGAAAAAAACGAAACCCGTCATCTGGCGAACAATTTATTACATCTGGGAAACATTGAATACAAACTTGGAAACTATTCAAAGGCCTTTCATTATTTGGATTGGGGAATAAATATAGCGGAGAAAAAAGGCCTTTTGAACTTGCTAAGCAATCTTCTGGAAAAAAAAGCCACTTTCCAGGCCGCTTTGAATGATTATAAAAATGCTTACCAAAACCACCGTCGGCATGCCGAATTGAAAGATTCTTTGCTCAATACGGAATCCATGACCCAGATTGCCTTTTACCAAACCCTTTATGAATCTGAAAAAAAGGAGAGGCAGATCAGCAGCCTGAAAAAAGAACAGGAAGTCCAAACCCTTTTACTTGAGCAACAAACCCTGGAACTGGAAAAAAGCAAACTTACCAATACGGCCCTGGTTTTTTTCCTTGTTATCAGCATTTTAACAGTTTTTACCATCATTAATTATTATAAAAACAAACGCAAGGATCTCATAAACGAGCAAGCCCTTGAGGCACAGAAGGCTCAGGTGCAAGCCATTATTAAAACCCAGGAAAATGAACGCATTCGTTTTGCAAAAGACCTGCACGATGGCCTTGGGCAATTGCTCACAGCTTTGAAAATTAACTGTTCCACAATAACCAACCATCCCGGTAACAGCAACCAACGGGCCATTGAAAATGCTTCTGTCTTAATTAGAGACATGCACCAGGAAATCCGCAACATTTCCTTTAACATCATGCCCCAGATCCTTGTGAAAAAAGGGCTTTACCCGGCCATCTCCGAATTAGCCGCCAGAATCAACCTTTCTGAAAACCTCCGGGTTTCAATCTCAGAGTTTGGGTTTACCCATCGCTTTGAACCGGCTTTCGAAATAGCCATTTACCGGATTGTCCAGGAACTGCTGAACAATATTATCAAATACAGCGGGGCAGAAAACATCAATCTTCATTTTACCCAGCATGAAAAGGAACTGAACATTCATATTGAAGATGACGGATTGGGGTTTGACATCGAATGCCTGGAAAAGAGCAAAGGATCAGGGTGGAAAAATATTTGCTCCAGACTGAAATTCATTAACGGAAATATTTCTTTTGATACCCAAGCCCGGCGCAAGCATTCTACTGTAATTATTGACATACCAATTTGATAGTGCCATGAATTTGCTAATTGTAGACGACCATCAGGTAATTCTTGATGGGATTAAAAACATCCTTCCAGAGGACAAATATAAAATTGTGGCCGAAGCCAATGATGTGGAAACTGCCCTGCAGTTTCTCAACATTCTGGAAATTGATGCCATAATTACGGATATTCAGCTAAATGGAAGGTCAGGAATAGATCTGGTCAGGGAAGTCAAGGCCCAAAAGCCTGGGATAAAGTGTCTTATCCTGAGCATGTTTGATGAAAAAACCATGGTCCAGGAAGCCATGGAAGCCGGTGCCGATGGCTATATCATTAAGAGTGCCGATCCTGAGCAGTTCATCAAAGCTCTTGAAAAGGTTTCCCAGGGCGAAAAATTTCTTTGCGAGGATTTATCCCTACTCCTGCTTCAAAAAGAAAGCCTTTTTGAAAAGACCAAAAACCTGTTAACCCAACGGGAAAAAGAAATACTGAAACTGGTGGCCGATGAAAAATCCAACAAACAAATTGCCGTTGAACTTTTCATCAGTGAACGAACCGTTGAGTCCCACCGCAAAAACATTTACCGCAAAACCAACACCGAAAGCCTGGTGGGCTTGGTGCGGTTTGCCATTGACAACAAGCTGGTTTGACAAAACCCGTGCTGGCACGGATACCAATTGCCCATTCCTACGGATGCCCCTTCGTCTAACCGGGTTTAATTTTGCTCCATTTTCCGGGACTATCCGGAAGCTTAACAGATAATCTGCAACAAATTCTACTTACTTCACCAAAAAACATCTTACCATGAAAAGAAATTTATTTTTCTTCTGCCTGTTCTTTGCCATGATGATACAGCCTGGTTACGGGCAGATGACTGAAAACGCAGGAGCTGATCTTGAAAAATCAACCCCAGGGGAACAGCTGTTTTTCGAACCCTTCGACCATTTGCCCCAAGGGTTTATTCCAACCGGCTGGAGCAAGGAAGGCGATGGGCAGCAAAACTGGGGAGCATACAACATGGATAATGCGGGAGGTGAAGCACCCCAGATGAGGTTTTATATTCACCCCATTTTTGAAGGGACATCCTTTCTGCTTACACCCTTTATTGATATACAGGACAGCGAAGGACTCATTTTCAGTTTCAAAAACCGGATCAATAATTTTTCAGGATTATTTAATAACGATAAGGTTGCGGTTGATTACTCTTTTAACGGAGGAACTGACTGGGAAGAGCTCTGGAGTTATGTGGTTTCGGCAAGCCGGGGACCGGAAGAACTGAATCTTTATTTTGAAGCCCCGGGAAGCGCTGAAAATGTTCAGTTCCGGTTTCGGTTCGAAGGTAACAGCGGAAACCTTCACATGTGGTCTTTTGATGATGTGACCCTGACAAAGGCCTTGCAACAAGAAGTGTATGCAGGTAATGTCTCAGGAAATACGCTGCCTGTGGCCCAAAAAACCAGCAGTTACAAGGTGAATGTTTTCAATGCGGGCCTGATTCCCATGGATGACTATACCGTTCGCCTGTTAATAAACGAAGAAACCGAGATCGCAAGCCTTCAGGGAACCGGCACCGCCTTCGGAGAATCTGTTGAATATGAATTTCAATGGACGCCGGATGAAAATCTTTCAGGGCGATATTATCTTTCCGGCGTCGTCGAATGGACCACACCTGACGGCCTGCAGGAGTCCGCTACCGAACCCTTTGAGGTTCATATCCAACCAGCCGGGTCGGGAACCAGTTTTGTCGGAACTGATGATGTGGTTTCACCCTATTATATTGAACAGCCTTTTGATTTCAATGTAAAAACCAGCCTTTCTCAAACCATTTATTATCCGGAAGAAATGGATGTGATCGGTGGAAAGATCTCCCGGCTGGTTTACTTCAACCATTTTGACCACGCCCAGTATCAGGAGGTTAAAATATATATGGGCACTACCTCAAAAGAACACTTGTTTGAAGGGTATATTTCTACAGAAGAACACCAACTGGTTTTTGAAGGAACCGTTTATTTTCCCGAAGGGGCCAATACCATCGTTATTCCCCTTGATGAACCTTATTTATATGAGGGAGGGGAGGAAAACCTGGTTGTCACAAACCTCGTCCCCATGCATGATAACGCCTCCCCCCCTTATGTTGAATTCTATGTAACGGCAACGGATCGTCCATACCGTGCCCGAGCTTTTCGCTCAAATGAAACAACAATTGACCCGGAGCACCCTCCGGCTGGTGGAGAGGTAAGATCTGTGATCCCAAACACCGTTTTTGTTTTTGACGGGGAAAACATGGGAACCCTTTCCGGAAATGCAACCACACTGAATGGGGATCCTCTGAAAGATGTTATGTTACGAATTCAATCCACCGGGGCCACCACCACTACGAATGAGGGAGGTGATTTCTACTTTCCCCTTGTTCCGGAAGGAAGCCTGAAGCTAGAGGTTTTTAAAACCGGGTATTACGAACAGGAGCATGACCTTCTCATTACCAACGGCCAAGAGGAAATCCTTGATGCCCAATTGGAAAATCTTCCCCTGGTTGCGGTAGAGGGTACCATCACAGTTAGCGATCAGCCTGGAACCCCCCTTCCCGGGGCCAAGGTAAATCTGCATGGTAATGCATCTTTCTCCGGCGAAACTGATGAGAACGGAAAATTTCAACTGGATGCTGTTTTTGGAGACCAACCCTACCTGCTTTCCATTTCAGCTGAAGGTTATAATAAATACAAGGATTCTTTATGGATAGGAGCCGAAAACCTTTCTTTGGACACCCTTACCTTGATTGAAACTGCTCATCCGGCTTTCAATGTTAACGCATCGGTGATTGAAACAAACGATAAAGGCAATGCTGCAGAAGCAGTTGCCCTGCAATGGGAAGCTGCCGGGTCGGCTGTTGAAAAGGATTTCCGTTACGATAGCGGATTTATGGAAAAGGTTTTTGGAGTATGGCCGTGTAATCTGAATACGGTATATGGTAATGTTCATCCCTATCATGCACAGTTAAACGAAATTTCCTGGTTTCTGGGTTCTGAAACCTCTGTTTATCCCACCATTAAAGTTTGGGTGATAGGCCTGGATGAAGAGGGATGGCCTGATCATGAAAATATAATATATACAGCTGAGAATGTTCCAAACCAGCAAAGAACATGGAACACTTATCAATTAAGTGAGCCCCTGCTCCTGGAAAATGGGTTTTTGGTTGGGATCTCAACCAGTGATTGGATCGGTCTGGCTTTAGACAATGGGAGTGACGAAAATTATCCCTTCCAGCCTTTAACACAATTCTTTACTGATGATATCGCGGCCGGATCCCCTTTTCTGGCCTTTGAAGAAGAATTTCCACAGGAAACTATGCGGGGCAATTTTATGATCCGGGCTCATGGGCTTAAATATGGCCCGGCAATTCCGCAAGCAAAGGGTTCATCAACGCCAGCCGATACCTTTGTTGAAGTGGATGGGTTCCACAAAGAGGATAACATTCAAATCAGAAAAGGCAACTCCAAAGCCCTGGAGCACTACCACATTTACCGTTTGCAGGACGGAGAGCAGGATCAGGACCCCGCCCAATGGGATTTGCTTGCAGAAGGACTCAACGGGCTTGAATTTACCGATCATGATTGGGATGACCTGGAGGCAGGCGCCTGGGTGTATGCAGTGGTGGCAGAATATACCAACGAAAATCTCTCTCAACCTGCGTTTTCAAACATGCTATCTAAGGATATGCACATCCCGGTATCCATAGAAGTAACCACCAATACCGGTGCAGAAGCTACCGGTGCCCGTGTTGATCTGGTTCATTCCGAAAACCCTTCGGAACACCAATATTCCGCCATCGTTCCGCCTTCAGGGTTGGTAGAATTCCCCATGCTTTGGAGAGGTTATTATGACCTGAGCATTAGCCTGGAAGGCTATGAAAATTACCAGGTGGAGAGCCTGGACCTAACTGAACCCATTGAATATCAGGTGGAGTTACTCGAGGAAATCCTCAAGCCCGATGGACTGATGATCTTTCCTGATAAGCCCGAAGCTGGTAAAGCACTCTTTAAATGGAACACAGCTCAATTGCTGAGACTGTTTCAGCATGATGACGAAGTACCCGAAGAGCCAAACGCTTATTACCAGACAATCTCCAACGTTTACGGGACAGTGTTCGACCTGTCGGAATTCCCTGATGCGGTGCTGGAGTTTGCAAACTTCCATCATTTGCAATGGGACGTTACAATAAGCCCTTATGCTTATAAGATACATGTGGTGGACTGGGAAACTTTTTCCATCATTGAATCAATAGGACCTTTTGAAACTGAACAAGCCAATAACTGGGAAGAAAAAGCAGAACTTGGCTCCCTGGATGCTTCAGAATATTCAATGGTAGGGGTCATGATACAACCCCTGAGTGTTATTCCGGGAACCAACCATTATTATCCCACCATTACGGGTGATGCCAATGGAACCAACGGGCTTTCAGTGACTACTCCACTTGAAAATCTCGAAGACTATGTCGTCAATCCTTATTCAATGGGAGACTTTCTGATCAATCTTTGGATTTCCACTACCTATGGAGGAGGGGAAATGGTCCGGGCCACACAGGCAGACCAAGGGTCACTTCAAGCAATTGAAACCCGGGGCGGATGGTCCCAGCCCAAAAACCCGGATAGCTTTACCCAAATAATGACCGCAGAAACGGGCCCTTTAAAAAAATCAAATCCGGAATATTCTGTGTTCCTCAACAACATGGAACAACCCCTTGCAGAAAACATAACAGAAGAGGAGTTTGTTTTTACCGGACTTGAACCGGGCGAATATATTGCCGGGGTCAAAAGCGTATATACTTCCGGTTCATCTGAAATCGCCACGATAGACTTCACGATCTTCCCGGGTTATCGGGTGCTGTTTCATGTAAAAAACCATGAGGGTCAGCCAGTAGAAAATGCTACGGTTACTTTTGACGAAACCCAGATGGATCCCGGAGTTTATAAGATTGAAAATGTTAAGGAAGGAGAGTATCCTTTCTTTGTGAGCAAAGAAGGTTTTTTCCCTTATGAAGGAGAGGTTACGGTTATCGATCAGGATGTGGAAATGTTTGTGGAATTGCAAAAAGACGCAACAGGATTAAATTCCGTCCCGGAAAGCCAGGTGGTGGTATTTCCCAACCCGGCCCGCAACCATTTTTACATCAAGGCCGACAACAGGATCCTTCAGGTTAGGTTTTTTGACAGCAAAGGCCAGTCACGAATTACACTCTTTCCCCGCAAGGAAAAAGTCCGCATAGATGCCTTATCCCTGGAGTCCGGGGTATATTTCGTCGAGATACTTACAAAGAACGGACTGCAGACCAAAAAGGTACAGATTTTCCAATAAGCTAAGAATTTAACCCGGCTGCCGGCTTTTCAAAACCGGCAGCTGCTTTTACCAGTCAAAACCAATAATTACCAACATAACCCTATTAAACCGGACATTCTCTAATGTTTCCCGAATCCGGTTAATTGTGGGTAAAAAAAAAGTATAACAATGAAAAATTGTAGACGTTTATCTCTTGTTTTTAATTATGTGCTTTTTGCTGCTTTAATAGCAGGGCAAGCCCATCAAGTTTTTGCCAAAAGCAACATGGCCGAAAGTCCAACCGGAGACCTCCGTTCTTCTCATACTAGCGACAACGTTTTGCTTTGGGAGGATTTTGAAGGAAGTTATGAAATTCCTGAAGGTTGGCTGGCCATTGACCACAACAATGATGGCCACAATTGGACAATAAGCAGCGCCCAGAGAGAGCATGATTTTGTTCAGGTGGCCCTGTCATCCTCCATGGTGCATGAGCAAAACCCTCCTGTTCCAGTCAATCCGGATAACTGGCTCATCACAC
>SKVW01000074.1 GCA_007129255.1 Bacteroidales bacterium
AAAAACCTTCCTGCAAGGTCTTCACCAACCTTTAGTGTTGGGGCTTTTCCCGCAAAAATAACTTCTGCGTTGGTGGCAATGCCTTCGGTACCCCCGAAGATCTGCAGGGTTACCATATCGCCCATTACCTTTACCACCTGGGCCAGCCGGCCATCAACAATGGCCAGCTCTTCGTTGCCAATTCCCTTGGCCTCCAATGAAACCGTGGCTTTGGTAAGCTGATACAGCTTGGTATATATTCGCTGAAATGCTTTTGTTTGCTTTTCCATTACTCAGTTTACTTTTCCTGGATTATATAATTTCTTAATTTACTAGTTAATGCGGTTTACCGGATCCAATCTTCCTGAGATTTATTCCTTCGCATCCTCTTCAACCTTTTCAGACTTTTTTTCTTCAGCCTCCGGATCAACTTTTCTTTCCTTTATGGTTTTTTCCAAAGCTTTCTCATGCTTTTTAAATTCTTCGGAGTCAAACTCGGAATAGTTCATTTGCTTGAGGCTGTTGATGATCTCTTTATAATATGGACCGATATTTTCGAATGATTCGAATTTGAAATCCATGTGGGTAACTCCAAGGGTTTTTTTCAACATGTAGTCCTGTCGCTCCAGTGATGAGGAGGCATCAATCTTGTCAAAAGCATCCTGCTGAAGGATCACAAAGTCAACCAATTCGGACTTCCAGTATTTGATGTGATAATCCAATGGAACCCCATCGTCACCAAGAATATTGATCTGTTCGTAAGCCTCCTTACCCCTTAGCAGGATGTCCTTGGCTTCAAACACGCTTTCGGTCCAGTCAGAGGAGATCTTGTCGTTCAGGTATTCGGTAATTTCAGGATACTCCAGGTATTTGGAATAGCTGTCGATGGGATCGATGGCCGGATACCTTTTGCTGTCGGCGCGATCCTGTGAAAGGGCGTAAAAACACCTGGCCACTTTTTTGGTGGATTCGGTAACAGGTTCTTTCAGGTTACCGCCGGCAGGGGATACGGTTCCAATAAAGGTAATGGAGCCGGTTTCACCGTTGGGAAGGTAAACATACCCTGCGCGGGCATAAAAGTTGGCAATAATTGCCGAAAGGTCCATGGGGAAGCCGTCGGGTCCGGGCAGTTCCTCCATGCGGTTGGACATCTCGCGCAGAGCCTGTGCCCAACGTGAAGTTGAGTCGGCCAGCAGAAGCACCTTAAGCCCCATGGCACGATAATATTCTGCAATGGTCATGGCCGTATATACAGAAGCCTCACGGGCGGCCACCGGCATGTTGGATGTGTTGGCAATGATGGTGGTGCGCTCCATCAGTTTCCGGCCGGTGCGGGGGTCTTCCAATTCGGGAAATTCGGTAAAGATCTCTACCACCTCGTTGGCGCGTTCACCGCAGGCAGCAACAATTACCAGGTCGGCTTCCGCGTTTTTGGAAAGGTTGTGCTGCAACACGGTTTTTCCCGAACCAAACGGGCCGGGAATAAATCCGGTGCCTCCTTCAGCCATGGGGTTCAGGGTATCCATTACGCGGATGCCGGTTTCCAGGATCTTAAACGGTCTGGGTTTTTCTTTATAGGCCCTGATAGGCACTTTGACCGGCCATTTCTGAACCATGGTCACTTTGTGATCTTTGCCGTCTTTATCGGTGATCACGGCAATCTCATCATGAATGGTATATTCGCCGTCTTCTTTTATGCTTTTTACGGTATATTCACCGGAAAAAGTAAAAGGCACCATGATCTTGTGGGGCATCCAGTTTTCCTTCACTTCCCCAAGCCAGCTTCCGGCAACAACTTTTTCACCCTTTTTTGCCAGGGTTTTGAATTCGAATTTTTTCTTGCCATCAAGGGGTTCGGTATATTCGCCTCTTTTAAGGAAGATGCCTTCCATTTTATCCAGGTCGTTTTGCAGGCCGTCAAAGTTTTTGGAAAGGATACCGGGGCCCAGGGTTACCTCGAGCATATGGCCCATGAATTCAACTTCGGAACCCACTTTCAACCCTCGGGTGCTTTCAAAAACCTGCATGTAGGCTTTTTTGCCAACCACCTTGATCACCTCAGCCATCAGGCGGGTGTCGCCATGTTTGATATAACAGATCTCGTTTTGCCCGGCCTTGCCTTCGGTTTCAACAATTACAAGGTTGGCAATAATGCCGGTTACGTTACCAATAGTGTTCATATATCTTTATTTTTCTGTAAATGTTTCGGGTAATTCATAACTTGCCTGCAATTCCTTGAGCAGTTTCCTGAACAGCTCATTGCTGTGATCTTTATCGATAGCCAGCCAGCGTTCTACCATACCTAGTTTAATGGTAAAGGCCAGCACTTTTTCTATGGTGAAGTATTCAAAAAAGGTTTCTTCATCCAAATAATTCCATTTGAGCTCATCCAATGCTTTTTCTCTTTCCCTGAGGTCTTCTTTGCGCGAAATATTCACCAGCTCGTCCAGGTAGTCCAGTTCTCCTCCCAGGCCAAAATCCCTGGCATGACTTTTTTTGATGATCTCAGAGATCTCGTCGGTGCCAATGATCTTGTGTTCGTAATCCACTTTGTATTTGCGCGCGTTCAGCGCTGACATGATGTTTTTTACATTCAGTTCGAACTGAAACCAGCTGCGCAAAAAACCATTCTTTTCTTCACGGAGCATTTGGTCAAAGAAAAGGGTAGTGAGTTCATCTTCCAAAGTCATGTTGGGATAAACCGGCTCTTTATTTTTAAAAGCCACTATAAACCGCATCATGTATTCGGGAAGATCTGATGGTTCTTTGATGTTTTCTTCCAGGCGTTCTTTGGAGAAGTTTCCCTTTTCGTTGAAAGGTTTGTCCCTTTTTTGGAGAAGGTTCAGCAGGTTGATGTTGTCAAAGGGGAAGAATAATTTTTCAACCAAACGATAGTCATTTGGGTGAACTTCGGTTTGAAGTTCTTCCCTGAAGGCTTTTTGGTTGAATGTCAACTTGTGAATGTCCAGGGTGATGTCCTGAAGTCCTGCTACCAGGCAATAATAATTACGCTTCACTTACTTGAATTTTTTTCGTTGACAAAAATATTGATTATCTGGCTTGGGGTCGGTGTTTAAAAAAGATGTTTAGTCTTTCTTTTTGTTTGGCTTTTCATCCCCTTTCTTGTCTTCTTTCTTTTCTTTTCCCTTTTTTCCTTTTTCCTCAAAAAGTAAACTGATCAGCCTTGGGCGCATATAGTCCTTGAAAAGGGCTTCAAAATCTTCATCAGAAAATGAAACCATATATCCACCGTCTTTGGGGCCAATTTTAAAACCTCCTTTAATGGCTTCACTGTAAGAAACTTCCACTCCTTTGTCCAGAAGGTCCTTGGCTTTGTTTTTGAAAAAAGCATCAAACTCTTTTTGTTTTTCTTCGGGAAGAAGCAAGGCAAGATCCACGTTTTCCCCGCTTTTTGGATCCCAGCTTTTAACAATGGTATGGATAATGTCGCGGGTAAATTCCACTTCTTTAAAAGAACCCCTGGTCTCGGGTTCGATGGTTTTGGTCTGGATCAGTTCAACTACCTGCTGTTTCAGGTCCGAGATCATTTGTCTTGCGGACAACTGCAGTTCGTTCAGGGAGTTTTTCTTTAATTCATCAGATTCTTTTTCCGCTTTTTTTACAATGTCATCGGCTTCTTTTTTTGCCTTATCCACAAGGCTGTCGGCCTCTTTTTTGGCTTCCGAAACAATCTTTTCAGCCTCCTCTTTGGCCTTGTTTACACCTTCCTGGTATATTTTTTCGGTGAGTTCCTTAAGTTTCTTTTGCATTGCTGATGGGTTTATAAAAACTATAAAACTTTATTTTAATTCAAGTTTGTTTTAAAAGCTTCCGGACCTGGGGTATTGCCGGCCAAATTCCTGCTTGCTGAAAGGGGAAAACAAAAATCAGCCTAATCTTATCCGGGATAATGCCCTTTCTTCTCATCCAACCTTGCCTTTTTTCAGGGGATTTCCTTCAAAATCAGACTGACAGGAAATTTTTAAATATGTGAATCCAAAAATATAAAAATTTTCCCCAACAAAAAATCAATCAACCAAATAATAGGCAGAAAATTAACCCCTGCTTCCAGTTTTTTTATTTTGGTGGCACAAAAGTAAGTAAAATTTATTTTGTTACCCAATTCACAACTCTATAAAAATTACCCATAAAGACTTATTGTTGTTTGGTTTCTATGGATATTTATTTTGTTTCTATGGGTTGCTGGTCTCTGTTTGGTTGCTTTTTTACCCGGAGACTTTTTTCTGGGCTTTGTGCAATTGATTTTCCTAATCAAAGAAATAATGCTCCAGGTTCCAGGCGCAAACCGTAACCAGCTCATTTTCGTTGAAAGCATCATGATTGAAACTTTTGATGTTTTCAATCAGTTGCTTTACTTTCTCATCTTCTGCCACCTGCATGATGACGGCCGCATTATATCCCGGCCAAACCGGGTCGTTAAATCGTGGCTGTCCTCTTTTGGTTTTGGCCGTTACCCGGTCTATAACCTGGTATTCGCGGATGTTGTTTTCCTCAACCAACTCCAGGAGCTTGTCGAGTACACTTACATTGCATGTGCAATAAACCATTTTCATTTTCCTGTTATTTTAAAGGGTTAGACTTTTTTTGTGCCGTGGTCTCCTGCAGGCAGGGTATTGTTGCCTGCAGGGACCATGGACTTTTTTTCCCGGAGTTTATCACATCCGGTTTTTTTTATTCAGGTGCTTCCTGTTTATTTAAAGATTTATTATGAAACAGGGTGTAGATCACAGGTATCAGGATCAGGGTGATCAGGGTGGAAATTAACAACCCTCCGATGATGGTAATGCCCAGGGGACTCCACATTTCAGAGCCCATTCCTGTGCTCAAAGCCATGGGTACCATCCCAAGCATGGTGGTAAAACTGGTCATGAGCACCGGACGCAACCTCGACCTGCCGCTTTCCAGAACTGCCTCCCGCAGAGACAGCCCGCGTTTGCGCAAAAGATTGGTGTAGTCCACCAGTACAATCCCATTGTTAACCACAATTCCCAGCAGCATGATCACTCCAATAAAGGTTACTACGCTTAAGGTAAGACCCGTGACCAGAAAAGCCCACACCACCCCGATAATTGAAAAGGGAATGGCAAAAATGATAATAAAAGGATCAATGAGCGACTCGAACTGTGAAGCCATAACCATGTAAACCAGCAGTATCCCTGCAATAAACATGATGGTGAGGCTTTCAAAAGACTCCGCCTGCTCGGTAACCTGTCCGGCCAGTTCCAGGGTTACTCCCCCGGACGGCTCAACCTGTGAGATTATTTCCCTGGCTTTTTCGGTGGCTTCACCCAAAGAGATGTTTTCCAGGTCGGCCATAACCTTAACAATGCGTTCCTGGTCTTCCCGCCGTATCTCAAGGGGAGCATTGATTTCCCGTATGCTGGCAACCTCCCTTACCGGTACATGTTTCCCTGCAAGGGTGTTGAGCATGATGTTGCCCAGGTCTTCAGGGCTTTTTCGAAAACCTTCAGCATATTTGACCGTCATTTTATACTCTTCCCCACCTTCTTTGAATTCGCCGGCTTCGGCACCGTAAAGGCTTTGCCTTACCTGCATGGCGATCATACCGGTATTGAGGTTCAACTCGGAAGCCCTTTGCTTATCCACCAGGATTTCAAATTCGGCTTTCCCGGGATCAATGGTGGTTTCCACATTTACAAAATAACCGGAACTTTCCATGATCTGCTGAACCTGACGGGCTATGGTGTTTAGGTCTTCAAAGTCATGCCCTGAAATGTTTACCTCAATGGGTTTTTGGTTTCCGAGCAGGGCAGAGGAAAGCAGGCTACCACCATGCACCACGAAGCGGTCAATTTCCGGGATCTCTTGTTCAATGCGCTCCCTCACTGCCCGTGCGGCTTCCCATGCGCTGCGGTCGCGTTCGTCGGGCCGTCCCATGCGGGCTACAATTGAACCAATGTTTTTCCCTTCCTGGAAACCTACCGTGGTCAAAGCTCCGTCTTCGGTTTGCCCCACAATGGTAAACTCCGTTTGCATTTCAGGAATTTCTTCCAGCATGATCTGTTCAATTTGCCTGGCTATACGTTCGGTTTCCCTCGCACTGGTGCCTGTTTCCATTTCAAACTGCACGCTCACATCCCCCGAATCAAACTCCGGAATATAATCGGTGCCAATCCGGGTAGCCAGCCATACCGTGGAGCCGAATAAAACCACGGCCAGTAATACAACCAGTTTTTTATGAGATACTGCCCGTTTCAGACTGTTGCTGTAAAATCTTTCAACAGCCACAAAACCCTTTTCGCTGGCCTCAAAGAACTTACCTCTTTTCTGCCCTCCCTTATACAAGGGACGTAAAAGTTTTGAGGAAAGCATGGGGGTGAGGCTGAGGGCAGTAAGCAGAGATGCCAGCAGAGTAACGGTAGTTAATACGGCCAGCTGCCGGAATAAAATGCCCACAATGCCCCCCATGAAAAGCATGGGCAGAAATACCGAAATGGTCGTGAGGGTAGAAGCAGAAATGGCTGTGCCAATCTCACTGGCCCCGAAAACAGCTGCCTGTTTGGGTCTGGACCCATTCTCCATATGACGGGTAATGTTTTCCAGAACCACAATGGCATTGTCCACCACCATACCGATGGCTATAACTACCGCCATCAGCGAAAAAATGTTGATGGAATACCCTGCCAGGAACATGAAAATAAATGCCACAATCAGTGAAACCGGCATGGTGAGCATGATGATAAGGCTGGATTTCCATTCCCTTAAAAACATAAGTACCACAAGGATTACGAACAATCCTGCCCACCACAAAGTCGAGGAAAGGTTGCTGATAGACCGTTTGACAATGTCGGAACTGTCAACGATCTCCAGAACGGAAACATCTTCAGGCAGGTGTTTTTGTATTTCATCCATTTCGGCCCTTACCGCATTGGCTACTTCCAGGGTATTCGTGCCGGTTTGTTTTTGAACGAAAAACGCCACCGACCGTTTTCCTTTGGTGCGGGCATAGGAATGCCTTTCTTCATAATCATCCAGTACTGTTGCCACATCTCTTACCCTTACCGGCTTGTTATTCAAATGGCTCAGCACCACGTTTTCGATTTCCTTTACCTCATCGAACTCACCGGTTACGCTTACAGAAAAATCGCGTGTTCCTACTTCCATGCTTCCTCCCGGAATGCTCAGGTTTTCGGCTTTTAATACGGTAGCCATATGGTTTACGCTCAGGTTATAGGCACTGAGCTTAACAGGGTCTACTTCAACCCTGATTTCCCGTCTTGGTGCACCAATGGTAACTACCGTACCGACTCCTTCCACTTTTCGCAAAGGGGCTGCAACCTGGTCTTCAATGATCTGGTCAAGGTTGTAAAAATTATCGGTGGCCTGGATCCCATATGCAATAACAGGGATCATGGCACTATTAACTTTAAGGATAATGGGTTGCTGCACATCCCTGGGAAGGTGTCGCCGCACCAGCTCTATCATGTCCCTGGCATTGTTGGAAGCCTCATTCACATCGACTCCCCATCCAAAACGCATGGAAATAAAAGAAACATTTTCACTTGAGGTAGATTCTATGGTGCGCAGGTTTTCCGTGGCGGCCAAAACGGTTTCCAAAGGACGGGTTACCTGTTCTTCAACCAATTCGGCCGATGCGCCGGGGTAAACCGTAACAATGGTCAGGGTTGGGAATTCAATTTCGGGCAGTACATCGCGGGGCAGCATTTGAATGGAAACCAATCCGAACAAAAATACCCCGATAAATACCATCAGCGTGGTGATGGGTTTTTTTACGGAACCATGTGGTAACTTCATTTTTCAGACCCTCCATTATTGACAATGACTACTTTGCTGCCTTCACTCACCCGGTTTTTGCCGCCCACGATCACGTCCGTTCCTTCCTTCAGGCCTTCTATGGCCACCATATCGCCGGTATTGAACAACCTGGTGAACTCATTCCTTCTTGCTGTCTGATTCTCTACGGTATAAAGCAATTCGTGGTTGGTTTCCGGATCCCTGTATATGGCCTCAAGGGGAATCATGTTCACCAAGGTTTTGGGTTTTTGAAGGACCACCCTTGCCGACATGCCCGGCTTTAACCGCTGATCGGGATTGGAAATGAGTATTTCTGCCGTTGCGGTGCGCGAACGGGTTGAAAGATAGGGTTTTATCATAGAAACCTCTCCGGTAAATGTTTCCCCGGGAAAGGCTTCAATCACAACTTCTGCTTTTAAGCCCGGCACGATCTG
>SKVW01000098.1 GCA_007129255.1 Bacteroidales bacterium
ACTGGCAGCATGGAAGGTACAGGCATCCATCATCCCAGGGGAGACGTCAAAAAAATTTCCACCTACAATACAGGGCTTGTAAGTGCCACGCCTACGGTCAGCGGAAAACCAATGGCCACCAGTTCGGCATGGAGGGTGAACTGGACTGCTACCGAAAGTGGTCATGGAGTTACCGAAGGGGGTTCTTCCGGATCGCCCATTTTTAACAGCGATAAGAAAATCATTGGCACCCTTACGGGAGGTGCATCCAGCTGCGACAATACCGGCGGCCCCGATTTTTATGGGAAATTCTGGTACCACTGGAGCCGCAATGGCACTTCCATTACCGAGCGGTTAAACTTATACCTTGATCCCCTGGAAACAGGTGCAGAAACCCTGGAAGGCCTGGATCCCTTCACAGAAGAGAATCCCCCGCCGGGCTTTTTAACTGCAGGAAAACAAGACCAAAACCTGGCAAAGCTTTCCTGGTATGCGCCCGGCAATGCGCCCAACCTTGAAGGATGGTACCGCCATGTGAGCAACTTTACACACCTTAGCTGGGCAGGAGCAGAAAGGGCCACCGTTTTTGACGCACCCGCCCTCGGTTTAAATTATCCCGTAACCCTCAAAAAAATGGCCCACTCCTTTGTGGAACATGAAGACCACCTTTGGCCCAATGATCAGTTCCGGTTCAGAATTTATGACACCAATGGCCTTACCATGCTTTATGAGTCAGAATTGCTTACGGCAGCCCATCTTCAGGAATACATTTATGAACTGGAAGAACCCCTGGAGTTTTTCGATTATTTTTATGTGAGCGTGCGTCCCCTTCACCCCAGTGGCTACCCTTCCTCTCTTATGAAAAGGGTTAACTATGGGGGTGGAACTTCTTTTTTTGGGCGGGCCGGAAGCTGGAACCCCCACGACCTCAATGATCAGGAAGGCTCCTTTGCCCATCTTACGGCTATATATGTAAGCAAGCATGATAAAACCCATGCCGAAGAAAAAATTTTCAGGCTGTCAAACCTCCACAGAAGGGAAAAAGGGATGGATGCAAAAACCGGAGCCCAGAAAAGCATTTCCCTTGAAAACACCCAATCACAGCCCGACAGCTACCGCCTTTTCCGCAACAGCGAACCAATACACGATTCCCCTGCGGAAGATGAAATGACTTTTTTGGATCACTTGCCCGATGAAGGGTTTTTTCGTTACCAGGCCAAGGCCCTTTATGATCAGGTAGAATCAGCCCCGTCCAATACGGCTTATCTGCTGATGACTTCCGCCTGTGAACCGGTCATTGACCAGTGGCCTTACCTGGAAACTTTCGAAACCGGTTTTGATGACACCTGCTGGTTAACCCATGGGTTTGAAAATAATGGCTGGGCCCTGACTGACGCATATTCCTGGTCACAGGGAAACATTCATCCTTTTGCCGGGAATTACTTTTACATTTTTTCCGGCAACAGCAGCCATGAAAAGGATGCATGGGTGATCCTGCCCGAAATGGATCTCTCCAATCTGCAAACTCCGGCTATCAGGTTCTGGTTTAATACTTTGATTGAAGAAAACCATCAACAGGGTTTTCTTGCCCTGATGGTAAGCCAGGATAATCAATCTTTTGAAAAAATATGGGATAACCGCCAGCATCCGGCAGCAAATGAAGGCAATACCAGCCTGAACTGGCTGCAAACCGTCATTAACCTCAAAAGATTTGGCGGAAAAGACAAAGTGCGTTTTGCTTTTCAATACAAAGGGCAACAGCAAGGGGTATTTGCCATAGATCACATTGAAATAATAAATTCTGCTGCCAACCTTTATAAGCTTAATGTGGAGGTTAAGCCGGAGTATTCCGGAGTGGCTAAGGGCTATGGAGCCTACATTGCAGGAGAAACAGTTCAGCTGAAAGCAACTCCCAACATCGCTTTTGAATTTGAAGCATGGAGGGATGGAACTACCTTTTTATCAGGCGATCTGGAATACCGGTTTATCATGCCGGAGACAAACAAAACCCTTACGGCAAAATTCCGTCCTTTCCCCGATCCCGGAGACACCCTTGCCGGGGATGAAACCGAATTCAAAGTCTTTCCCAACCCCGCCAGCAAACACATAACCATAGTCTTCGACCAGGAAATGTCAACAGCATGGATCAACCTGATCAATATCCAGGGGAAAACCGTGTACCGGGAATTCCATGAAGAAATCCCAAAGGGAGCGCAAAAAACCATATCGTTTGGGCAACTTCCCAAAGGGGTTTACTTGTTGCAAATAAAAAACAACAGGAGTACCAAGGTGATCAAGATCATTATTACGGAGTAGTTTCTGCATACAGCAATTATCATCCAAGTCTGGAGTTGCAGGAAAGACCCATCCCGATCATAATAAATTTTTCGTATAAAACGTCTGTTTTATAGTGAATAACCCAAAAAGGTGATAACTTCGCCCTTCAATTTGCTTGTAAAAAACAACCTTGTTTTCGTTTTTTTTTTATTACTTTGAATGTTTTTTCGCTGCCAAAACCGTAATGTCAGCAAAAAATTCAGAAAAATTATTTAAGGATCAATTGATTAAGAAATCAAAACCTGAAAAAATATGTCTATTAAAATCAAGACGCTTGATCTGAAAAAACGGATGCAGAGTGCGCTTCAGGGAGGAGGAGCCAAAGCCATTGAAAAACAGGTGGCCATGGGAAAAATGACCGCCCGCGAGCGCATCATCTCCCTGCTGGATCCAAACTCTTTTCACGAATATGACTTATTTGTGGAACACGCCGCCAAGGATTTTGACATGGACAAAAAGCACCTGCCCGGTGATGGGGTTATTACCGGAACAGGCACCATCAATGGATTTCCTGTTTGCATTTACGCCCAGGACTTTACGGTGGCCGGTGGTTCTCTGGGGCTGATGCATGCCCGCAAGATCACCAAAATCATGGACCATGCCATGAACCTGAAGATCCCCATTATCGGGATCAACGACTCCGGTGGTGCCCGCATTCAGGAAGGGGTTAATTCCCTGGCAGGATATGGCGAGATATTTTACCGTAACACCCGCGCTTCGGGCGTGATCCCGCAAATTTCGGTGATCCTTGGCCCTTGTGCCGGGGGGGCAGTCTACTCCCCTGCCCTTACCGACTTTGTGTTTGTGGTGGATAAAATTTCCAAAATGTTCATTACCGGCCCTGAAGTTATCAAGTCAGTGCTGGGCGAAGAGATCAGCATGGAAGAACTGGGGGGAGCAAGGGTCCATAGCGAAATTACCGGTAATGCCCACTTTTTCTCCGAAAGCGAGACCGAGTGTTTTGAAAAGATCAAAAAGCTGGTAACCTATATCCCTTGGAACAACCAGAAAAAAGCAGATCCTTTCCCGAAAAAAGCACCCAAAACCAAGCAGTTCAAAATTGACAAGATCATCCCTACCGACCCCCGCGAACCATATGATGTGCGCGATGTGATCCGGTCCATTAGTGACGACAGCGACTTTTTTGAAGTGCAGGAATTGTTTGCCGCCAACATGGTGGTAGGTTTTGGCCGGCTTAACGGACAAACCATCGGTTTTGTGGCCAACCAGCCCATGGTACTGGCAGGGGTGCTTGATGTGGATTCTTCTGATAAAGCCGCCAGGTTTATTCGCTACTGCGACTCCTTCAATATTCCATTGGTTACCCTGGTTGACCTGCCGGGTTACCTGCCGGGCATCGACCAGGAACATGCAGGGGTGATCCGCCACGGCGCCAAGATACTTTATTCTTACAGCGAAGCGACCGTGCCAAAAATTACCGTGATCCTGCGAAAAGCATACGGAGGCGGATACATTGCCATGTGCTCCCGCCACCTGAGGGCCGATTTTGTATTTGCCTGGCCCACAGCCGAAATCGCAGTAATGGGACCCGAAGGGGCTGCCAATATCATTTTCCGTCACGAGATCATGAATGCGGAAAAACCCGAAGAGGTGCGTAAGAAAAAAGTGGCAGAATACAAGAAAAAGTTTGCTAACCCATACGTGGCAGCAGCACACGGGTACATTGATGCCGTGATCGAACCCTCTGAAACACGCCGTTTTGTAAACCACGCCCTTGAAATTTCGGCCCAGAAAAAAGAACTGGTTCCGGAAAAAAAACATGGCATTCCTCCGTTTTAACCCCGGTTCACAGACGGTTTACGGAATACTTTTTCAAGGTATGCCCGTTTTGTTTTCAATTGACGGATTTAAATGAATCAAAAAATGAAAAAATCCAAGGGAAATAATAAAAATAATATCAAATTGATTGTTGATGATGTGGTTTATAATACACAGGTCAACAAAGCTTTTCTGAAGCGCAAGCCTTATGAGCCATTGAATCCCAAACAGGTTACTTCTTTCATGCCGGGAAACATCCAGGAGGTTTTTGTGGAAGAAGGGACACGGGTTACTGAAGGGGAAAAGCTTTGCATTCTGGAAGCCATGAAAATGAAAAACATCATCATGGCGCCCATGGACGGCGTTGTCAAAAAGATGAATGTGAAGGTAGGTGATAAGGTACCAAAGAATTACGTGCTCGCAGAGCTGAAGTAGATCTTTTTTATGAACAACTAACCAAATAAAAGTTGCTCTTCTGAATTTTTGCGGAAGGGCAACTTTTTTATTCTATGGAACTGGTATTTGTAAGTCACAATCCTCATAAAGTTGAGGAAATAAAAGAAATCCTTGCCCCCGGGTTTTCGCTGAAAGGCCTTGGAGACATTTGCTGTAAGGAAGACATTCCTGAACCGCATCAAACCCTTGAAGAAAATGCCCTTGAGAAAGCCCGCTACGTGAACCGGAAGTTTGGGGTCAATTGTTTTGCCGATGATACCGGCCTTGAGGTAGATGCGCTGAATGGCCTGCCGGGCGTACACTCTGCACGTTTTGCCGGGGAGGCAAAGGACAGTGAAGCCAACATAAGGAAATTACTGAAAAACCTGGAAGGGAAAAAAAACCGGAGAGCCCGGTTCCGCACCGTCATTGCCCTTATAATCAGCGGTAAGGAATACCTTTTTGAAGGAGTGGTGAACGGGCACATTACCCTTGAAAAAGCCGGAAAAGAAGGTTTTGGGTACGATCCTGTATTTATACCGGAAGGCTATCAAACCACCTTTGCCCAGATGCCCCTGCCTGAGAAAAACCGGATCAGCCATCGTGGAAGAGCCATCAAAAAGCTGACCCGCTTCCTGAGATCATTGTCTTCGGATTAAGGCTTCCTGTATCATCATAGAGAAAAGCTCCATCACCGATATCCCTTCCACTTCGGCTTGCTGGGGAACGATGCTGGTTTCGGACATGCCCGGGGTCACATTTACTTCCAGGAAAAACAGGCTGTCCTGGCTGTAAATGTAATCGAACCTGGTGAGGCCTTTCATATCGAGTTCCTTGTAAAGAAATGCCGTGGTGTCCTGCACAAGACGCGTCAGTTCTGCAGAAATTCTGGCCGGAGTGATCTCATCGGCAGCCCCTTTGGTGTATTTGGCTTTAAAGTCGAAAAAGCGGGCTTCGGTTTTGCTGATGATCTCGGTTACCGGTAAAACCTTCACCTTTCCCTCATGCATCAGGGCCCCGCAGGTCAGCTCCACCCCCTGTATGTATTCTTCAACCAGCACCTCGTTGTCATGTTCAAAAGCATGCTTTACTGAAGGCAAAAGTGCATGCTGTGTTTTTACGAAAGTTGTGCCAAGGCTAGAGCCACCTTTGTTGGGTTTGACAAAAACCGGCAGGGACACGCTTTTTAAAATAGTGCCCTCCTCCAATACCGAATCCCTGGTGAGTTTTAATGATCTGGCCACCGGCAACCCTAACTGCCGGACCACCATGTTGCAAAAATGCTTGTTAAAAGTCAATGCAGAAGCCAGTAACCCGGCCGTTGTATAGGGGATATCCAAAAGATCGAAATATCCCTGCAGCTTGCCGTCTTCACCGGGAGTCCCATGAATGGTAATGAATACGCAATCAAACAATACCTTTTTGGCTTCTATGGTTATGGAAAAATCATTTTTGTCAACGGGAATTTTGTTTCCCTGTTCATCAATATATACCCAGGTGTGTTTTTGTATCAGAATGGTATAAACCTTGTAGAGACTAGGGTCAATATTTTTTTTGATCATTTTGGCACTTTCCATGGAGATCACATACTCTCCCGAATCGCCACCCGCCACCAAAGCGATGTTCTTTTTTTCCATAAAAAACTGTGGAATAAAGGATTTATAAACAAAAGCAAACTTAAGAAAAAATGGCAGGCGGTAAAACAGTGTACAAAAAAAATATGCTGCAAAGCATAAAACCCGGAATAATCCGTTTAGTGTTTTGAGGGGGCAAACTTAAAATTGCGTTGTTTGCTTCACTAACGGCATAAAAACACGATTAATTATTAATTTTGACCTTCCATAAAAAAAAGAGAAATGAACACCAGGGAGTTTTTTGCCAGTAAGTTGTTTTTGCGTCACCTGCTTTTGGCTGCAGCGGCAGCCATTGTATTGATGTGGGGTGCCTTGCAGTTGCTGGATATTTATACTTTACACAACCGCACCCTTACGGTACCCGACCTTGAGGGCATGCATGAGGAAGACCTTGACCCCTTGCTGGATCGGATGAACCTGCGTTATGTGATCAACGATTCTATTTTTGATGATTCCCGGGATAAAGGCACTGTTGCCGGTCAGGATCCCGCTCCTGGTGCACAGGTAAAACGCAACCGGACCATTTACCTGACCACCGTGGCCATTTTGCCCGAAATGGTGGAAATGCCCGATTTGACGGATCTCTCCCTCCGGCAGGCCATGTCACTGCTGGAAGCTCACGGCCTTATACTGGGTAAATTGGAATACCGGCCGGACATTGCCCGCAACGCCGTGCTGCAGCAAAAATTCAAACAAGGCAATATAGAACCCGGCACCCAGGTTGAGAAAGGAACCGAAATAGACCTGGTCCTTGGTGAAGGCCTCGGAGAAAATGTGGTGGAAGTACCCATGGTGATCGGCATGCCCCGCCGCGATGCCATCCAGCTGCTTAATGCCTCTTCCCTGAATGTGGGCAACGAAGTTTTTATTGATGAAGAAGACGATTATTTGAAGGTTTACGAACAAATTCCCGACCCTCTGACCAAAACCCATTTCCTTCAGGCCGGGAGCACTGTGGATTTGCATTACCGCTCCTCGCAGGAATTTGATTTCGAAAAATACAAAGAAGAGTTACTGACTGTACCCGTGCCCATGCTTTATGGAAAAACCACGGAAGAAGTCAGAGAAACCATGGAAGCGCTTTCCCTTGGAATCGGAGAAGAAATTTTTGAAGGCGGGGTTTCAGAGCAAAACGCAAGGGTTTACAGACAGGAACCTGAATTTGAGGAGGATGCCCGAACCCCACTGGATACCAAAATCAACATTTGGTACCGCTCCCTGGATGAATTTGACCTGAGCGAATAATCTCCTGCCCCAAGCAGGCATTATTTGAAAGGTTTGCCTTGAACCCAAAGAAACACTATCGCATGAAAAAAAATATTTTCCTCTTTCTGTTAATGTTCTCCGGGATTTGCGTTTCCCTCTCACAGGAAGTCCTGCGGCCCCTTGACAACAACCCGCAAAAAAACAAGGAAACCTTACAAAACAACCTGGCCACAAAAGAAACAGATGCGGCGCTAACTTTGCCTTTTCGTGACGATTTTTCCTATCCCGGCCCTTACCCCGACAATCATTTATGGGCAGACAATTATGTGTTCATCAACCAGACTTTTGCCGTACATCCAAAAACTGTTGGTGTTGCTACCTTTGACAAGCTGAATCAATACGGAGAGATCTATGAACATGCTTCGGGAAACGTCTTCCAGTTTGTGGCCGACCACCTTACTTCCAATCCCCTCCGGCTGGATTCAATTTTTTCCCCATCCAGTCAGGCCCTTACCCCGGCTGATTCCGTAATATTAACCTTTTATTACCAGCCCCAGGGCAGATCCAGCGAACCAAGGGAACGGGACTCCCTGGTGGTGGAGTTTCTGCATACTCCGGGGTATTATGAAGTGGATGATGAGGGTGATTCGATATGGGTAGAAGCCATCTGGCAATCCGTGTGGCGTGCCACAGGCGAAACACTTAGCACTTTTTCCAACGATACCTTTCCTTATTTTAAAAGGGCCGTAATTCCCATCACCGATGAGGTTTTTTTCAGGGAGGATTTTCAGTTCCGTTTTAAAAACTATTCCAGCTTTCCCATTGA
>SKVW01000038.1 GCA_007129255.1 Bacteroidales bacterium
GATATTGAGGTTGTCGAACCTGAAGCCATCACCGCAACCTATGAGGTAACCGATCTTTCCTGCTATGGTGCGGAAGATGGAGCCATTGCCCTTACCGTAGAAGGAGGAACCGGGGAATACAATTTCCTCTGGAGCAATGGTGAAACCACACAGGACCTGACAGACATTCCTGCCGGAATTTACAGCGTGACCATCACAGACGAAAACGACTGTGAACTGGTGCTGGATGACATTGAGGTTATTGAACCTGAAGCCATCACCGCAACCTACGAGGCGACTGATGTATCATGCTATGGTGCGGAAGATGGAGCCATTGCCCTTACCGTAGAAGGCGGTACAGGGGAATACAGCTTCCTCTGGAGCAATGGAGAAACCACACAGAACCTGACCGACATCCCTGCCGGAATTTACAGCGTGACCATCACCGATGAAAACGACTGTGAACTGCTACTGGAAGACATTGAGGTTGTTGAACCCGAAGCCATCACCGCAACCTACGAGACGACTGATGTATCATGCTATGGTGCGGAAGATGGAGCAATTGCCCTTACCGTACAAGGCGGAACCGGGGAATACAGTTTCCTCTGGAGCAATGGAGAAACCACACAGGACCTGACAGACATCCCGGCCGGAATTTACAGCGTGACCATCACCGATGAAAACGACTGTGAACTGCTACTGGAAGACATTGAGGTTGTTGAACCCGAAGCCATTACCGCATCTTACGAAGTAACCGATGTTTCATGCCACGGGGCATCAGATGGGGCCATTGCCCTTACTGTTGACGGCGGTGCCGGAAACTTTAGCTTCCTTTGGAGCAACGGTGAAACCACCCAGGACCTGATGGACATCCCGGCAGGAATTTACAGCGTGACCATCACCGATGAAAACGACTGTGAACTGGTACTGGATGACATTGAGGTTGTTGAACCTGATGCCATTGAAATTACAGCAGTAATTACGCATGTTGAAAATTATGGGGAAGAAACTGGTGCCATTGAGACCACCGTTACCGGCGGCACCCCGCCCTATACCTATCTTTGGAGCAACGGAGAAACCACTCCTGACATTTTCGACCTTCCGGCAGGGGAATATACCCTCACTGTTACCGATGACAATGGTTGTACGGCTGAAGAAACCTTCGAGGTGACCCAGCCCGACCAGATGCTGGACCTTGGACTGGAGCTTGTTGTGGATAACCCCACCCCCGACTCCCTGGATGTGGTAACCTTTACCCTGACCCTGACAAACTACAGCAGCTCAATAGATGCTACCGGTGTTCAGGTATTAAACCTGCTTCCCGACATTTTTGATTACCAGGGACATACGCGATCAAGCTATGATCCGGTAACCGGTGTATGGGATGTTGGGATGGTTCCTGCAGGAGCTTCCACAGAACTTATCGTTGAAGCCATTGTAACCGACTCAGGCGATAACACTGCCTGTATCATTGCCGTGGATCAGCCCGACAGCAATCCCGCCAATGATTGTGCGGCTGTTGGGGTGGCCATGAACGAATCATCCGGTGGTGATGATGGCGGCATCGAAAGCGATGGCAACATGGCCTCACAGATAGCTTTACGTCATCATCGCAGGCTGGTGGAAGGCAGTTTTATTGAAAAAGCCCAAAGGCAAATGCAAATGCAGTCCTTCTCTCACCTCGACATGCTTGTAGGAGAAACCGTTACCGCCCGCACAACAGGACAGGAAGCAACCGGCATCAGCTATTTCATCCCTGAGCATGGGCCGGCCAATACCTCAGCCTTCATTTCCACTCCTTCTGACCTCATTGGTATCACCAATGCACAGGAGATATTTGCAGTGGATTACCTGCAGGAGGATAACAGCCGCCGGGCAGCCATTCTGGCCATTGCCACAGGTGCAGAGGCTGTATATGAGCACACCAAGGTGATCTGTGACCGTTTGACCGGGGCAACCCTTGAGAGCATACAGCATATTGAGGTTGCCGGACAAAAATTCATCCTTTCCAAACTGGTTCATCCCAACGGATATGTGGATTATTCGGTAAGCTTCATTGCCACCCGTACCCTCAATGGATTTACGATTGATAATCGCTGGCACAATGAAGAATACAACATCAGAGATAATACCAGTAACATTTTCAATTTCCAGGTTTGGTCTGTAACCCCCCAATTTACCAGGGAGCTTGTGGAAGACATCCTGGAGGAAATGAAAACCACCGGTAGCCTGACCTTCAAAAACGAAACAGATATTCCGCAGATACCCCAGGTTTTTGTTAAATCCGGAGAATATCGCAACGGAAAGCTTCTGCTGGATATTGCCAACAATGCCGGTGCAAACCACATCAAGTTTTATGGCTCAAGGGCAGTTGTTGAGAACGGTGAACGGGAGTGGTTCGAGATCAACGTAAACATCCCCACCACGCCTGAAGCCCATGTGGAAGTGCCCATCGGATACATTTTTGACGCCGGCTTTTCGATAACCAACAACAAGGACAACGCTATGGATGTGCTGTATTATGCTGACGGCCCCTGGATGTTTGATTATGATCCGGGCAATGCCACAGTAAGTTCCTTTAACACCGAACCCGAAACAGGCACCCTGCTGGAACGCAGCTATAATATTGAGCGGGATGCTTCCTTCAGCGGACAGGTCAGAACCTGGACTTCCATGTTCCGCAGGCTTGGCCCCGGAACCCTGCCCTACGACATGACCGAATATGACCAGATTGCTTTTACAGCGCATGGTAAGGGAGAAACCGAGGTGATGCTGGCCAAAAAAGGAATTAAGGGTTGGCATAAGCAATACCGTACGGTAATTACCCTTAGGTCGGAACCCCGCGAGTATCGTATCAACTTCAGCGATTTGGTAACTGCAGAGGGAGAATCTGGATTTTCTGCTGAAGACATTATTTCCGTGATATTCAACCCCCTTGGAAATGGCAGCATCCTTAGTGATTTTGAGGTAAATATTTCCAACCTGCACTTTACCAGCAGCATTTACTCAACCAACCAAAGCGGTATTTATTACCCAAGCTACCCCAACCCCTTCAGGCACAGCACCAACATTGAGTTTGCCCTTACACAGGACAACCATGTGAGGATAGAGATCCTGAATATGTTCGGACAGGTAGTGGATGTGCTGAGGGATGAGTTAATGACCCAGGGAAATTACAAGGTTACCTGGACCCCGTCCGGAAACAAAACCGGAATTTACATGTTCCGCATTACCGCAGGAAGGGAAACCCATACGGGCAAAATGATCTATCAACGGTAATTCATGATGCTTTAAAAAAGAGGCCTTCCGTTACTGGAAGGCCTCTTTTTTTTCCTTTTTACCGGATAGCCGTACAGAGAGAAAAAATCCTTAAAAGAAAAACATGGTGGCCACCCCAAAATAGATAAGCAGTCCGGTAATATCCACGGCGGTTGTAATAGCCGGGCTGGCGGCCACAGCGGGGTCACCGCCAAGGCGCTTGACAGCCAGTGGCAAAGCCGCACCAATAATGGTAGCTGAAATGACCTGCAAACTTAATGCAAGGGATATTCCAAAAGCAATAAAGATCAAACTAAATTGTGCAGGGGTTTCTGTTTCCCAGGAAAGAAATAAAACCTTTCCGAAAGCGATTAAACCGAGAACAACGGCCAGCATGATGGATATCCTGGCTTCTTTAAACAAAATATTTAACCAGTTTTGGAGGGTTACCTCGCCAAGGGCCAACGCCCTGATGACCACGGTGGCTGCCTGCGAACCCACGTTACCCCCGGTATCGGCAACCATGGGCATGTATAAAGCCAGGATGATCAGCGCAGACATGGCCTCCTCATAACTGTGGATGATAATTCCGGAGATCAGCCCGATGATGGCCAGGGAGGATACCCAGGTTACCCTTTTACGAAAGTGTGTCCATACTGAAGTTTCCACGTAATTTAACCCTTCGCTGTCAGGAACAATCCCCATGAACTTCTCCATATCCTCGGTCTGCTCCTCGCGCAGAACGTCAAGGGCTTCATCGTGCCTGACAATCCCTGCCAGCTGATCCAGATCATTGATAACCGGGATAGCTACCAGGTCGTATTTATCAATTTTGCGTGCCACACTTTCCTGGTCTTCATACACCCGGGCAAACGCATAATCCCTATGCAGGATGTCCCACACCAAGGCAGAAGGCTCGGCCATTATCAGGTCTTTCAGGGTCACAAACCCGTGAAGCTTCATGTCATCATCCACCACGTAAACGTAATAGATCATTTTTTTGGAGGGGCCATCGCTTCTGACTTTTTCAATGGCCTGGGCTACAGTCATATTTCCGATGATGGTGGCAAAATCCGTACTCATGATCCCCCCGGCTGTTTCGGGATCGTAGGAGCTCAGGTGCACCACATCTTCCCGGGTTTTCTTATCCAGAAAGGGAAGCAGTTTAAGCTGCATCTCCCGGTCCAGCTCCTGAAATAAGTCGGCCCGGATATCAGATGCCATATGGATAAAGATCTGCCCAAAATTTTTGGGCCCGATCTTCTCAAAAAGTTCAATTTGTTTTTCAAGGTCGAAATCCGAAACGATGTACCCTTTTTCCTCGGGTGAGAAATATCTTAACAGGGCAATGAGGTCGTCAGGTTCCAGCTCCTGCAATACCTCCACCACCTCAATCACAGGCTTTTTCTTAAGAATAGTTACCAGGGCCTCCCACTCTTTGGCCAGAATCAGCCCCTGAATGATGGCTTTTTTCTGATCTGTTTGTACCGCTTCCATACGCGCCTCCTTTCCTGTTTAAAAAGGAACCACTGTCAGGCCGGGAAACTCAGGGGATTTAACAAAAAACCCTTCCGGTGGCTGGAAGGGAGCAATAAAACTTGCAAAAGGACGGATTATTCCGTACACTTCTGGCTTTTTACTGCCCCTTGTTGAGTTTTAGCTCTGAATGACTTATTTCGTTTTACACGAAAAGCTGCCTTATGCTATGCCTTAATCCGACAAAGCCTGTTCTACCCATTGGCGTCTGTGGACGTTTTTGGGCAGCAGCCTGTGTTCAGTCAGTAGCCTCACCTAACAGGCAATTCCTATGGTTAAAATTTAACGGTGCAAAATTAAACAAAAGACAGGGAAAATTCAAATCTAAAGCCAAAGAAAACAGGCGAATTTACACAGGACAAAATCAATCCAGTCCATTGTCAACGGCAAAATTTACCAGGGCGGCAAGGTTTTTCAGCTCCAGTTTCCTGAGAATGTTTTTTCGGTGGTTATTTACTGTGTGAAAACTAATGCCCAATATTTCTGCAATTTCCCTGGTTTTAAACCCATTGGCAAAATATTTAACAATTTGCTGTTCCCGGTCGGTGATCTTTTCAATGTATTTTTTATTGACCTCCTGCAGCTTTTCCTGTGTAAGCAACTTGATGTTTTTATGGTAGGTAAGTTGTTGTGTAAAATCAATACTTATAGCCAGCACTTCAAAAACCTCTTCTTTTTCAGAATACCTGAAAACCCGGGCCGAAGTAAACAACCATAAATATTTGCCTACGGAATTGCGAAATTTATAAAAGGCGGTAAAGGTGGATTTGCGGTTTGTTAAAAAAAACTTTTTCATTTGAAAAAGCAGGTCTTTATCCTCGGGATGATACAATTCCAGCACATCTTCCGGGCGGGATTTGCTCTTTTTCCTGTAGCCCAAAACCTTTTTGTACTGATCGTTGGCCCAAATCACGCGAAATTTATTGAGATCAAAAACCAGCACAATGGCATTCAGACTGGAAAAAATCTTATCATAAAAAAGCACTTGCTTTTTTAGCTGATAATTGCGCTGAATAAGAGAACCAGAATTTATTTCTTTATCTCCCAACGGTTCTTCTGAAACTTTTTTCCTGTTTGCCATATAACACCAAAGCCTTTATGAAAAGATGAAATGGGCCATGCCAACGGGTTTGACACAAATGGAATCATTATGTCATGGTGCGGTCCCCGCATGGGCGGGACAGGCATGGCACCGATTTAATCAAATTATGAACACAAGAAACTCTTATCCTATCAATCTATTTATGGTAAAAATATGCATTTTTTTTAAACAAAAGATTCTGTTTTCAAAAAAACCGATCAATATTCGGTTTTTTAATACAAAGCCCAAATCAATTCAAGCATGAAAATCAGGCATTTCATAAAAAACATTAAAATTCGGCCGCCTACTGAAAATCAACAGCCAGGCTATTGCTGCAAACTGTTCACTATTGTGTATTTTTGTATCCGAAACCGGGTTTAAATATGAAAAGAACAATGCTTTTACCAAGCAAAATGCTGATCATCTGCTTTTTTATTCTACAATCCTGCAGTGAAGCCCCCCGCGAAAACCAGGGAGAGACAGGCAGGAGCGAGCCTCCGGTGCGGGAAATTGAAATCCCGGCCTTTAATAAGGATTCTGCTTATCATTACGTTGAAAAGCAGGTTTCCTTTGGCCCCCGTGTACCCAATACCGAAGCCCATCGAAAGGCAGGAGAATGGTTGGCACAGTCCCTGGCTTTGTTTGCCGACACCTTATACATACAGCGGACAAGGACCAGGGCTTATGATGGTACGGTCTTAAACATAAAAAACATTGTGGGGGTGTTTCAACCCGAAAAAACTTCCCGTGTTTTATTGTGCGCCCATTGGGACAGCAGGCCGTACGCCGATCATGACCCGAACCCGGAAAAACATTACACCCCGATTGACGGGGCCAATGACGGGGCAAGCGGTGTAGGGGTACTCATGGAAATAGCCCGCATCATTCATGAAACCCGGCCCAATGTTGGCGTAGATATCATTTTTTTTGATGCGGAGGACTACGGGCAGCATCAGTCCATAACACAACCCGACCAGGATACCTGGGCACTGGGATCCCAGCATTGGGCCCGAAACCCTCACCGTTCGGATTACAATGCCCGTTATGGAATACTTTTGGACATGGTTGGGGCTTCCGGGGCCACCTTTAAAAAGGAAGGCTTCTCCATGTTATATGCGGCAAACATTGTCAGGAAAGTGTGGAACATTGCCAGGCAGCAAGGCTACGGACAATACTTCCTGAGCCGTGAAGGAGGTTACATCACCGACGACCATTATTATATCAACAAGATCAGGGGAATACCCACCATCAACATCATACACCAGGACGACACAACACCTCATGGATTTTTTCCTGAATGGCACACCACCGGCGACACCATGGAGGTCATTGACCCCGAAACCCTCAAAGCCGTTGGCCAAACTGTACTTGCCGTAATTTTTTCCGAAAACTAATCCCTTTCCAATGTATTAAAGGTTATTGGCAAGGTTGGCCAACTCGCTTCGTTCGCCTTTCTCAAGGCGGACATGGGCATAAATGGGGTGGTGCTTTACCCTGTCGATCAGGTAGGACAAACCATTACTTTGAGAGTCCAGGTAAGGAGTATCAATTTGGTAAATATCCCCGGTGAAGATCATTTTTGTGTTTTCTCCTGCCCTGGTAATGATGGTTTTCACTTCGTGGGGAGTAAGGTTCTGGGCTTCATCAATGATAAAAATGACATTGGACAAACTCCGTCCACGGATATAGGCCAGGGGAGACACCACAATCCTTTCGTTTTCCAGGGCTTCGGTAATATTTTTAAATTCCCGGTCTTTTTCACGAAACTGGGTTTGTATAAACTTCAGGTTGTCATACAAGGGTTCCATATAAGGACTTATTTTGGAGCTGATGTCTCCGGGCAAAAATCCAATATCCCGGTTACCCAGGGGCACCACAGGCCTTGCCACAAAAAGCTGGTCAAACTCCCCTCTTTGCTCAAGAGCTCCGGCAAGGGCAAGCAGGGTTTTTCCCGTTCCCGCCACCCCCTGCAAGGTGACCAGTTTAACATCAGGGTTAAGAATGGCATGCAAGGCAAAGACCTGCTCGGCATTGCGGGGGGTAATGCGCTGAACGGTTTGTTTTTCAATTCTTTTCAGTTGCTGTTGCAAGGCATTGAAATAAGCCAGCACTGAGTTTTTCCCATCAGTGAGGATAAAATAATGATTGGCAATCCCGCGCTCAATACCGACATCGGCAATATCGCAAAAACCGGTTTCATAAAGCTGTTCAATAACGGTAGGATCTACATTCTCAAGGTGTGTTTTGCCGGTATAAAGTTCTTCTATGTTCTTAATCTTACCGGTTTCAAAATCCTCGGCAGGAATGTTGAGCGACTTGGCTTTTAACCTCAGGTTGATATCTTTTGAAACCAGGATAACCCGGTGGTCGGGGTACTTTTCTGCCAAAAAAATGGCGGTATTCAAAATGCGGTGATCGGGTTTATCTTCCCCGAAAATTTTACAGGCGTCCACCGTATGGGGTTGATTCATTACCACGCAAGCTTTGCCGCCTTTTTCATTTCCTACAGAAACCCATTCCTGCAGGGAGCTTTTCCGGGAGAGGCTATCCAGGATCCGGGTAAATTCGCGGGCTTCAAAATTTTTGGTATCATTCCCCTTCTTAAAAAGGTCAAGCTCTTCGAGCACGGTTATGGGAATGGCCACATCATTTTCCTCGAAACTGACTATGGCCTGATGGTTATAAATAATAACGGAGGTATCCAGTACAAAAATTTTATTCTTTTTAATTTTCCTTGTTTTTTTTCTGGCAGGATTTTTGATTTTAGGGGCTTTGGCGGAAGTAGATTTTTTTTCCATACCTTAACATTAATATATTGTACCTTTTAAAAATAGACTGATTCATTATAAGCACAATAAAGTTAGGCAAGTTTTTATAAATACTAATGAAAAATAAGAATAAATAAGGTGTTGAGAAATTCAAATTTTTTTCTAAAAACCACAATGTTTCATTTTTTTTGTAATTTAGCAGCTTGAAAAAAGCAACCTGTAGCGATCATTTAATTTGGAGAGGTGGCCGAGTGGTCGAAGGCGCACGCCTGGAAAGCGTGTATACGTCAAAAGCGTATCAAGGGTTCGAATCCCTTTCTCTCCGCCATTTTTACTTCTTGTAAAAATTAAAACCAAAGAATAGGAATTATCAATTAACATTTTCGTTTAAAACAAAAACCAACAGAATCAGTTATGAAAAAATTATTCGTCTTTTTGACAGTAGCAGGAATGCTTACCTTTGGTTTAAACACCATGGCAATAGCACAAGATGTAGCTGACACTCAACCTGAGGTAGCCGATACCATCCCTGCAGAGGAGGAGCCTGCTCCTGCTGAATTAGAGCAACCCACCCTAACTCCTGATTACGAGGACCAGACTTTTCACTACATACTGAAAGAGCAGTTTATTGAAGGTGGGCCGGAGTTTATGAGTATCATTCTCTTGTGTTTGATCATTGGCCTTGGACTGTGTGTTGAGCGTATCATTTACCTTAACCTGTCGACTACCAACACCAATAAGCTACTGAACAAAGTAGAAGATGCCCTGAAAACCGGTGGTGTTGATGCCGCCAAAGAAGTTTGCAAAAACACCCGTGGTCCAATTGCCAGTATTTTCTTCCAGGGGCTTGACCGTTATAAAGAAGGAATGGAAATCGTTGAAAAATCCATTGTTTCTTATGGTAGTGTAATGATGGGACGTCTTGAAATGAACCTCACCTGGATCTCACTGTTTATTGCCATTGCCCCCATGCTTGGATTTATGGGTACGGTAATTGGTATGATCGGTGCCTTTGACGCCATTGCGCAGGCCGGTGACATCTCCCCCACCATTGTAGCAGACGGTATTAAAGTGGCACTTTTGACCACCGTGTTTGGTCTGATCGTTGCCGTTATCCTGCAGGTTTTCTACAACTACATTGTTTCCAAGATTGACGGTATTGTCAATGCCATGGAAGATGCGACCATCTCCTTCATGGATATCTTAATCAAGCACAAAAAATAAAAACCCCGGATAAATCATGAGTGAATCAATCATAAATATCGGAATTTACGTGACCTATGTCCTGGTGGCCATAGCCGTAATAGGTGCTGTTGTCTTTCCCATCATTCAGTTTGGGCAAGACATCCGCAAGGCCAAAGGCACTTTGATCGGTTTGGCGGGTTTGCTGGTGGTCATATTTTTTTCTTATTTGATCAGCACCGCTGAGCCCTACGAAGCCCATGGTTATGGACCTACTGTTTCTCAGTGGGTAGGGGCAGGTATTAATGCTACCATGCTGCTGATAGGATTAGGCCTGCTTGCGGCCATCTTTACAGAAGTGTACAAGTTTTTCAGATAAAACATTAATAATATAAAAGGAGATTTCTCTATGGCTAGAATGACCCCCGAGATCAATGCAGGATCAATGGCGGATATAGCTTTTCTGCTCCTGATCTTCTTCTTGGTGACTACCACCATGGACGTGGATACAGGGATTACCAGGATGCTGCCCCCGCCCATTGACCCGGCCGCTCCTGAACCACCTCCCGTAAGGGAACGCAACGTATTTGTGGTTTTGGTTGACCGCAACGACCGCTTGCTTGTGGAAGGACAGCCCGGACGCATTGAAGACTTGCGTAGGCAAACCAAAAACTTTTTAGAAAACCCCGCCAACGACCCCACCATGCCCGAAAAAGTAACCAGGGATATTGAACACCTTGGCCAAGTGGAGGTGTCCAGAGGTATTATTTCGCTTCAAAATGACCGGGGAACCTCATATGAAATGTACATTGCGGTTCAAAATGAGCTGACTGCGGCCATCAATGAGATGCGGGATGAATTATCCCGCGATCGTTTTGGCAGAAGATTCAGGGATCTCACAGATGAAGACCTGGTCAATGCCATTCGTCAGGCTATTCCCATGGCCATTTCTGAAGCTGAACCAAAAGATATAGAAGGAGGACCGTAATATGGCAAGATTCAGAAAAGAAGAAGGAAAGAAAACCCCGAAGATCAATACGGCTTCTTTGCCCGACATTATCTTCATGTTGCTCTTCTTTTTCATGGTAACCACTACCATGAGGGAAACAACATTGTTTGTCCGTACCAACCTGCCTTCAGCAACTGAGATTCAGGCCCTGGAGCGCAGATCGCTGGTAAGTTTTGTTTACATTGGCCCTCCCATTCAAACAGCAGTTTATGGTACAGAGCCAAGAATCCAGCTGAGTGATTCCTTTGCTTCGGTAGCCGATATACCTTCGTATGTTTCTGCCGAAAGGGAGGCCATTTCTGAAGCTGAACGTCCGCTGATGACCATTTCACTGAAAGTGGATCGTGATACCAGTATGGGAATTGTTACCGATGTAAAACAAGAATTACGAAACGTCAACGCCCTCCGGGTTAACTACTCCACCCTGCGTGGGGAGGTTACAGGAAGATGATTTCGACCCGGTTAACTCATAAAAAAAGGTGCCATTTTCTGGCACCTTTTTTTATATCTTTTTTTACAGGTTAATTAAGCGGGTTTCTTTCCTGGGCTTTACCGCCATCAAAAGGTCCCTTGCCGGCTACCCTTACTCCTCGTAAAAAGTATATGCATGCCTAACGGTATAATTTTGATTGATCCCTGGCATCATGCGGTTAACATGGATCCTGCTTTCAAGCAGGCGGCCTTCTTCATCATAATCGCGTTCAATTTCATTAACCAATTCACCTTTTAGGTCGTATTCTTTCTGCTTTATGATGTTATCCTTCTCATCATATTGCATTTTGGTGGTGTTCTTTTTGCGGCGGTTTTCTTCTGTCACTTCAACAAGCCTGCCCTTTTCATCTTCTTTAAAAAGGAATCTTTCAACAGGTTCTTCATTACTGTCATAGGTTGCCGCGGCTTTTCGCCTCCCTTCTTCGTCGTAGGAATTTACCCTGGTGTATTCTGTTCCGGCCTGAAAATCCTGCACACGGGTTTCCACCAGCCTGTTGTTTTCATCATATTCGTAATTCACTTCAGAAACCGGTTCTTCTCCTTCTCCGCTAACGGTATGTTTAACCAAAAGGTCATTTTGGTATTCCTTGATCTCAGTACTTTCCAGGTCTCCTTCATCGTCATGGGTTTCTTTTTTTATAACCCGGTCTTTCTCATCATAATGGTAGGTGGTAACATCATATGAACCATCGGCATAATGGCAAAATTCCCTGAGAACCCTTTGCTTTTCATCAGGCTCAAATGTTTTATGCTCCAACACCGTATCGTCTCCATCCTTAAGGATTTCCTTAACCATAAACCCGCTTTCATCATAATCGAACTCCGTAACCTGCTCAACCTGCCCGTCGGCAGCATACTGAATTTCCCGAACCACCTTACCCCATCTGGGTTCATATTCGGTATGGCTGTGAAGAAATTCGTTTTTTGAGGGCTCGTCATCTGAATCAGATTTTACAACCATATTTTTGCGGTATATGGATAAAGTTTTAATTTTTTTTGCCATAAAGATGTTCTGAATTTAGCGTTCCACAAGATGTTGAAAGTTCAGGCAAAGTTACATTTCTTAAAAATAATTTCTATTTTTACGGCTGATTTTTCCAAAACAACCTATTCATTAACCGGCCAAATGCAAGTTTCCCGGAAAAAAAAGGAAATCTGCTTATGGCAATAAAAATAATAAATGAAAAAAATTCTTTTAAAATTGCCGGTTTTAATTCTTTTGGTTATTATAAGCACCCAATGCCAACGTCCGCATCAGGTGGAATACCCGGAAACCCGAATGGACGATGTGGTTGACAATTATTTTGGGGTTAAAGTTGCCGACCCCTACCGCTGGCTTGAGGTTGACAATGCTCCGGAAACAAAACAATGGGTTGAGGCACAAAACCAGGTCACTTTTGACTACCTGGGCCGGATCCCTTTCCGGGAGGATTTCAAAAACCGCCTCACGGAAATATGGGACCATGAGCGCTACAGCACCCCGTTCTGGGAGGGAGAAAATTACTTCTTTTACAAAAATGACGGAATGCAAAACCAAAGCGTGTTGTATATCCGGAGGGGAGTGGATGCAGAGCCGGAGATTTTTCTTGACCCCAATAAAATGTCAGAAGAAGGTACAGTTTCCATTACCAACCTGAGCATTTCCAGCGACGGGCTTTACATGGCCTATGGGCTTTCCACCGGCGGTTCTGACTGGAACGAGATCTTTGTCCGCGAAATTGAAACCGGTGAAGACCTGGAAGACTACATTCAATGGGTAAAATTTTCCGGAATTTCCTGGAAAGGCAACGGCTTTTATTATAGTCGCTACGATGAGCCTGCTCCCGGAGAGGAGCTTTCGGCAGCCAATGAAAATCAGAAAGTTTATTACCATACCCTTGGCACTTCTCAGGATAAAGACCGGCTGGTTTATGAAAACCCAGCCCACCCGAGACGCAACTACCGGGTTTCCACCACCGATGACGAGCGTTTCCTGGTTCTTTATGAAAGTCAGGCCACCAGCGGCAATGCAGTTTATGTAAAGGATCTGGCTCGCGGTGACCAGGATTTTAAACAGATCATAGACGGTTTTGACTACAGCAACCGTGTTATTGATCACTTTAACGGGAAAATGCTGGTATATACCAACCATGAAGCTCCCAACTACCGGCTGGTTACCATTGACCCTGACAACCCTTCGCCCCGAAACTGGAATGAAGTGATCCCCGAAAGTGAGCACTTGCTCAGAGGCGTTTCCCTGATTGGAGGCAGGATTATTTCACGTTACCTGGTGGATGTGGTCAGCAAAGCTTATGTGCATAACCTCAATGGAGGGGTAGAGACAGAAATTCAGCTGCCTGCAGTGGGAACCATGGGTGGCTTTAGCGGAAAAAAAGATGAGAATATTGCCTTCTTTTCCTTCTCCTCTTTTACCTTCCCAAACACCATCTATCAGTATGACGTAAAAACCAACACTTACGAGATCTATTTCCGGCCCGAGATAGAATTTGATCCCGACCTTTATGAAAGTAGGCAGGTTTTTTACACCAGCAAAGACGGCACGCGCATTCCCATGTTCATTACCCACAAAAAAGGCCTGGAAATGGACGGCAACAATCCCACATTGCTTTATGGATACGGAGGATTCAATGCGAGCATGACCCCGAGATTCAGTGTAGCACGTTTGGCCCTGCTTGAAAACGGCGGAATATATGCCGTACCTAATATTCGCGGAGGGGGTGAATACGGGAAGGAATGGCATGAGGCCGGCACCAAGCTCAACAAGCAGAATGTATTTGACGACTTCATCGCCGCGGCAGAATACCTTATTGAAGAGGGATACACCTCACCCGAAAAACTGGCCATACAGGGAGGCTCCAATGGCGGGTTGCTGGTGGGGGCGGTTAAGACCCAGCGTCCTGAACTTTTTAAAGTAGCATTCCCTGCCGTCGGGGTAATGGATATGCTGCGCTTTCATCAATTCACCATCGGTTGGGCATGGGTCGGGGATTATGGCTCCAGTGAAGACTCGGTTCACTTCCATAACCTGTATGCCTATTCTCCCCTGCACAACATCGAAGAAGGGGTAAATTACCCGGCTACCCTGGTTACCACAGCCGATCATGACGATCGCGTGGTCCCTGCCCACAGTTACAAGTACATTGCAGAACTGCAGAGAAAACACGAAGGCCCCAACCCGGTTTTAATCCGTATTGAGACCCAGGCCGGACATGGAGCAGGCAAGCCCACTTCCAAGATCATTGAAGAAACCGCAGATATTTATTCCTTTATGTTTTACAACATGGGATTGGAGCCCAAATATTAACCGGGTCTCCGCCTAACTATAAAAAACCAGGGCTGCATCAAATCATGCAGCCCTGGTTTTTTTTACCCTTAAAGTTCCGGTATTACCCCAAAGGGTTTAAAATTGGCGGAAACTATTCCACAATGGTCATTTCGTCAATCAGGTGAGAAGCGCCGGAAAATTTCTCGATGACAAAAAGCATGTAGCGGGCATCTACGTTAATGCACTTTTGCATTTCATCTTCAAAAAGAATATCTCCGCTCATGCCTTCCCAGTTGGCATCAAAGGCCACCCCGATAAGGTGCCCGTCGCCATTGATTACCGGGCTTCCGGAGTTTCCACCTGTTATATCATTATTGGAAATAAAATTTACAACCATTTGACCATTTTCACCGTATCGCCCGAACTGATTGGTAAAGTAAAGATCTTTTAATTTTTCAGGCACTACAAACTCATGATGATCCGGATCTTCTTTTTCCATCACCCCGCTAAGGGTGGTTTTATAATCGTAATAAACGGCATCCATCGGATAATAGCCATTAACGGTACCGTATGTGAAGCGCATGGTTCCATTGGCATCGGGATATAGCGTATGATCGGGTTTCATTTCCAGCAGGGCCCTTTGAAACAGGCGGTTGGCCCGACTAAGCAGGTTGCGGTATTCTTCCATCCGGGTATTTATGGATTGGTAATGAGCATAAACAGAGCGGGTAGCCATAAATACCGGGTCTTCCTCCAGCACCTCCAACACGGGATTTTCAAGAAAAGCAGTTAAACGTTCTTTATTGCCAAATATGCTGGCATCATATACTTTTTCTGCATATTTTTGGAAGTCATTTTTAAATTGATCACCAATATGGTCAAAGATCTCCGGCAGGTGCTCCTGACTAACCTTCTGGTAGTAAATCTCAAACATGGCTTCCCACAATTGCTTATCCACTTCCTGATCATAATTCCGGTAGGTGCGCTCTGCTGCGGCCATTAAACGGTCCACTTCATCATCCAGGGCGGGGCTTTCCGTTTCCTCTTCCAGGATTCCCGCCAGGGTTTGAAAGCCATTGGCCAGCCTCATGACATCGGGCCCGGTGGCCATTGCTTCGATAAAAACATAATTGTGGGAGTCAAATTCCCGGTAACCGTCATAAACTTTTTGGAAGTCTTCCAGTACTTCCCCGTATTCTTCCATGCGCTGGGCATCTTCCTGTACCCATTGATCAAACCGGTTTTCCAAAGCCCTTTTTTCATCGGCCACATTCAGCCTTTTAAGGGATTCACTCATGCCGATAAAGTTTTTCCAGTAATTGGAAATGCCTGAGTGCTTGGATGCGTATTTGATCCGAATCTCATCACTGGCTGCCATATTCTCTTCCAGGATGTCGAGTTTTTTGCGTCTGATATCGATTCGTACCGGGTACATATTTTCCAGGCGGTATTCAATACCATGGGAAGTAAGGTACCTTTCGGTACGACCGGAAAAGCCAAGTACCATAGCAAAGTCATCTTCTTCAACCCCGCGTATGGAAACCGGCAGGTGGTGTTTCGGCCTTAGTGGGATATTTTCCTCATCATATTCGGCCGGGCTGCCGTCGGGGGCAGTATAAACCCTGAACAGCGCAAAATCGCCTGTATGCCTGGGCCATTCCCAATTGTCGGTATCTCCACCAAAAGCTCCGATAGAGGAAGGAGGTGCACCTACCAAACGTACATCATTAAACGTCTCATAAATAAACAGGTAAAACATGTTGCCGGCAAACATGGATCTTACGTTGGCCGTATAATGGTTACCTGCTGTAGCTTCTTCAATCAGTTCATTGCTTTTTGCACGAATGGCCAAAGTCCTCTCTTCTTCTGTCATGTCATCCGAAAGGACTTCTTCCATGGGGGTGGTAACATCTTCCACATTTACCAGGAAACGCACAAAAAGTCCCGGATTGGGCAGTTCTTCTTCTTTGCTCATGGCCCAGAAACCATCGGTCAGCAGGTCGTTTTCCACACTGCTGTGTCTTTGTATCCTGCCATATCCACAATGATGGTTGGTAAGTACCAGCCCCTGGTCCGAAATGATCTCTCCGGTACAAAAGCCTCCAAAACTCACCACCGCATCTTTGATACTGGATTCGGTGAAACTGAACACTTCTTCGGGACTTAGATTCAACCCCATTTCCTGCATTTTCTGAAAAAGGGCATCCTCAATTAAAAAAGGAAGCCACATCCCCTCATCGGCTTTCAGCTTAAGGGGCAAAACCAGCACGAGAGCAAGAACAGCAATCAATAATTTATTTCTCATGTTTTTTAAGGTAAAATGAATACTGATAAATATTGGTTAATTTTTAAATAAATTCTTCTCCTTTATTGAGTTTGATGTCATTGACAAATTTCCTTATTTGCTGCTCCTGGGATTTTTTGCAAATCAGCAGGGCGTTGTCAGATTCAGAAACTATGTAATCATCCAGCCCTTGTATAACAACCAGCTTATCATCCGGCACGTTGATAATACAATGGTTTGAATCGTAGATCATGGTTCTTTTGCCAATCACTGCATTCTGGTTTTCGTCTTTTGGGCGCACATCAAATAATGAACCCCATGTGCCCAGATCGGACCATCCAAAATCCGAAATAAAAACATATACATTATCGGCTTTTTCCATGATGGCATAATCAATAGAGATACTTTTGCAAGCGGCATAGGCTACATCCATATATTCCTGTTCTTCAGGGGTATTGTATTTATCAATGGCTTCCCTGAAAATATAGCTGATTTCCGGTTGATATTTTTCAAAGGCCTCAATAATTGTTTTACCGGACCAGATAAAAATGCCACTATTCCATAAAAAGTCTCCGCTTTTCAGGAAAGACTCGGCAAGTTCAAGATTGGGTTTTTCGGTGAAGGTTTTCACTTTTTTCATTCTGTGATCATGGGGGCTGATATCATCTTCCATATACTGAATATAGCCATACCCGGTATCCGGCCTGCTGGGGGTAATGCCCAGGGTTAACAGGCAGTCGTCGCCTGCAGCCTGCAGGGCAGATTTAATGATCTCTGTAAAAACTTCCTCTTTGAGAATAATGTGATCCGAAGGGGCAACCACAATCCTGGCATCGGGATTCATCTTATGGATTTTATAAGATGCATAAGCAATACAAGGAGCGGTATTTTTCCGGGTGGGCTCCAGGATAACCTGCTCCGGATTTATCCCGGGAATTTGATCCAGCACCAGGTCCTTGTATTTTTTATTGGTGACAATATAAATATTTTGAGGGGCACAGACTTTGGCAAACCTTTCATAAGTTTGCCTGATAAGGGTTTTGCCGGTTCCCAGAATGTCAATGAACTGCTTTGGCCTTGATACTCTGCTCATCGGCCAGAAACGCTCTCCGACACCACCTGCCATTATTACTACATAGTTGTTTTCGTTCATATCTGTTTTATTTAAAATTTATCTGTATTTGCTTGTTTTTCGCTTGGGATGGAATCACTTTTGCCAGGGGATGAAATAAGTACTTTCTTTGGTTATCCATGCAAAGGCATCGGTAACGGGTCCGTATTTTTTCTTCCTTCAGGAAAACCCTTCCGTTTCCGGCAACAAAATGGCTTCTTAACGGGATTTCTTCCAGAAAACAAACATCATTTTTCTTTCCGGGAGCATCATATTGCCTGAGAATTTTTGTTAGTTTCACATCGGCCACCCCCGAAGCCCTCACATTCCATGAGTATTCCAACAGCGTTCTTTTTAAGGGAAGAGGAAAACTTTCCTTGCCGGCAAATTCTCTGATAAGCGCTCCAAAACTTTTCTTCCACTCTTTTCCATGGGGCTTAACTTTATTACGGTATTGCTCCCATACCTGCAAGTGGGCCAATTCATGAAGGAGTACCAGTAAAAAGGCATAAGGATTCAAATCCCCGTTAACAGAAATACGATGTGGCGATCCGTTTAAACCAGGCCTGAAATCCCCCAGTTTGGAAACACGCCCTTTTTTTACTAACAGTTGAACATGGTGGCTGACTACCAGACCACAGAGATGATCGATCCCCGTGGGAGGGGCAAAACGGGAAAGGGTCTCTTTTAAATTAAGCTGCATCTACTTCAACCGGCGTTTCTTTTTCCTCTTGTATTTCATAACTCCACTCAGGACAAGGGATACAATTCCGGCTCCTGAAAAGGGAACAGGAACCAAATAACAACAGGAAAAAAAAGCCAATAAATAAAAGCGAAAGCAACTTCCTGTATGAAAAAGTGAAGGTCATGGTAAAAAGTTTCGATTGTCAAAAATAATAAAATTAAAACGGCCTTCCAGATTCTGTTACCACTTTTATATTAAATCAAACGCAAAATATGGTTAATTTAGCATCCCAATAAACAAATGGCATGAAATTATTATACCACCTGGGCAGGTATTTCATGATGATCGCGGTGATTTTAAAAAAACCGGAGAAGGCATCGATTTACCGGAAACAGATCGTTGTAGAGATGGACAACCTGGGCCTGGAAAGTCTTGGCATTGTGGTGATCATTTCGGTGTTCATGGGAGCGGTATTGACCATTCAAACAGCATTTAACACCGACCATCCCCTGTTGCCCATGTACGCCATTGGATTTGCCACCCGTCAGGCCATCATATTAGAGTTTGCACCTACCATGATCAGCCTGATCCTGGCCGGTAAGGTTGGATCGCGGATTGCATCCGAAATTGGTACCATGCGGGTTACAGAGCAAATAGATGCCCTGGAGATAATGGGCATCAACGCAGCGGGGTATCTTATTCTTCCCAAGGTGGTTGCAGCTGTGATCATCAACCCGTTTCTGGTTGTACTCAGCATGTTTGTAGGTATTCTCGGAGGTTATGTGGTTTCATCCATTACCGGAGTTGTTCCCCTGAGCCATTACGTTTACGGGATTTTATTTGAATTCTCACCGTTCGATATTATTTATGCTTTAATAAAAACAGTGGCCTTTGCGTTTATCATCACTACCGTTTCAGGGTATTTTGGGTTTTTTACCAGAGGAGGAGCCTTGGAAGTGGGGCAGAGCAGCACCAAAGCCGTGGTTTTCAGCAGCATTTATATTATTTTGTTTAACCTTATTCTAACACAAATTCTTCTGGCATGATCAAAGCCCTGGACTTGGGAAAATCATTTGATAATGTACCGGTTTTGAAAGATGTAACCATATCTTTTGAAAAGGGTAAGACCAATTTGATCATTGGGCAAAGCGGCTCGGGCAAAACCGTATTGATGAAATGCCTGGTTGGGCTGCTGGAGCCCGATCAGGGGCAGATCCTTTATGATGAGCGGGTTTTTTCCAGAATGGGTTTTAGAGAGCGGCGGGTCATCCGGCAGGAGCTGGGTATGTTGTTTCAGGGAGGCGCGCTTTTTGATTCCCTCACCGTGGAAGAAAACGTGATGTTTCCCCTGGAGATGTTTACCAAAATGAGCCGGGAGGAAAAAATTGAACGTGCCAATACCTGCCTGCAAAGGGTAAACCTGGTCAATGCCAACCACCTCTACCCTGCTGAGATCAGCGGAGGAATGAAAAAAAGGGTAGCCATTGCACGGGCCATTGCCAACAACCCCAAATACCTGTTTTGCGATGAGCCTAACTCCGGCCTGGATCCCCGCACGGCCATTGTCATTGACAACCTGATTCGGGAGATCACCAAGGAGTTTAACATGACCACGGTAATTAACACCCACGATATGAACAGTGTGATGGAAATCGGGGAGAAAGTGGCGTTTATCTATAATGGCGCATTATGGTGGCAGGGTACCCGGCATGAAATCCTGGAGACCGAAAACAAGGAGGTCAAGGATTTTGTTTATGCTACGGAGTTGATGCGAACGCTAAAAAAATAAACCCATTCAATACAAGGGAAAACCCACATGATATTAATCATCAAACTCATAAAGGAAAGCGCTTTTTTTGCCTTTACCTCCCTTGTGGCCAACAAATTGCGCACGGTACTCACCCTTTTGGGGATCACCATTGGAATTTTCGCCATCATTTCGGTATTTACAGCGGTTGACTCCCTGGAGCGTCAGATCAGAACCAGTGTGGCTTCCCTTGGTGAAAATGTGGTATATATACAAAAATGGCCCTGGCAGTTTGGGGGAGACTACCAGTGGTGGCGATATGCCAGCAGGCCTGTTCCCCGCCTGGCTGAATTGGAACAAGTGCAAAGGAGAACTTATACCGTTGAAGCCTCTGCTTTTCTGGCCTCCACCTCCCGCACCATCGAATATCTTGGCACTAGCATAGAAAGGTTGAGTGTGGTTGGGGTTTCTGCTGACTACGACCAGGTGAGGGTATTTGATATGGAGGAGGGAAGGTTTTTTTCTGCCCTGGAATCTGCCGGTGGCAGGAACGTTGCCTTACTTGGATTTGACCTGGCTGAAAACCTTTTTGGAGGGATCGACCCTATCGGGAAAAACATCAAGGTTTTCGGACGGGATGTGCAGGTGATCGGGGTTCTGAAAAAAGAAGGAACCGGCGGTTTTGGCAACGACCACGACGAAACCCTGATACTCCCTGTTAATTTCCTCAACCAATTCATTGATATAAACAGCGAAAGGTTTTCTCCATTGATCATGGCCAAAGCACATGAAGGGATCTCCAATGAGGAAATGATCGACGATCTTACCGGGGTCATGCGCTCCATCAGGCAACTCAAACCTTATGCCGATGATAATTTCGCCTTAAATGAGACCAGCCTGCTTTCCCAGGGGTTTGACGGCATGTTTGCTGTAATCACCCTTTCGGGATGGATCATCGGGGGCTTTTCAATCCTGGTAGGTGGTTTCGGCATTGCCAATATCATGTTTGTATCTGTGCGTGAACGCACCAGCATCATCGGCATACAAAAAGCATTGGGTGCCAAAAATTATTTTATACTTTTGCAGTTTTTGTTCGAAGCAATTCTGCTGAGCCTTATAGGGGGAACTGTTGGGCTGATCCTGGTCTTTACCGGAGGATATCTGATAACCAACGCCCTGGATATGAACTTTTTGCTCACGGCCTCCAACATTTTACTCGGTTTGAATGTTTCTGCTATTATAGGTTTGGTTTCGGGGTTCGTTCCTGCCTGGACCGCTTCCCGGCTCGACCCGGTGGAGGCCATACGCTCAACGGGATAATAAAACATTCCTTAAAAAATGCCCTGATAAGCATAAGGATGGAAAGCCCTTTCTGAGATTTAATCCATAACTTTTAAAAGTTGGGGGTTTTGTTTGCGTTTTTTCCGGAACCAGAAAAAATTACTGATTGGAAACCAAAAAATTAAATTATACCTGTTATGTCAAATAAAAAAATAATGCTGGTCATTTTGGATGGCTGGGGAAAAGGAGATCAAAGCGAATCGGACATCATTGCCAATGCCAATGTACCGTTCACAGACCATTTGTATAAAAAATTGCCTCATACCCTGCTGCGTACCTCAGGAAAAGATGTAGGACTTCCTGAGGGGCAGATGGGCAATTCGGAAGTGGGTCACCTGAACCTGGGTGCCGGCCGTATTGTATACCAGGACCTGGTAAAGATCAGCCAGGCGGTAAAAGACGGTTCTTTCTTCGACAATCCCGTTTTAAAGGAAGCCTTTGCTTATGCCAAAGAAAAAGGGAAAAAAGTACATCTTTTCGGGCTGGTATCCGACGGGGGCGTTCATTCAGCCATGGATCACCTGTTTGGCCTTTGCGATATGGCCAAAAAGCAAAACTTTGAGAACCTTTACATTCATGCCTTTACCGATGGACGTGACACCGATCCATACAGTGGCAAAGGTTTTATAAAAGACCTGGAATCCCACCTGGAAAAATCAGCGGGTAAGATCGCCACGGTTTGCGGAAGATATTACGCCATGGACCGCGACAAAAGATGGGAAAGGATTAAGCTTGCCTACGATATGCTGGTAGACGGAAAAGGAGAAAAGTATTCCAGCGCGGAAGAAGCCATACAGGCATCTTACGATGAGAAAGTAACAGACGAGTTTATCAAACCCAAAGTAATTACCGGTCAACAGGGCAACCCACTTGCCACAGTAGAAAAGGACGACGTGGTCATTTGCTTTAACTTCCGCACCGACCGCCTGCGTGAGATCACTACCGTGCTGACCCAGCAAGACATGCCCGATCATGACATGAAACCCATGCCCCTGCATTATGTTACCATGACCCAGTACGACAAGGAGTTTAAAAAGGTAAAGGTCGCTTTTGAAAAAGAGGACATCAAAAACTCTTTGGGAGAGATACTTGCTTATCATGGCAAAAAGCAACTGCGCATTGCAGAAACCGAAAAATATCCCCATGTTACCTTTTTCTTTAGCGGAGGAAGGGAGCAGGTATTTGAAGGAGAAGAACGGGTTATGGTTCCTTCGCCCAAAGTGGCCACTTATGACCTGCAACCCGAGATGAGTGCCTTTGAGGTAAAGGATGCCGTGGTCAATGAGATCAACGCACAAAAGCATGATTTCATTTGCCTGAACTTTGCCAACCCCGACATGGTGGGTCATACCGGTGTGATAGAGGCCATAAAAAAAGCCGTGGAAACCGTGGACAGTTGCCTGAAAGAGGTTGTGGAAGCCGCTGAAAAAAATGGTTACAGCATGATCATTACCGCCGATCATGGCAATGCCGACTATGTGGTTAACCGGGATGGATCACCCAACACGGCACATACCACCAATCCCGTGCCCTGCTGGCTGATCGATAAAGATCACAAGCAAATCAAGCCCGGCCGCCTGGCCGATCTGGCCCCTACCATCCTTACCATGATGGATCTGCCCATACCAAAAGAAATGGACGGCAAGGTACTGGTTTAACGGTGGCTTTTCTGCTTTTTAAAAGGCAGCATTGACGCTAAGCACAAATATCCTTGGCCTTGGGTATATTCCCATGTCTATTCCCCTGACCACTTCCGGATCAGTACCTTCATAAGGGGTAATGACAAACAGGTTGTTAACGGTTGCGGAAAGGCCAATACGGGCGCGTCCGCCAATTAGCTGTTCAAACTGATACCCAAGGGTAATATGATCCATGCGAAAAAAGGAGGCATCCTGCACATAATGACTGGACAAATATTGCGGATTCATGAACCCCTTTCCCAGGGTTCCGGAAGAGATATTGGAAAGGTACGGCCCTTCGGCCCTGAAAGCCCTGCTGTAATTTCCAAAAAATGAACTGACATTGTTATACACGTAGTTGCCAAGACTCAGCCTGCCGGAAAAAGACAATTGCCATGGCCCATATGTTAAAGCAGAAGATAAGCCCATGAAAAAATCAGGAGCAGGATCTTTATAATGTATCCTGTCAGCGTCGGTAATATTTCCCTCTCCGGTTTGATCAACATATTCTCCTTCCAGCGGGTTACCATCAGCATCATAAACCTGCTCATAAACGAAAAACCGATAGGGAGCATGGCCTTCACTTAAAATTTGAACATTGTTTCCTACACCGCCCATAATCATCCCGGTAAATATTCCAATAAAATCGGGGTCGTCTGCTGCAACAAGTCGGGTGATCTCTGTTTCATTCCAGGAGGCATTAAGACCGATCTCCCATCGGAATTCATCCCTTAAAACAGGAATGGTATGCAGGGAAAATTCCAGGCCTGATGCTTCCATAGCTCCCAGATTGGTCAACA
>SKVW01000183.1 GCA_007129255.1 Bacteroidales bacterium
GCCTCTTCTTTGTTGCACAAGATCAAACCCGGCTTTTATTATCTTGGGTTTCCTGAAACGGCTACCAAAGTTCAGAACCTTCAGCAATCCTTGAAAAACATGGTCAGCTTTAAAGAAATAGACCCCTTGTTTGCTTCCCTTGAGAAAGACATTAAAACCATCATTACTGTGGTGAAAAATGTTCTGGAAGAGATTGATGCCCGCGGAGACGAATAAACCAGACAAGCTGCTGTTATTTTTTCCTGTTTTATTCCATTTAACCTTTTTCGGGATAATATGCTAATTTTGACGGGTAGTTTGGAATATGCCTTTTATGACAGATGAACACTATATGCAACGCTGCATTGATCTGGCCAGGAAAGGTCAGGGATATGTTGCCCCCAACCCCCTTGTGGGTTGTGTGATTGTGCACGATAAAAAGATTATCGGAGAAGGCTTTCACCGGCAATTTGGAGGCCCTCATGCAGAGGTAAACGCCATTGATTCGGTAAAAAACCCCAACCTGCTGCCCCATTCCACCCTTTACGTTAACCTGGAGCCTTGTTGTCATTTCGGAAAAACGCCTCCCTGCACCGACCTGATCGTTCAAAAAAAGATCAAAAAGGTAGTGGTTGGATGCGTTGATCCTTTTGATTCCGTTGCCGGTAAAGGGATCTTTCGCCTTCGGGATCACGGTTGTGAAGTAGAAACCGGGATCATGAAAGAAGAATGCCTGCGATTAAATAAGCGCTTTTTTGTTTATCACGAAAAAAAGAGGCCTTTTGTAATTTTAAAGTGGGCACAAACCGCAGATGGATTCATTGATTCTCTTCGGGCTCCGGAATCAGCGATCCGGCCTACCTGGATCACCACAGAAAAGCTTCGCATGTTGGTGCATAAATGGCGTTCGGAGGAAGCCTCCATTATGGTGGGCACGGAAACTGTCCGCAAAGACAATCCCGGATTAAACGTGCGCGATTGGTCAGGAAAGCAGCCAATCAGGGTGATCATTGATAAGGACCTGACCCTCCCCCCTGCCGTAAAAGTATTGGATGGCTCTCAAAATACGCTGGTCTTTAACAGGCAAAAAGATGAAAAAAAGAAAAACACCTCCTTTATTAAAATACCATTTGATGAAATGACCCTGAGGCGTATCCTTAAACATTTGCATCAAGAAGGCATACAGTCCCTTTTTGTTGAAGGTGGTCAAAACCTCCTTCAGGGGTTTATTGATCAGGATATATGGGATGAGGCAAGGGTTTTTGGAGGGCCAAAATTTTTTGGTGATGGCACCCGTGCCCCTTTAATCAAACCTTCCAACCTTTCGCAGATCATCATAGGAAAAGAAACCTTTTACTGGTTCAGGAATTATTTGAATTACTAGCAGTTAGTGTTGATTTTACATGACTCACGCAGACACCTACAAAACCATTGCTGCTCCTTCAAAGGGGTTATACAAGGACAAGGGAAGCAAATTCATCTCCCTTGCCTACCCTGTAAACGAAGAGGAGCAGATCAAGGAAATTCTGAGCGATGTTAAAAAGGAGTTTTACGATGCAAGGCATCATTGTTATGCCTGGGTGCTTGGTGCCGATAAAGGGCATTACCGGCAAAATGATGACGGTGAGCCTTCGGGTACGGCCGGAAAGCCTATTTACGGGCAGATTTTGTCGGATGACCTTACCAATATCCTGATTGTGGTGGTGCGGTATTTTGGAGGGACCAAATTAGGGGTCAGAGGCTTAATTAACGCCTATAAAGGAGCAAGCAGGGATGCATTGGATAACACAAAAGTTATTACCAAAACCATTCGCGACCACTACCAGCTTACTTTTGAATACCTTTCAATGAACGAGGTGATGAAGGTACTGAAAGATTATGACCTTCCGCAGCTTGAACACGATTTTGACCTTTCCTGTAAACTCACTTTCTCTGTGAGAAAAAAGATTAAAAATGCCGTGATTCGGGATCTGGAAAAAATCCCGGGAGTAGCAATTCGTTATCTGGAAACCAAATAACCTTTTCCATTATTAATGCCTTTATTTTCAATAAATTTATCCGTACTATCTGATTATAAACAAATTGGGGGTGTGTTTTAAATTTCTGATTATCAAAACCATACAATGCCTATCATGGTTCTTAAATGAATTAGTTTTAAATTAGGTTAACCGATCTTTTTTGTTTGCTTTTTATACCAAATAGTTTTAATATTGCGATGCAATCCCGAGTTAATTATATAACCCATGAGAATAAACCGCAACCTTTGCCTTTCTTTTATATTTATTCTTTTTGCTGGTTTTTGGAGCTGTACCCCTGCTTTAGATCATCGGGTTGTTGAGGGGGAGGTGATTCGGCTGGACAGTATTAATGCGCCTGTTAAAGATTCTGCTGTAGATGCTGCCATTGCCCCATACCGTGAGCAGTTGGAGGCGGAAATGACCGAAGTTTTGGCTTACTCCGAACAAGCCATGCAAAAAGATTCTCCTGAAGGCCTGCTGAATAATTTTGTAGCCGATCTGGTACTGGATAAGGCCCGGGAGTTATATTCCCCTGAGGACGGAAAACCCATTGATTTTTGCCTTCTCAATTATGGTGGTTTGCGCACCTCTATACCCGAAGGCCCTGTGACCCGGGGACGAATATTTGAATTAATGCCATTTGAAAATGAGATTGTTGTTATAACCCTTAGTCCAGAAAGGACCAGGGAATTGTTTCAATACCTTGCCGAAAGCCAAGTCGGCATGCCCGTTTCAGGGATTAGGCTTGGTATCAAAGACAATGAACCGGAAATTATTCAGATCCAGGGAGAACCATTTGACCCGGATCGTTCATATAAAGTGGTTACCTCCGATTATCTGGCCGGCGGAGGCGACCGCATGGATTTCTTTCTTCAGCCGCAAAAATCAGAGTTGATTGGATTAAGAATCAGGGATGCCATTATACAGCACCTGGAAAAACAACATGAGAGAGGAAAAAAAATTACTTCTCAACTCGATGGGCGGATTTATTATAAGGACTAAAAGTCCTTTTTACTCATACTTTCTTGTTGTATGGGTGTGTCATTTTTTAAGGTGTTCTGTCGGGGGGAGCCTTAAGGGATGAATTCGCTGTTAATAGCAGTTTTTTTCTGAACCAACCTTAATGAAAAATCATTAGGGCAAGGGTTATCTGCTTTTTATAAATAAAAGCAAGGAATATTCAATTAAGTGGTATTTTTTTATCCTGACTTTTTATTAAAAAAAAGAAACCAAAATTTAAAGACGATTTTTTATTAATCCAATGATCCATCGATGAAATTTACCAGCAGAAGAGAGTTTTTGAAAATTCTGGGAATTGCCGGGGCCGGAACACTCACGGGGCTTTCCACCTTTGCATTTCAAAACGGCGGAATACGGCAACTCACCATTTTACATACCAACGATGTACACAGCCGCCTGGATCCTTACCCGGATAATGATCCCAATTATCCGGGAATGGGTGGTTTTGCCCGAAGAGCGACTGTGATCCGAAAGCACCGTACTGTTGATCCCGAATTGCTGTTGGTGGATGCAGGAGACATTTTGCAGGGAACCCCATACTTTAATATGTTTGGCGGCAAACCCGAATTCAAACTGATGAGTAAAATGAAATATGATGCTTCTGCTTTTGGGAATCATGAATTTGACAATGGCCTGGAAGGCTTTTTGGAAATTTTGCCCTATGCAGAATTCCCGTTTCTGGTGGCCAATTATGATTTTTCTCAAACCATTTTAAAGGGAAAAACCCGCTCCTACAAAGTATTGGTAAAAAATGGAATTAAGATCGGCTTGTATGGTCTTGGAATTGATCCGGAAGGGTTGGTTAGCCGGAATCTTTACGGCGATACCAAATACCTTGATCCGCTGGAAAAGGCAAGGGAAACCGAAGAAATTCTTAAAAATCAGTATGATTGTGAGCTGGTAATTTGCCTTTCCCATCTGGGGTATAGATTTTCTTCAGAAAGGATAAGTGATGTGGTGGTGGCCCGGAATACCTCCCATACCGATATTATTTTGGGTGGGCATACCCACCATCTGCTTGAACCACCTGCTGTTGAAAAAAACAGGCAAAACCTGCCTGTATATATAGGGCAGGCCGGTTATGGCGGGGTTCATCTGGGAAAAATGGAAGTGACCCTTCACGAAAATACCAGGGAAAAATTCGTCGAATCGAATACAATAAAAATTCATGAAAGTCAAGAGGTATAAAATTTTTTTATTAACGGATTTTAACTAAAATTTGTTAAGAAAACCACAAGAGGTCTTTAAATACCTTGATAATTGAAAATCAAACCCAATCGAAGATGCTGGTGTAACCGATAAAAAAATTAATTCAGATGGAGAGAAAACATGAAAAGGTTTGGTCGAGTTGTTTAAGTGTAATTAAGGATAATATCAGTCCCAATAGTTTCAACACATGGTTTGCTCCCATTAAACCCTTAAAGATAGTTAATCAGGTACTTACCATTCAGGTGCCTAGCCAGTTTTTTTATGAGTGGCTGGAAGAACATTATATAGACCTTTTAAAGAAAACCATAAAAAAGGAACTTGGGCAGGATGGCAGGTTAGAGTACAGCATCATCATGGATAATTCCTATAATTCCCGCTCCCAGTCGCCCATTGCTGTTCATGCGCCCACACTGAACAAAAAAGCCCTGAAAAATCCACCTGTTAATATGCCTTTAGATATCAATCACAATAAGGGCAAAGCGATCCCCAATCCTTTTGTCATTCCCGGGTTAAAAAAGTTAAATATTCATCCCCAGCTCATTGATTCTTATAATTTCGACAATTTTATTCAGGGTGACTGCAATCGTCTGGCGCGTAGTGCAGGACTGGCAGTAGGGCAAAACCCCGGAAAAACCTCATTCAATCCCCTGCTGGTTTATAGTTCCAATGGATTAGGGAAAACCCATTTGGCACATGCCATTGGTATTGAGGTAAAAAATCATTTTCCCGAAAAAACGGTGTTGTATGTTTCTTCTGAGCAATTTACCAATCAGTTTATAGATTCTGTTCGAAACAATAACCAAAATGATTTCATTCACTTTTACCAGATGATCGATGTTTTGATTGTGGATGATATTCACTGCCTTGCCGGAAAAGAAAAAACACAGGATGTGTTTTTCCATATTTTCAACCATTTGCACCAAAACGGCAAGCAGATCGTCATTACCAGTGATATGCCCCCGGTGGAGATCAAAGGCATTGAACCCAGGTTGCTTTCGCGATTTAAATGGGGCTTGTCTGCCGACTTGCAAACCCCTGATTTAGAGACCCGCATGGCTATTCTGCAAAAAAAGATTTACAATGACGGAGTGGAGATGCCACAGAATGTGGTTGAACTCATTGCCAGCACCATCAGTACCAATGTCAGGGAAATGGAAGGAGCCCTTATTTCTATTTTGGCGCAGTCTTCCATGAATAAAAAAGAAATTACCCCGGAATTAGCAGCCAGGGTGATCGAGAAATTTGTAAAAAACACCCCCCGGGAAATTACCGTGGAATATATTCAAAAAGTCGTCTGCGAATATTTTGATATTCCCATTGAAAAAATTCACACCAAAACCCGTAAAAGGGAAATCGTTCAAGCCAGGCAGCTGGCCATGTTTTTCTCAAAAAACTTTACCAAATCCTCACTTGCCGCTATTGGAAGTAAATGCGGGAATAAAGACCACGCCACGGTATTGCATGCCTGCAAGACCGTAAAAAACCTGGCCGATACAGATAAGAACTTTAAAAAATATGTTGATGAACTGGAAAACATGATTAAAGTGAGGTTGTAACAGGATATTAAATAAATATTTTTCAAATCCTGGAAACCTGTTTTGTCATTTTGCGTTTCCGGGTTTTTTATTTTTGGGTTTTTAAAATTTATTTTATGAAGGTTTTAATGGTTTGTCTTGGAAATATTTGCCGTTCACCCCTGGCCGAAGGGATATTAAAAAACAAAATTAACCTCAAGGGATTATCCATTAAGGTAGACTCTGCCGGAACTGCTGCCTATCATGTCGGTGAGGAGCCGGATGTAAGGGCCCAGGAAATTGCCAAAAAAAATGGCATCGATTTATCCTACCAAAGGGCCCGGCAGTTTCAGGTTGAGGATTTTGAGGATTTCGACAAAATTTTTGTAATGGACCGTACCAATTATGGCGATGTGGCTGCACTGGCCAGGAATGAAAACGACCTGAAAAAAGTGGATCTGATCCTTAACACCATTTATCCGGGAGAAGACCGGCAGGTGCCTGATCCCTATTATGGTGGAGAAGATGGCTTTAAAAATGTCTTTAACATGCTGGACAAAAGTTGTGATGTAATCCTGAAAGATCTGAACCACTAAATCGATAAAAAGTGAACGCCCCATTAAAGAGCTCTCCCCTAAGGGATGACATAAGCCGGGCCAGAAAGATCATTTCACCATTTATACATCAAACCCCGGTTTTAACCTCTTCGGCTCTGAATGAGCTTAGCGGGGCTTTATTGTTTTTTAAATGCGAAAATTTTCAAAAGGCCGGAGCATTTAAGTTCCGGGGTGCCTCCCATGCCATTTTAACCCTTCCCGAAGCCCAGCATGCCAAAGGAGTAGCTACGCATTCCTCTGGCAACCATGCGCAGGCGCTTGCCCTTGCTGCCCGTAATCTTGGAATAAAAGCATATATCGTTATGCCTGAGAATGCGCCCCGCATAAAAGTGGAGGCTGTTATAAGTTATGGCGGAGAAGTAACTTTTTGCCAGCCTACCCTCCTGGACCGGGAAGCCACACTCAGGGAAGTGATCAAAAAAACCGCTGCCGTGGAGATCCATCCGTATAATAACTATACCATTATTGCCGGTCAGGCTAGCGCAGCTGCCGAACTTTTCGGAGAGGTAGAAACCCCCGATTGTCTTGTGGTTCCCGTTGGGGGCGGCGGGCTGCTCAGCGGAAGCATCCTCAGTACCAGGTACTTCTCCCCCAAAACCAAAGTATATGGGGCAGAGCCCCTTATGGCCAATGATGCATGGCAATCCTTTCAAAAAAAAGAATTTATTCCTTCCCAGAATCCGCAAACCATTGCCGATGGGTTGCGCACCTCTTTGGGATCCAAAACCTTTCCCATCATTATGGGAGGTGCCGAAGATATTTTAACTGCCGGGGAGGAGACCATTATTCAGGCCATGTTTTTGATTTGGGAAAGGATGAAAATTGTGGTGGAGCCTAGTGCAGCCGTCCCTTTGGCCGTTATACTGGAAAACCCCGGAATTTTTAAGGGCAAAAAAACCGGTGTGATCCTTTCGGGGGGAAACGTCGACCTGCTGAAACTTCCCTGGCTTGACAACCGTTCCTTTAACAAACATTAACCGCTTGTTATGTATTCAGAGAAAAAACCAAAAGGAAGCTTGTTTCTGATACCCTCCGGGTTGGGTGGCGAGCAGCCTGACTGGATCTGGCCCGGGTTAAATTATAAGGTGGTCAGTGAATTGAGCGTATTTATTGTTGAGGATCTTCGCACGGCCCGGAGGTTTTTAAGGCAGATGGGATACAAACGGGATTTTGAAAAGGTGAAGTTTTTTCTGCTGAATAAGCATACCGCTGCTGAAGAACTGGACGATTTTTTAAGTCCTGCCCTGCAAGGGGATAATGTCGGGTTGCTTTCAGAGGCCGGTTGCCCGGGAATAGCCGATCCCGGGCAGGTAGTAGTGAAAATCGCCCACAGCAAAGGGATCAGGGTGATCCCGATGGTGGGTCCAAGCTCTGTTTTTTTGGCATTAATGGCCTCGGGATTTAACGGGCAACATTTTCTTTTTCACGGCTATCTTCCCATCAGCAAGGCAGAACGGATTAAAAAGATGAAGGAAATAGAGCAACAGGCATACCAGCAAAGCCAAACGCAGATCTTTATGGAAACGCCTTTCCGGAACAACAAAATGCTGGAAGACCTTGTCAAAAACTGTAACCCATCAACAATGCTTTGTATTGCCTGCGATATTACTACTTCCAATGAATGGATCCAAACCCGGAGCATAGGCCGTTGGAAAAAAGAAATGCCCGATCTTCATAAACGACCGGGCATCTTTTTGATTTATAAACCTTAAGGTTTTATTTCTTTTCTTCCTGCTTTTTCTTTTTTCGCCGGGCATAGATCAAAAACCCTATTCCGGCGATGATGGCCGGGATACTTAAAATCTGCCCCATATTTAAAAGCATTCCTGTTTCAAAATCGGATTGGGGCTGTTTGATGAATTCGATAAGGAAGCGTGCAGTAAACATGGTGATGGCAAAAATACCTGTCAGGTATCCTTCCGGGATTGTTTTTCTTTTTTTGATGTACATCCATCCCAGGGCGATAAACAGAAGGAAGTAGGTCAGGCCTTCGTATATCTGGGTAGGATGTTTGGGTAGGGTTTCTCCCCTGGCCTCAAAAATAAATCCCCAGGGCAGGCTGGTTTCCACCCCGTATATTTCTGAATTCATAAGGTTTCCCATCCTGATAAAACCAGCGGCCAGGGAAATGGGAATTACCAGTCGGTCGAGCAGCCAGGTAAAAGACTGGGTGCTGACTTTTTTCTGATAATAATACAGGGCAATCAAAATGCCGATGGCACCGCCATGACTGGCAAGGCCTCCCTGCCATATCATCAGGATCTCTAACGGGCGACGAATGTAATAGTCGAAGTCGTAAAAAAAGCAATGTCCCAGCCTTGCCCCGACAATACTGCCAATAGCCATATAAATCAGGATCTTGTCGGCATGTTTTTGTGGAAGGCCTTCCTTCTTAAAGATGCGGGCAATTATTTCATAGCCAAAATAAAATGACAGCGCCCAGAACAAACCGTACCAACGAACGGCAAGGCTGCCAATCCGAAAAATTTCGGGACTTGCATCCCAGCTTATCTGCAATAATGTCATTTGGGATAATTAATTTAAAGTAAACAATGCTTTTTATTTGAAATCAATCAGCACCACATCAAATACCAATGTGGAACCGGGTGAAATGGGTCCCATTTGCCTTTCGCCGTATGCAAGGTTTGGGGGCACGATCAGACGGGCACGGGTTCCTTTACGCATCAGGGCAAATCCTTCATCCCATCCCCTGATAACCTGACGTTGGCCGAGGATAAAACGAAAGGGTTCACCCCTCTGAACCGAAGAGTCAAAAAGGGTTCCGTCGGTGAGGTAACCCGAATAATGAACCAGCAGCTCATGGCCGGGTTCGGGATGGTCTCCTTCGCCTTCCTCAACAAAGATCATTTGAAGGCCGGTATGGGTGGTAAGGGTATCTTTTCCTTCCACTTCAAAAGGTTTGGGCTTTTCAACCGCTCGTGCTTCCAGCACTTCAATATCAAAAAAGAGGTCCGTTTCCGGGGGGATGGGCCTTCGGCCCTGCTCACCATAAGCCATTTGGTAGGGTATCCACATCCTGGCCTTATCGCCCACCCTGAGGTTTTGCAGGCCTTCTTCCCACCCGGGAATGACCATGCCTCTTCCCAGGATAAACTCAATGGGGTGGTCTCTTTCGTAGGAGGAATCGAAAATGCTTTCATCTTCAAAATACCCGGTGTAATGCACTTTTACGTGCATTTCCGAAGTCAGGCGTTTTCCTGAACCTTTTTCCACAATGGCATATTCCACTCCACCGGGGGTTTTTAGTTTATCCACCCCTTCCACTTCAAGAGATTCCTTTGGAGAGATCACACTCAGCAGCTCTATTTCGTATGTCAGGTAAGCATTGGAAGGAACGGGTCCAAAAGCATTTTCGCCATAAGCCAGTTCGGGAGGGATGACCAGGGTAGCTTTATCGCCTTCCCTGAGCAGGGAAATGGCTTCCTCCAGGCCCGGGATTACCTGTCCGCCGCTGAGTCTGAAACTAACGGGTTCTCCCCTTTCAAAGGAACTGTCAAATTCGCTTCCATCCTCCAGTTTTCCGATATAGTGCAAACTAACCATATCCCCTTTTTCTGCGGCTTTACCGTTGCCACGGTAAGTAATGGTATATTCCAGGCCTGATTCGGTTGTTCCGGTAGCCGGAGCGGCAATTTCCCGGGCGGGGCGACACCCGGAAAACCCGAGAAACAGAACAAACAAAAGCCCAATGGATGTCATCAGGCTTTTGCGCCACTTTAGGGTAAACCCAAAGGCATGCAGCTTTTTCATGGTTCAAAAAAAGTTGAAAAAAAATTAATTCACCTCCACCAGTTCCACATCAAAAACCAAAGTGGAAAAAGGTGGAATGGTTTGTCCGGCGCCTCTTTCGCCATATGCCAGGTGAGAAGGAATAACCAGCCTGGCTTTTCCGCCTTCCCGCATCAGGTTAATGCCTTCGTCCCATCCGCGGATCACTTGTCCCTGTCCTAAAACGAACTCAATGGGCTCTCCCCTTTCGTAGGAAGAGTCAAACACGGTACCGTCCAGCAACCGGCCTTCGTAATGCACGGAAACGGTGCTTCCCGGTGTGGCTTCTGCACCTGTGCCGGGCTCTTTTTCAATAAAGTACAATCCACTTTCGAGGGGTTCCTGGGTAATTTCCTGCTCCATGAGGTATTCATCCCTGAGGCCCTCTTCCGCATCTTCAAGATCTTCACTTTCTCTCATTCTTTCTTCAACCATCTGCTGTTGCTCAATCATAAACTCCTCTTCTGACATCACGCTTCTTAATTTGATGTCAAACAAAAGTTCAGTTCCGGGTTCGAGGAAGTCGGGCAATTGGCCCATCCCTGCAGTATATACAAAGAAATTTTCGGCATCCAGAATGAAGGAAGCGCTGTCGCCTTCAGCCATCAGGGCCAGCCCCTCATAAATATCACCTGGATACTCAGGCTCAATCAACTCAATGTAAACAGGCATTTCGGCTGTTCTGCTGTCGAACAATAAAGAGTCATCTGCTCTGGTTCGGTAAACCATATCCAGACTGAGGATTTTAAACAATTCCGCCATATCTTCCCCTGTGCGTTCATGGAATTTATATTTTAAGCCGCTTTCTGTTTCGGTAAATTCTTTTTCAGCCGGAGCGCATGCGGCAAAAAATCCAACAACAAAGGTTAAGAATAGCAATTTCAATTTTTTCATGATCAAAGTTTTATAATTTAATAGTAGGGTTTATTTCAGTTCCAATAATTCAACATCATAAACGATGGTGGCCCGTTTGGGTATTTTAACGCCATCGCCGGGCACTCCGTGTGCCAGATGCGAAGGTAAAATAAATTTTGCTTTGTCTCCCTGCCGAAGGAGTAAAATCCCCTCCTCCAGTCCGGATTCAACCCCGCCTTTTCCAATTTCAAATTCCCTTGGCCCCTCTTCTTCTGAAGAATATACCCGGTCGCCGGTGATCAGGTGGATACTATAATCAATTGAGGCAATGTTCCCGGTTTTGGCAGGGGGACCGTCTCCTTCGTGGTAAATATAATACCTTAGGCCTGAGCCGGTTTCCTTTACCTCCCAGCCATATCTTTCCACAAAATCACGAATTTCCTGATCTTCGGTGCTTAACAAAAGCTTATTGGTTTCTGCAAGGGTTTCCTTAAGGGTTTCCGAATCGGGCAATTCTCTTTCCTGGGCAGTTTCACCGCAAGAAGAAAATAAAAAAGCCAGCAAAAGCCCCACAAACATTAGTGGATAATGGAACTTACCTATGGATTTATTTTTGATGCTCATCTTCTTCTGTTGAGAGTGTTAAAATGACCTCTTTTTTAACCAACGATTCAAAATGTAATAACGTATCTTTCAGGGGTTCAAAACTTTTTCCCCCGGCTGCATTTTTATGCCCTCCTCCATTAAAATATTCCCTGGCCAAAAGGTTAACGTTCCAGTTGTTTTCTGAGCGGAAGGAAATTTTAACGTGATCTGATTTTTCGATAAAAAGTGCAGCCAGCATGATATTTTTAATACTCATTGCATAGTTCACGATCCCTTCGGTATCTCCTACCTGATGATTGAAACGGTCGAGCTCTTCTTGAGTAAGGCTGATATAAGCAGCCTGGTGTTCGGGAAGAACAACCAGTTTCTCACTCAGGCAATAACCAAGCAGTCTTAGCCTGTCGGCAGAATAGGTATTGTAAATCAGCCGGTGAATTTTCTGGGCATCCAAACCGGTTTCCACCAGTTTGGCTGCAATTCTATAAGTTTTGGGTTGATTGCAGGAATAACTGAAAGAGCCTGTATCGGTAATAATACCGGCCAAAAGGCATTGTGCTATTTTCTGGTTAATTAATTTTTCATCCCCCATTGCGGCAATCAAATCATAGATCAACTCTGAGGTGCTGCTTGCCATTACATCGGAAATCACCAAATCAAACCCTTCGCCCGGCTGGGGATGATGGTCGATCATGATTTTTTTGGCAGGGCTGCCGGAAATGGATTTTTCCAGTTGGTCGGTTCGGCTTAATCCATTAAAATCCAAACAAAAAAGAACCGCTGCCTCCCGGATCATTTTTTTGGCCTCCCCGGGTGCTTTAGTGGCCACTGTAATTTGATCATTGTTTGGCATCCAATGCAAAAAGGAAGGATATTCATTGGGTGTGATCACATGGACGTGCTTAAAGCCCTTTTGCTTCAGGTATTCAAACATTCCAAGGGAGGAACCAATTGCATCTCCGTCAGGATTGGTGTGGGCTACGATGCCAATTGGCAGGTTTTTATCATTAAGGAGGCTTTTTACCTGGTCAATAAGTGTTGGGTCCAAAGTGGTGCTTCTCATTAATATTCAATGCAAAGTTAAAAAAAATCGGTCAGTTTGTTTTTCGTAATATTTAAATTAATTATTTTTATGAATATTTTGGTTTAATAATACCGGGAAAGCATATAAGCTATAAAACTTCTATGCCTTTCCCGGAAACTTAAGCAAGCTTTTCATGGAAAAGAGCAACCAAACCTTAACCCTTATCAAACCTTATGCCGTTGAACACGGTTACGTTGGTCCCATCCTTGCAAGGATCAATAAAGCCGGGTTTCGTATCACCGCACTCAAATACCTTCACCTGAGCCTTGAGCAGGCTGAAGCTTTTTACGAAATCCACAGGGGAAAGAATTTTTTTGAGCGATTGACCAGGTTTATGGCTTCCGGCCCAATTGTAGTGGCCATACTGGAGAAGGAAAACGCCGTAGAAGATTACCGCAAACTGATCGGGGCAACCGATCCGCGGAAAGCGGGAGAAGGCACCCTGCGCAAATTATTTGGTGCAAGCGTGGTGTCCAATGCCGTGCATGGAAGCGATTCGGATCAGAATGCCATCAGGGAATGCAATTTCTTTTTTTCAAGCCTGGAAAGATTTTAGGCTGTTTTTCGCCTCAGGTTACCATTAAAATTTATTTTTTAGCAATAATTATTCTTTCTCAGGAAAATATTCCTTGAATCGACCATTATCATAAAACAACAAAACCCTTACAATTTTTCCCTGTCGCGCAGTTGCAGGAGTTTCTTTTTTTTCTGCTGTTTCCCTTGATTGGCTTGTTCTCTCCATTTCTTTTGTCCTGGAGATACCCTCTTCTCCTTTCAAAATTTCCCTGGATGAAGTCTCCGCATCGTCATTTTTATTTTCCTGGGAGGATATGGAAGAGAATTCGTCTTTTTCATCAACAGGCTTTTCCTGTTGGGTTTTATAATGCATTGTGTCCTGTTCAGTATCATTAAAATCCTCCTCAGGAAATAATGTGTGTTCCCCTTTTACCATTTGCCCTTCGCCTCTTACCAGCCATTGGGTTTGTAAATCAGGAAAAGCATCAAGGATTTTTTGAATAACCTCCAGACTTGGTTTATTCCTTTCCGAAAGAATGTGAGAGATGGTAGAACGGGGTACACCAATTTTATCAGCAAAGCGGGAAGAGGTTAAGTTCTTGTACCGGATAATTTTTTGAATCCGCTGAATCATCGGTTCAACTATTTATATTGTTTCACAATGTTGTAAAGTTAGAAAAAAACCTATTGAATTCGTTATAAGAAAGTAAAAATCTAACAATTTACAAATAGAAATAGATAAAAAACTTAAAGTAATACTAACTTAAACCGTATAAAGATTATTATAAAACAACAATTTACGATTAAATTATTTTTTAAATTCCAGTTAATAATTATTTGCAATATAATTTAAAGTAAAGTATTATATAATAGTTATAAAATACTGGTATGAAGGAAAAAAAATACTTGATAATCTGAAATTTATCTTGTAAACTAAATTAATGTTTAGTTTACTTAATTAAATTAACAAAAGTTATTATTGCATCCATTTCACAAACGTGCATTACCTTGCTAGTGGGTTTGTTATGGAACTAGTTAACAAAAGTGAAATACTTTAAGTCCACAAATATATATTGTTTACTTTTTGACAGTTGTTTTTTGTGAATTTAAGATCATGAATTAAAGGGGATTTATAAATTTAATTTTGGAAAATTTTAATTAATAGCTTGAAAAAACAATGATTTATTTTTTTCAAGAATAGTTTTCTTCGATTGGAAAGACATGCAGTACCGTTTTCCGGATTGGTTTTTTTTAAATTGCTCCGCTTCCCCCCTTATTAATGCTAAATAGCCATTCACTTTTTAATCTGGAAGAGCCCTGAGCTAATATCCCGAAATTTTCACCGGAAATTATTAGAAATTTAATTGTCAATACCAAAATGGAAAAAGGAATACTTTTTTTGCACTTAATATCCCCTGGAGAATGAATTATTTTTAACCCGTTCGTAGCTCTTCCCGGATATTTTTAATCCAGAAAGGGAAACATTTTTGTAAAAAGCAGGATAACAGTTTTAGGAACAGTGATTTAGGCAGAAATATTTTCTTTTATTGCAATAGATAAGTTTCTTTAATATTTATTATTCCTGGTAATTAAAAATAAAAATTAATCATACGGCCCCGAAAAAAAATTGTTTGTTCATTGACTGTTTCTTAAATGCCGGGAGGGAAATGTCTTTAAGGAATAATAAACTTATATCCACGTAAAAAAATTAGTGCATATTCGGAAAGCCTTTTGTGGAAAGAATATACTAACACAATGTATTTGGCTTTTTTATGGCTTTACCAGCATTTCCAATTTCGGATCAAAGGTTTGCAGGAAATTATTTTTAATACTATCGAAGTTGCTTCATTTTTTTATTTTCAAGAGGAGGCGGCACAGTAATAAATTTGGCATTTTTTCCCAGCTAAAAAAGCCCGCTAATCTAATTGATTGCGGGCTTTCGCTAATTTTTAAAAATTAAGGACTTTTGATTCAGCTTTTTAATGTCCGGGCATGATGAGCTATTGCATTGCTAATCCTTGCCAAGGGCCCAGATTGTAATGCCGGCAACAGTTATTAAACTGCCAAGAAAAATAACTGCATTTACGCTCCTTTGTACTTTCCTGGCTTTCTTTAACTGTTTTGAGCCAAATCCTTTATCCTCAATAAAGCTTTCAAGCCTTTTTACTCTTGCATCAAATTCTTCTCTTACATCCATAATATCGTTGATTTTAAGGTTTATGCTCATAAGAATCAACGTTTAAAATTAAAAATTGTTTTTTGGAATGGATGCTTATTATAAAAAATCTCTGTGGAAAATTAGCCGGCATAATTATGTGTTTCGGCATGAATCAAATAAAATACCGGCATAAAGTGGTTATTTGTAGTTTATTTGCAGGGATATTACCGGTATAAGCCAATGAGATTTACTCGTAAATGATTACGATAAACTTTTTGGGTTATAAACCAGTAGAAATATCCTTTTAACTTTTGACAAAAAAAGCAGTGACGGAATCAGGGGGCAGTTAAACAAAACGCCTTAGTACCAGTTTTTGAGGGCTTTGATCACCCTGGAGTTTCCACCCAATTCTACCCTCAACAGGTAAACGCCATTACGATGATTCTGAAGGATTTTGGCAAGCGGCAGGGTGTTGAAACCTGTTTCCACGGGGAAGTTGCTTTCAGAATAAACCACTTTTCCCATTATATCATAAATCTTGATATTGCCGGTATTAATTTCACCGGAGTAGAACTGCAGGACCGATTGGGCGGTCAAAGGATTGGGAAATACCGTTAGCCATTCCTCATATTTTTGTTCAAATGCTTGTGGGTCAAGGATACGTGAGGCCTCTGCAAAATCCGGAATGCCGTGTCCCAGAAGGGTATCGGGTGTTAAGTATAGATGGCTGCTTTTAATGATGACTTCTTTTATTTCGGAAGCAGAAGCTTCCGGGTGTTTTTGCCACAGGCATGCAGCCATGGCAGAGACCAAGGGTGCAGAAAAGGAAGTACCGGCCACAAAAGCTGTTTGTCCGGTTGGGCCAATTGCCGGAACTTCCAGGCCCTGGGCCATGATGTCGGGTTTGATGCGTCCGTCAGCGGAGGGCCCGTAAGAACTGAATGAGACCCGCAAACCCATGCCATCGGTAGCTCCTGTGCTGAGCGCACCATAACTATCCGCGGGAGAGCCAATGTATCCCCAGGGACGATTGGCATAATTCCCGGCACTGTTAACTACCAGGATGCCCCTTTCAAAAGCCTTGTTGGCAGCCCTTGCCACTATGGTGGTTTCCCCGTCAAGATCATTATACTCATAATCCATTAAAGGATCATCAAAGCGGGTATATCCCAGGGATGAGTTGATAATGTCGGCTCCCACGCTATCGGCAAACTCCGCTCCGGCCAGCCAGTTGTATTCTTCAATGCGAAACTCACTGCGGGCATCTTCGGTTCGCAACAGCCAGTAATAAGCTTCAGGAGCTGCACCCATCACTTCACCCTGCTGCACTGCACCCATTACCGAAAGTACCAGGGTCCCATGGCTGTGGGTACGGAAAATATCTCCCTTTGGTTCGACAAAATCGCGGGTTCCCAGAATTTGACCAGTATTCCAGAGGTTATTAAAGGCGGGTACCTGGTCGGTATTCAGATAACCGGCATCCAACACGGCTATTACCTTTCCATCGCCCCAATAGCCTTCTCTGTGCAAATGCTGCCCATTAAGCATGTAAATGGGAGTAACAGAGTAGCCATAGGTTGATGAAGAAAACGAAAATTCCCAACCGGTATGGGCGGAAGAAAAATTATGACTATCATAAGAAAAATCGGAAAAGCTCTTTTCCGATTGAATGGCAGCTTTCTTTAAGGGGCCGGGTTCAGGCCCTTCCTGCAAGTCTGTTTTGTCTTCTATTACCGGCTTAACATATTCAATGTTTTCGACAAACGACAGCTGGCTTATCCTGTGTAAAGCGTTTTCATCCAGAGTGCTGATAAGTGCCCCGTTGAGCCACCTGCTGGAATAATAGAAAGTTACTGCCGTGTCAATGGTCAGGCTGTCAAGGTAAGCCGGGTTTACCGGAAGGTCGTGATGAGTAAGGGCAATGCCCTGGTTTTGGCGGCGCAATATGGAACGCTGACTGAGAAAGGCTGATGGATTGTCAAGAGTATAAGGTGTTCCCTCTTTATCAGTAAATGAAACCCAGTATTTATAAGGCGTAAATTCATTTTCTGCCGTTGCAGAAAAAGCAGTTGCTGAGAAAAAAAACAACAGGGCCAGGTATTTTATGAAGGCGGTCATGACATATCCGTGGTCAATTATTCTTTTCCATAATCCAGCACAGAATAGCTGTAGTTTACTCCACTTACAATGGTTCCGTCAACCTCTTTGTTCAATTCAACGAATTTTTTAAAGACCATCCCCACTCCTTTTGCATAAATTTCTTTCTGAAAGTCTTCGCTGATCAATGTTTCAAAATCTTTTTGAAGCACGGTAACAGTTGAATCAAAAGTCAGTTCCCCGGCCTGGTAGTTTTGGTGCAAATCGGTGATGCGGTATTGTTGCTCTTCAAGATAATTATAGGCATTACCATCCCAATGGGCGTTGAGCCGAACCGGGAAAACCAGTTTGATGTAGGTGATGTTTTCTTCGGTTTTTTCTGCCCTGGATGGCAAAACCCTGGCCTTCCAGACGTTTTTTATATTCCAGTCATCTTCAAAATCCTGCCGTATAAAGCGTTCAAGGCGCAAACTTTCTTTCCCTTCCGCATCAATAAAAACACTCTCGATCACCTCTTTCACCTGATAATAAAAAGTATCCACCTCCCCTGTGAAATCATCATAAACGATGGAGTCCACTTCGTAAATGACCCAATGTCCTCTGGTATCAGGAAAATACCCATAACCCATGTGCGCAGGTTCTCCCTCCTCCTGTTCACACCCCCAGAATGCAGGTACAAGGCTCAGGAAAAAAACCAGGGCCAGTACCGGCAATGATTGTTTTGTAAAAAATTTTTTCATATAAAAAAATAAAAACCTATATAGATGTTTCGATAAAACCACCGCCCACCACATCTTTGCCTTCGTATAAAACTGCTGATTGTCCGGGCGTTATGGCAGGCACTTTATTTTGCAGTTCAACCCTTACCAGGTTTTTTTGATTGTAAACCCTGGCAGGGTGCCCCTTGTCTTTATACCTTATCTTAACGCTGACTTCCATACCATCTTTTACCGACGGGTATTTAATGGGATTAAAGCTGCTGATGAAAAACTCATCTTTGAAGAGTTCATTTGATTTTGCCAGTACAATGGTATTGGAATCCGCTTTGATCTCCTTAACGTACAAAGGTTCTCCAACAGCCACATTCAGGCCTTTCCGCTGGCCGATGGTATAGAATGGGTATCCTTTGTGTTTGCCCATTACCTTTCCGGAGGTATCGACAAAATCTCCGCCTTCAACTTTTTCTTTCAAGCCGGGTACTTTTCTGTTCAGGAAGCCGCGGTAGTCGTCATCAGGAATAAAACATATTTCATAGCTTTCCCTCTTTTCGGCAATTTCCCTGAAACCGGCATCTTCGGCCATTTCCCTGATTTCCGGTTTGGTAAAGCCGCCCAATGGAAAAATGGTACGCTTCAGAAAGTCCTGCGAAAGGCCCCACAGCACGTAGCTCTGGTTTTTGTTTTCATCCCTCCCTTTGTACAAAACCACTCTCCGGTCTTCTTCCCGGGTGCGGGCATAATGGCCTGTGGCAATATAGCTGCAATTTAACTGTTCGGCCCTTTTCAGCAAGGCAGCCCATTTGATGTGGACGTTGCACAATACGCAGGGATTGGGGGTGCGGCCTTTAAGGTATTGGTCAATGAAATTGCTTACAATATGCCGGTTAAACTCTTCCCTGATATCCAGCACATAATGCGGAAACCCCATGCTAACGGCAAGGTGGTGTGCATCGTTGATGGCATCCAGGCTGCAGCAACCGGTTTCTTTGGTATGCATGTCCTCATGGGGATATTCCCATGTTTTCAGGGTAAAGCCCACCAGTTCGTAGCCTTCCTCATGCAGCATCATAGCAGCCACACTGCTGTCGAGCCCTCCGCTCATGGCCATCAAAACCTTACCTTTGCTCATGATGTCAATGGTTTACCAGCCAAATGGTGAATCCATCATTTCCTCAGCCGGGTTATACCCTTCAGGGTAAAGGGGAATGGTTTCCTCCTCATCGCGTTCAATATAAACGGTACGATCCAGAATTTTTCCCATATCGTATTCAATAACCTTCTCCAGTTCGCCTGCAGGGGAATAATATTTCCAGGTTTGGTGGGGTTGATTTTCCTTATGGAAGGCTTTCAGTGCGGCATTGCCGTTGTCGTAAAACAATTCATAATCACCAGAAAGCTTATCGTTTTGGTGGTTGGTGATCAGGCGGGGAATGCCGCTTTCAAAAAACCTTTTCCAGGGGCCTTCCTTTTCTCCGTAGTGCCAGGTCACTTTTTCGGCCAGTTGTCCGCTTGGGTAGTATGCTTTCCATACGCCGTGGTTTTCATCCTGGTGGTAGTAGTTTTCGGCCATCAACCTTCCCTGCCGGTTAAAAAAGCGCCAGAGCCCCTGTTTTTTCCGGTTATCAAAAAAACCTTCTGCCATGATTTGTCGGTTTTTATGATAAAAGGTGGCCTTCACCATGTTCTCTTCCTCTTCCAGGTGTTTCAGCTCCGCCCTGAGCGGGCCGTCGGGATAATAATATTTGAAAACACCCACCGGTTCATTGTCCACAAAATTACCTTCGTAGCGCAGGTTGCCGTTGGAAAAGTGACCCACCCATCTGCCCTGCCGCAGGCCATCTTCGTCTTTTTGATTGACATTGTTTTCCTGGGCAACTGCCATACCCATCAATACCAACATGAAGGGCAGTAAAAACATTGATTTTTTGAAAAAACTTTCAGGTAACATAAATTCAATGATTGTTGCTGTTATTGTTTTAACGGTGTGATACATCATAAATTACACCAAAATTTAATCTTCCTGATTTGCATTATTGCCTGGTTTATTTTTTAGCAGGTGCCCGGGATGATTTCTTGCAAATTCTGCGAATTCCAGTAAGTTTTGAAAGCACCAATCTATTAACCGGTGATTTTCCCTGGCTTCCTTATTGCTTCCAGCAATAAGTACGGTTTTCATTTTCAGGCGTTTACCAAAAAACATGTCGGCAAGGGTATCGCCTACCATTACGGATCTTTTGAAATGTATGTGTGGAAATTCCTTTTTTGCCAATAAACCCATACCGATGGAGGGTTTCCGGAAAAAATTACGGCTTTTTCTCAATGCAGAACTGTGATAAATTCTGTCAATCCGGATCATTTTTTCTTTCGCTTCCTCCAGCATCTTTCTATGAATGGCCTTTAAATCTTCTTCTGTCATCAGTCGTTTGCCGATGCCCTGTTGGTTGGTGACTACTACAATGGTTTCAAACATTTCGCTTAAAATGGCAAGCCCTTCCAGGGCGCCTTCTTCCCAAATGAATTCTTCCGGGTTTTTTACATAGTTATTCAGGAGCCTTTTGTTTATCACCCCGTCCCGGTCCAGGAAAAGCGTCCAGCCTTTATATGGGGGAAAAAGTGGGTTCATTTAATATCTGAGAATAAGCTGGATTCAACATTTTCGCACATGATATGCCCGAGCAGGATGTGGGCTTCCTGGATGCGTGGAGTGTCTGTCGAAGGCATTTTAAAAAGGATATCGCAAAGGGGGGGCATTTTCCCGCCGGATTCTCCTGTAAAGCCGATGGTTATCATGCCAAGGGTTTTTGCCGCCTGCAGTGCATTGATGATGTTTGGTGAATTTCCTGAAGTGGAAAAGGCCATGAGGATATCCCCTTTCTTTCCGAGGGCATAAACCATGCGTTCATAAACCTTTTCAAAAGAATAATCGTTGGCCATGGCAGTGATGAAGGAGGAGTTAACGTGCAGGGCTTCGGCATTCAGTGGTGGGCGGTCAAGGTAGTACCTTCCCGAAAGCTCGGCAGCCAGGTGCTGGGCATCGGCAGCGCTGCCCCCGTTGCCACAAAAAAGCACCTTCCCCTCCTTTTGATAACAGTCAATGATCTTTTGAATGCAGGACTCCAACTTCCGGAACAATTCCGGGTCTTCCAGCAGCAGGTTTTTCAATTTTATGGCTTCCTGAATTTGTTTTTTTAATTCCATTATTCGTAAATTAATTGCGGGATTGCTCAAAAATGGCGTTTACCAGGTTTTTCCACGAAAAACGTTTTTTCTCTTCCTTTATCCCTTTCACAAATTTGTTGGCAATATCCCGGGCGAAAAAAGAGCCGATGGTTTCTGCAATGGCTTTTGGACGGGGTTCAACCACATAACCTACCTTTTGATGAGGCACCATTTCCGGTAATCCCCCCACATTGGTCACCAGCATGGGGATCTCAAAATGATAGGCGATCTGAGTCACTCCGCTTTGGGTGGCGCTTTTATAGGGTTGTGCCACCAGGTCGGCTGCGCAAAAATAATTTTTTACGTCATCATTAGGGATGAAATGACTGTGCCAGATGATCCGGTTTTCAAGGTCAAGGTCTTTAACCAGGCGATGGTATGGCTCAGGACTGGCGTAAAACTCCCCGGCCACCAGCAGTTTAACCGGCAAATCCCTTAAGGGCGGCCTTGCAAAGGATTCGATAAGCAGGTCCAGGCCTTTGTAATCTCTTATGAACCCGAAGAAAAGCACCAGCGGGCCTTCGCTTGAAACCCCGAGGGCCTTTCGTGCTTCCTGCTTTGGCAGGGGCTTGCCAAAGTTGTCGTAAAGCGGGTGTGGACAAAAGCTGATATTTGCTGCAGGTACCCGGAATTTTTCCAGATCGGTGCGCACACTTTCAGACATGGTGATAAACCCATGCATATTTTTCACAAAATATCGGGTAAGGGCCTGGTCACCCGGGCGCTTTTCGTGGGGAGCAATGTTGTCGGCAATGGCCACAATGCGGGTGTGTTTGTTTTTCCTTACAATGCGGGCAATGGTACCCAGGCAGGGCGCCATAAACGGCAACCAGTACCTGATCACCAGCAAATCAGGTTTAAGCTTTTTGATTTCCCTCCCGGTTTTGATCCAGTTGATTGGATTCACGCTGTTTACCTTTACCCTGATGTCCAGGTCTGCCGGGGCCGGCTCATCAGAATACTGGGATTTTCCGGGGAAGAGCATTTCGGGGTATTGAAGGGAAAAGGTGTATATGGTGACCTGGTGCCCTTCTTCGGCAAAGGCCCTTGCCAGGCGCTCGTTGAAGGTGGCCAGCCCCCCTCCTCTTAAGGGGTGGGCAGATCCTAATATGACTATTTTTGCCAAAGCTATCCGATGGTTTTTTCGATAAGGTATTTGTTTCTGTCAGGCGATTTTCGCGAGATCAGCTCTCCCAGGAAACCCGCCATAAACAGCTGGGTACCAATAATCATGGCCAGCAAGCCGAAATAAAACAAAGGGCGCTCGGTCATGCGGTAGCCCATCCAGAAAAATTTGGCATAGGCCAGGTAAAGGGCAATGACCAAACCGGCCAGAAAAAGCAGTGTGCCAAGAAATCCGAACAGGTGCATGGGTTTTCCTCCAAAGCGGGTAACAAAGGTGATGGAGAGCAGGTCTAAAAAGCCGTTAAAAAATCGTTCCATGCCAAATTTGGTCTTACCGTATTTGCGTTTCTGGTGCTGCACGACCTTTTCACCTATATTGCGGAAGCCGGCCCATTTGGCGATTACCGGGATGTAGCGGTGCATTTCCCCATACACCTCAATGCTTTTTACCACCTGCCTGCGGTAAGCTTTCAATCCGCAATTGAAGTCGTGCAGCCTGATGCCGCTTACCTTGCGGGTGGTCCAGTTATACAATTTGGTGGGAATGGTTTTGGACAAAGGGTCTTTGCGGTTCTTTTTCCAGCCGCTCACCAGGTCATACCCTTCTTCTTTGATCATACGGTAAAATTCGGGGATCTCTTCCGGGTTATCCTGCAGGTCGCTGTCCATGGTAACGATCACCTCCCCTTTCGTATGCCTGAAACCTTCATTGAGAGCGGCTGACTTGCCGTAGTTGCGGCGGAACTTAACCCCCCGGATATTGGGGTTACTTTGCGAAAGTCCTTCAATCACCTCCCAGGATCCATCCTGACTGCCGTCATCAACAAAAATTATCTCGTACCGATAACCATTTTCTTTCATCACCCGCTCAATCCACCTGGCCAGCTCTTCAAGGGAATCGGCTTCATTATAAAGGGGCAACACAACAGAGATGTCCATAAGTTTTGGTTTGCATAAGGAATGTTAATCGGACAAATTTACAATATTTTCTGCCATGGTAAAGAGAAATCGGGGGTTTGCACGGGGATAAAAAAAGCTACCTTTGCCCCTGACCCTGAAAAAAACGGCAAAATACCTCCATCCCCAATAAAAAGCGGGTAAAATTTGTTAAGGTA
>SKVW01000137.1 GCA_007129255.1 Bacteroidales bacterium
ACCAAAGCCATTATTGGAGTGGAGCCAAAGGTGGCCATGCTGAGCTTCTCCACCAAAGGCAGCGCAAAACATCCCATGTGCGACAAGGTAATTGAAGCCACCCGCCTGGCCAAAGAAATGGATTCCGGTTTGCTTATCGACGGAGAACTTCAGGCAGATGCCGCTATCGTTGAAGCCATTGGAAAAAGCAAAGCCCCTCAAAGCCCCATTGCCGGTAAAGCCAACGTGCTGGTGTTCCCTTCTTTGGAGGTCGGCAACATTGCCTATAAACTGGTTCAACGCCTTGCAGGTGCCGAAGCCGTCGGGCCGGTATTGCAGGGGATGGCTGCCCCTATCAACGACCTTTCCAGGGGCTGTTCCGTTGATGACATCGTAAACCTGGTGGCCATTACCGTTAACCAGGCCGCAAGTCAATAATGGCTTTTTTCGATTTGTGAATACTTTAACACCATCTATAAACTCAAAAAGTAAAATGAAACATCTATGATTAACTTTTTACCCACAGGAAGATGATTATCCGGAAAGCAGAGCGTTATCCAACCAAGAAAAGTTAATTGTGATGTTTCATGTGACCTATTTAATCAAATTACAAACAAATGAAAATCTTAGTTCTGAATTGCGGAAGCTCCTCCATCAAGTACCAATTGATTAATATGGCAAACAATGCCGAGCTGCTGGCCAAAGGATTGCTTGAAAGGGTGGGCCTGAAAGACAGTGAGTTGAAACACCAGCCAAAAGGCAAAGAGGCCTATATGCTGATACAGGATGTGGATGATCACGAAACCGGGATCAATCTTATTCTCAAAGCGCTGCTTGATCCAAACCATGGGGTGATTGAAAGCGTGGAAGATATTTTTGCGGTTGGACACCGTGTTGCCCACGGAGGGGAGAACTTTAGTGCCAGTGCCCTGATCACCGATGAAGTGAAAAAGAACATTGAAGAAGTGATTGAACTGGCCCCCCTGCATAATCCTGCAAACCTCAATGGCATCATTTCCATGGAAAAACTGCTGCCCAAAGTTCCACAGGTGGCCGTTTTCGATACCGCTTTTCATCAAACCATCCCTCCCCACGCCTATATGTACGGCCTGCCTTATGAATTGTATGAAAAGGACAAGATCCGCCGTTATGGCTTCCATGGCACCAGCCACAAGTATGTTTTTGAAAAGGCCTGTGATTCATTGTTTATGCGCAAAGACCATGTGAAAGCCATCACCTGCCACCTTGGTAACGGAGCTTCCATCACAGCAATAAAGAATGGAAAATCAGTGGATACCTCCATGGGTCTTACCCCGGTTGAAGGGCTGATCATGGGGACCCGCAGCGGAGATCTGGACCTTGGGGCACTGCTTTACATCATGAAAAAGAAAGACATGAGCGTGGAGCAAGCCAACAACCTCATCAACAAAAAAAGCGGGATGCTCGGTGTAAGTGGTGTTTCTTATGATATGCGCGATATTGAAAATGCAGCCTGGAATGACGGACATAAAAGAGCCCAGCTGGCATTGGATATGTACATGTACCGCATTAAAAAATACATAGGCTCTTACGCCGCCGCAATGGGCGGGGTCGACCTGATCGTATTTACCGGCGGGGTAGGAGAGAACGGACCCGAAACCAGGGAGATCATCTGCAAAGGGCTTGAATTTTTAGGGGTTACTTTTGATGTGGAGAAAAACACCGGATTGCGCGGTAAACTCGAATTGATCTCCAAGCACGAGTCAAAGGTAAAAGTAATGGTGGTGCCCACCAACGAAGAGCTGGTCATTGCCCACGATACCCTTAAAATTGTTGCCTATCAAGATAACACCGAAGAAATATAAATACCTGGAAAGCAGGAAACGAAAAAAGGCCGGTCAACCCGGCCTTTTTTTATTGGTTTTTTTTGAGGCTTTTACATTTCGGCCATTAACTCTTCGGTAAGCTCCAGGTTGTGGAATACATTCTGAACGTCATCGTCTTCCTCAATGGTTTCAATGAGTTTCAAAACCTTTTGGGCCGGTTCTTTTTCCAGTTTTACCGTAGTTTTTGGGATCCTTTGCAGCTCGGCATTTTCCGGCTCAATTTTCATTTCTTCCAGCTTCTTCACCATGTTGCCAAATTCTTCCATCGGGGTGTATATGGTGTAAAACTTGTCTTCAAGTTCAACATCTTCGGCCCCGGCGTCAATCACCTCCATCATAAATTCCTCCTCATCCATGCCATTGAGGCTTTGCTGCGGAACAGAAAAAACCCCTTTGCGGTCAAAAAGAAAACTTAGTGCCCCATGGGTTTCCAGCTTCCCTCCGTGCTTGTTGAAATAGGAACGGATGTTGGCCACCGTGCGCTGAACATTGTCAGTAAGGCATTCTACATAAACTCCGATGCCAAAATTGGCAACCCCCTCATAGGTGATTTCCTGGAAACTGGCGGCATCTTTTTCACCTGCCTTTGAGATGGCCCTTTGCACATTGTCTTTGGGCATGTTCACCCCCTTTGCGTTGGCAATGGCCAGCCTCAGACGGGGATTGCCATCGGGGTCGGAGCCTCCCTCCTTTACGGCTACGTTGATTTCTTTAATGACTCTGGAAAAAATTTTGGAACGCTTGGCATCCAGGGCGCCCTTCTTGCGTTTAATGGTTGACCATTTGCTGTGACCTGACATAGTTTGTTGGTTTTTTCAGGATGCAAATTTAATCATTTTCAGGGCTTTTTTTAAAAAAACAGCCGGCACTAAACCGGCTGTTCAAAGTGGAATATGGTTTGCAAAATCTCTTAGAAGTTTAAAACCCTTATACCAATGGAAAACGGGTGTATTTCCGGTCCCTTGTCTTGGCGGAAAAGGGGATTGAGTGCGTAGGTTGCAAAAAGGTTGATTCTTCCCAATCCGATGCGGGCAGTGGCATCGTAGCGGAAAGGTGCCAGGTAAAAGTCTTTGTAGTCCTTTTCTCTTTGCCTGCTTCCGTCAAAGGAATAAACATACTTGGTATGGCTGCGCAAACGCACCCCCAGGTTGAACCCTGCAGCAATGTGGAAGCCACGACGATCCGGGGTTTGGAATTCAAGCATCAGGGGCACGTTTAAGTGAAGCAAAGCCAGCTTGTTTTTTCGAAAACTGTGAATGGTATCTGTGTAATGCTCCAGCTGGTCTTCTCCGTGTACCAGCCGTATGTTGTTGCTGAAGCGGTAGTTGTTCCAGCTTACACCAAGTCCGGTATACATCGCCAGCCGGTTGGAAACAAGGGGCAGGTTTTGCTGAAAAAGGTTGAGGTTTACAGCGATGGAACGATTGTACTCCAGGTCCATGTATTCGTCTTCTGCATCCAGGTTGATGCTGTTGTCGGGTGTCAGGTAACCGTTGATCCCCAGTTCAAAGCCGCTCCAGTTGTTCATGAATTGGCGGGTCGTCCTTCTTTTTGTGGTGATGGTGATGGGCCTGCCTTCAGTTACCTGCACCTCACGCTCTCCAATTCTCACCCTCAGGGTGTCGTTTTCGTCTTTGGCGATCCTTCCCGGATCTTCGTCAATGCCTTTGATGGTCGCCATGCCGGAGGTTGAAAGCTCCTTCGAAAGGGGCTCGCCCCGGTAAGAAAACCGGGAGGTTCCGCTTCCATGGGCCTTTAACCTGGTTGAAACTTTTATCTCTGCACTGGAGGCTCCGCTCAATTTAATGTCTGCAGTTTCGGTGCTTAGTCCATAAGCCCTGACCGCCGAAGCGCCCGAACCTTCAAGCTGGTGTACCGTTGCCTCACCCTTATAGGTAACATTGGTAGCGCCCGAAATTTTAGAGTGAAGGCGGTCTGTTTTTAATTCAAGGTTAATATTGGAAGCCCCGCTGCCGGTTACATCCAGGGAAGGGCTTACCAGCAGGGTTTCACTTCTGAATACCGATGCCCCGCCTGCTTCCATACTGACAATCTGCGGTGCGGTAACATGGGCCGTGATCTTGTTGAGGTCTCTTGCCCTGCCGCTGTACTCCAGGTGCAAAACCCCGTTCCTAACCCGGGTTTTGATGTTGTCCAGATGTTCTTCGGGTACCTCCAGCTTTAAATCGTGGGTTTCGCCCTGGGAAATGATCACGGTAAATATTTCCCCGGCCTTAATGCCGCTGAAAGGACTGGTGTCGCGCTGATGCATTTGTGCAACAAGCATTGTGGGAAGCATAAATAATGCTGCGAATAAACTAAGGCTGATGTTTTTCAAGGTTTTCATGGTAAAAAATTTTAAAAGTTTTGAATTCATGGTTGCAAAGGGAACTCTATTAATCGGCGCTGCTCACAGAAGCCAGGCCTGATTTATTGATGCTTTTGTTTTTTGGATTTCCGTAGTACCTTACCGATCCCACTCCGGAGATGTTGGCCTGGAAAATATCATTGGAGAAGATGTGGGCGGATCCGGCACCCGACAAATCCAGTCCTGTGTTCCGGGTTATGAGATTTTCTGCCCTCAGGTGACTGGCACCCGACAAATTGATCCGGTGCTCATTGGCATAGCCTTCAAGCTTCAGTTTTCCTGCTCCGGAAACAGAAGTTTGCAGGAGGCCAACGTCCAGCTTCAGATCAATATCGGCTGCCCCGCTTACCTGGAGGGTAAACCCTTCACTTTCCAGAACCTGTTCAGAAAAAATTTTGCAGGCACCCCCGATCTCCAGGTAGTTCAGTGCAGGATAAGTGATGCGCAACTCCATTTTGGTGGGCCGCAGCATCACTTCCCGGCTGGTGGTGATGCTCAGCAGATTGTTTTCAACGCTTATGCTGATCAGCTCCATGAGGTTTTCATCAGTTTCAAGGGCCAGGTCCGGCTGTGTGCCGGGGGTTAAAACCACATTGAAAACGCCCTGGAGGTCAATTCCTTCAAAATAGTCAAGTTGCCGGGTTGTGGTCGTTACATTGCCATCACCGCGTATTACTTCCGCATTGGAAAATTCACAGGCCGAAAAGGCCATTGCAAACAATACCAATACCCATAAACCGGCAGGCCGCTGTTGTAAAGTAGTTTTTTTCATTTTCTTGGGTTTTGTGGGTTTTGGAGGTATGACGCAGCCTCCCGTGAAAAGTTACAGGATGGTGGTTTTTTTATTTTTTCCATAAAAGCTCTGGTGGTCCATGGGCTGAGAAGAAAAAGGGTTGGCGGCAGAATCAAACCTTCCGGCGCGCCACCCATGACCCATTACAGTATATTGCAGTGAGGTGCCGGAAAGGCGTGTTTTTTTAAGTTGGGCTTTCCTTCAGGTTCAATGACCAATGGCCTGTTCAGGTATTTTTGGTTTTTCCACTTTTGCTTGATCAAAAGTGGAGTAAAAATTAAGGCTGGTGCGAAGGAATAAGCTTAGTGGAGGCTGGAAGAAAACCTACCCTGAAGTGGTAGAATAGCCCCGGGTGAAGCCCGGGTGTAAGAGTAAGAATGAAAGGCCTATCCGGCGCTGCAAGCATTGACTATGCAAGAGGGATTAATGCTTTTGCAGGGCAAGGAAATATTTTAAGGAAACAAACAACTAAACAATCTTCTATATTGCCGATTCGAATTGCTTTAAAAACCGGATATCGTTTTCAAAATACATGCGCAGGTCTTTCACCTGGAAGATGTTCATGGCAATGCGCTCAATGCCCATTCCAAATGCAAAGCCGGTGTATTTTTTGGAGTCAATGCCGCAATTATCAAGCACGTTGGGATCGACCATGCCGCATCCCATCACTTCGATCCACCCGCTGTATTTGCAGATGGTGCAACCGGGGCCCCCGCAAATGTTGCAGGAAACATCCATTTCGGCCGATGGTTCGGTAAAGGGGAAAAAGGAGGGGCGCAGGCGGATCTGCGTTTTCTCTCCGAACATTTCCCGGGCAAAATAAAGCAAGGTTTGTTTCATATCGGCAAAGGAAACCCCTTCGTCAATATAGAGCCCTTCCACCTGGTGGAAGATGCAGTGCGCCCTTGCCGAGATGGCCTCGTTACGAAAAACCCTTCCGGGAGAAATGGTGCGGATAGGTGGTTTTTGCTTTTCCATCACCCTTACCTGTACCGAAGAGGTGTGGGTGCGCAGGGCAATGTCGGGGTTTTTCTCAATAAAGAAAGTATCCTGCATATCCCTGGCCGGGTGTTCTTCAGGAAAGTTAAGGGCACTGAAGTTATGCCAGTCGTCTTCTATCTCCGGGCCTTCCGAAACCACAAACCCGATTTTTTCAAAGATGGAATTGATGCGGTTTCTGACCACAGAAAGCGGGTGCCGGGCTCCGTTTGGGGCAAAGTCGGCCGGGCGTGTAAGGTCGGGAACCTCTCCTGCTTGGCCCCTGGTTTCAGCCTCCAGCTTTTCTTTTTGCTGGTTAACCTTTTCGGTGGCCAGGTTTTTTAACCGGTTGAGTTTCATCCCAACCTCTTTGCGCTTTGCAGGCTCAACAGACTTAAAATCCTGGAAAAGGGCCGGGATCAGCCCTTTTTTAGACAGCATTCTGATGCGGAAAGCTTCAACCTGTTCAGGACTTTCTGCCTCAAATTCTTCTACCTCCTTTTGCAGGGCTTCAATTTTTTCAATCATGAGGGAATAAGTTTTTAATCCAGGATGATCATTTCCATTACCACGTCTTCCTTGGGGCGGTCGGCAGCTCCGGTTTCCAAAGCGGCAATTTTGTCGATCACTTCCATGCCGCTGATCACCTGTCCGAAAACAGTATATCCTCCGTCCAGGTGGGGTGTACCACCAACGGTGGTATAGGCTTCCCGCTGTTCGGGCGAAAACTCCCTGTCCATCTGTTGTTCCATGCGGTCAAGTTCCTCGTGGGAAAAGCGCCTGCCATGTACAATGTAGAACTGCGATCCGGAAGAGCGGCGCTCCGGGTTTATCTGATCGCCCTGACGGGCAGCTGCCAGTGCTCCTTTGCGGTGAAATAAACCTTCCTGTATTTCAGCAGGTATGGTATAGCCCGGTCCACCCGAACCCAGGGGTTCGCCCGGAACCGCATCACGGCTGTGGGGATCTCCCCCCTGTATCATAAAACCATTGATTACCCTGTGAAACAGCGTACCATCGTAAAACCCGTCCTCAACCAGCTTAAGGAAATTGTCCCGGTGTCCGGGCGTTTCATTGTACAATTCAAGGGTCATTTCACCTAATGAGGTGATAACCTGCACCCGGGCCCTTTCATCTGACTGTTGATTTGCATTGTTGGAGGCCTGAGAGCAAGCTCCCCATAATCCGGCAAAAACGACCATTGCCGCAAGGATTCCTGTATATTTTTTTGGTTTCATGCTTTTTGGTTTTTAAAACCCCCAAAGTTAATAAGTTTGCCTGTATGTGCCAATGAAAAAAAGCCGCAGAAAAAAGTCATCCTGCGGCAAAAAGTCTGGTATTTAAAGCTTTTTTAATTGAATGAAGGATTGATCCAGGATAACGGAACAACCGCTGCGGGTCTTTTGGCCTTATTTTGGAGCCTTCGCTGATAATCCCCTTCCACTACAATGCCCATTTCCCGGAAATGATCCACGGAAGAAGAATGGTATAGAAAAGCTGATAATTCGACCCGGAAAACATCTTTGTGTTTTTTCTTAATTTCTGCAAACAACCAGTTAACCAATTCTGTTTCATTGCCTTTTTGGGTATTTCCCAGGCCCGGGATAAAGGTAAACTCTTTTAGTCCTTCCTGGCCGGCATTGGCAGAGGTAAAGTAATAATGTACTTCCCCTATAAGCTCCAATTCCGATTGACTGTTCTCCACCACCAGCATGTCGCCCTTGCGGATGATCTTATCTACAAAATCCTCAACAAATCCTGGTTTTACCACGTCGGGACTCAGCAAACTTTTGTCTTTGGCAATGGAATGCCTCACAAAATCCTGAATTTTGATCTTGTCGTTGGGGTTGGCGGTTCTGATTTTATATAGTGATTTCATCATTTTTGGTTTTTTGGGTGCCGGCAAGCCCCCTGAAACACATGTTTAAAAAAATGAATTCCAGAAGTTTAAAGCCAGTGCAAAATTGCAGAAAAATTTCTTTATTATAAAATTTTTTAACTTTTTTTTAACTAGCCGGTAAAAACCCGTTGGGTTTATTTGGTTTTGTCAAGATAAATGAGCTTACCCATTCCGTTAACGTCGTAACTAACTTCAGGATTGCCTAAATAATAAATATTTCCACTGCCGCTGATGCGGGCGGTTATTTTATCTTTCACCTGCACATAGACATTTCCGCTGCCATTGATGCGGATGTCGGCCTCCCTGCATTTCAGTTCCAGGGCTCTGACTTCCCCCGGGCCGCTGATATATATATCCTGCGAGGTGCCATATCCCGACAATTCAACTTCTCCAGACCCTGAAATGCTGGTTTTTAGTTTATTTGCTTTTATTTTCCCGGTCACTTTACCTGACCCGGCAATGTCTATCTCTCCCTGTACCATCGCAAAAGTGTCTTCCAGCAAAATGTATCCCGACCCGGCAATCCTTATTCTGTCGAGGGCCGGCATGACCACAAAAATATTGATGTCGTCTCTTTTGGTTCTGAGGCAACGATCAGCCCTTATGATGAGGTTACCGTCGGAAAACCCGGTGACAATATGTTCCAGGAAGTTTTCCGGTGCTTCAACCAACACTTCAGGCTTCCGTCCCTCACGAACAAAAACATTGCCATGCAAACGAAGTTCCAGGGATTGGAAAGGATGTGAAACCTCCCGGACTTCCTCTATGCGTTCGCCTTCAGGACGAAGGCAGGGAAAAAATTCCGTTTTGATGCAGGATGGCATAATAACCGCCATCAGGCCCACTGCAATTAGCAGTGAAACTCTTTTTGTTTTGTTGGTGCTTGTTTTCATGGCCTTAAGAATTTTCATGGATGGGTTATAACCAGGAATTTTATTGTTTCTTTTTTCTGAATTAATCGAATGCCCGGCGATTGAACAGGATAAACCCAAAATTGAACATAAATACGAATGGGTCGGAATCATCGTGAAAGTATGATGCGGTAATACTAACAGGTCCCGGAGGGGTATGGTAGATTAGCCCCATGTTGGCAATCAGGCGGGGGTCATTTTTTAAATCCTTATGGTATGCGGTTTGTCCAAAGTCAGGTTGTATGGTGCGTATGGGCTGGAAAACAAAGGCGCCTCCCTGCAGTATCAGCGCCCTGGAAAGGGAATAGCTGGATTTTAACCCTGTCGCAACATAATCGGAGGCGCGGTACTGAGGCATAAACCGGGTTTTGACCATAGGAAACGGGTTGAATTGTTTGGCCATTATCATTGAGGAGGTATATGTGCTGAACAAGGGACGCTCACTCAAAAAAATCTCTCCTATAAAGCCCGGGTTAAAGCGGTTGCCGGGGAACAAATAGTTCTCGTGCTTCAGGGAAAACTCCCACCATGAATGTTTTATTCCATTTTTCCTTTCCAGGTCAGAGGTGCTGCCAGGTTTATAATCTTCCTTTCCATAAACATAACGAAAAGTGACATTTGTAAAGCTTCCCCGGTTGGCGTACTGTTGCCGGTTCAGGGAATTCCTTTCATAGGTCAGGTAGCCAACAAAGGGTGAAAACTCTGTAACATCGGTTGCGTCAACTTTTTCAAACAGGCGGGTGTTGTAATACCGGTCCTTATGATTGCTGTGAAATCCTCCTACCTCCAGCTTTCCCTGGTTTCCGGCCGGAAAACCAAGATGAAAGTCGGCCATGATTTCCCGGTTGGTCATAAAGGAAGGACTTTGCTCCTCAAAAAAGAATACGCTTTCGTTGGTGAATTTCCAGTGGCTGTAAATGATCTCCCCGTTCAGGTAAAAAGGTGCTTCACCCGGAAAATCCAGCCTGCCGCCAATATTAAAGCTGTTGTAATAATTCCCGAAAAACAAATTGGAAGAAAAGGTAAAGGCGGTTCGACCCAGTCTTTCAAATCCTCCTTTGATATATGCCTGGTTGATGGATCTTGAAGAAAGATTTCCTCCGAAGGCCCGGGTCAGTTGTTTATCTCTTTGCAACTCAAGGCAAAGGACGTAATAGCTGTTTTCATAATCGTATCGCAGGCGGGGATAAGCATGCTGAAAATTTTTATTGGACAGCAGGGTAAGATAGTTCTTCTTAATATTTTCCAGTGGCACCGGGTTGGGGTCGCTTTTGAGGAATGCCCTCACATAGGCCTCCTGATCTTCACTGAGCCCGTAGATATGCAATTCCCAGACCTGGGTTTCGGGAATATTCTCCCTGAAGGCCTTTCTTCTTTCCTCCGGGCTTTCTTCCTGCCCCTGAGAGCCTGCCAGGGAAAAGATCTCCGGCAGTTTTTCCAGGGTGGCTGCATACCCAATGGCGATCAGGTTTTCGGACTGGCTGAAATCAGTTACGCTCAGGTCAGGGACCTCCGGCTGTATGATTACCCCGCTTCCTTCGGGAACGCTGTAGGTAGTAGGGTGCATCAGAAGGTTCTGAAGCTGGGAAACAATGTTTGACGCGTCGGGCGGCAGGGGATTATTGGCCACCACGCTGCCAATGATCACATCAGGAGAAAACTCATTTTGTACCACATCAACCGGGAAGTTGTTGTACATGCCTCCGTCCATCATAAGCATTCCATCAATGGTGATGGGTTTGAAATAAAAGGGGAAGGTCATGGATGCCCTCACGGCGTCGGCCAGGTGCCCGCTGCGCATTACCATAGCCTGCCTGCCTTCAATATCGGTAGCTACGCAACGAAAAGGTACGAACAAACTGTCGAAATTATTTCTGGCAGCAACTCCTGCGGGGCCAAGGTATTCCATAAAGAGAAAATCCATCAGGTAGGGAGAAACTATGTTGGCCGGAATATTGCTTCTAATTATTTTTCCCAAACTAAGGAGTTCTTCCTGTCCGAAATGCAGTCTGATCCATGCAGGATCGGGTTTGGTTTGCAAAAAATACTGACTGTATTTACCATTGATTTCTCCGCGGGAGGCATTGATAAATTCTTCGGAAAGAATGAGTTGCTCGATTTCGGTAGGGGAGTAACCTGCGGCATAAAGTCCGCCTACAATGGCACCCATTGAGGTTCCGGCGATGTAATCAATAGGGATGCCCGCATCTTCAAGGGCTTTCAGTACACCGACATGGGCCGTGCCTTTGGCGCCACCACCACTTAATACAACCGCCACGGTGGGTCGCTTAGAAGGCAGCTGGGTGTTGGAGGCGCTCGCGATGATGCCCATTATGATCAATGCCGTTACAATAACAAAGCGCAAAAGATAGAAAAGCACCTGTTCGGTTTTTTCTTTTGCTGATGAGGCTGGGGGTTCAATTGGCCAGGAAAGGTTTCTTTCCCTGGCGGGGAGGATCTGAGGGTTTGTGTTGTGGGTTTTCATGGTTCTGGCAAATGGTTTATGCTTTTTTCACCGGCAATTATTTGGTTAAACATTATGTGTATTCTTTGCTTTACCCGGTTCGCTCCCGGAAACGAACCATTGGCCACTATTAATCAATTTAAATGCCAAATGGCTTAGAGTGTTGATTAGTAAAACATTAAGTTTTTGTTTGGTTAAGGTTTGGGTAAAAAAGTGTCCCAAAACAGACGAAAGGTGTTCGTTTTTGAACGGTTTTCCTTGTATAACTTTTTGGAATACAGCAAACAGTGTGAAAGGGCTTGTTTTTCTGAAAGTCGTTTCAGAATGAATACTGCAAAGAAAGAAAATAAGCGGATCCGGCCTGCTCAAAAATAGTTCCGCTTCCCCCCACAAATATCTGGCTGATAAATTCCAGATCCAGGTTGGTGGCCACGGAATATTTAAAACCGGGCATAAAAAAGGCGGCTTCAATATCGGGCAGGCCCATCACGGCCATGCTTCCGCTGAAAATGGGGGAGAAGGAATGATCGGCACTCAGGGTAAGGGCATATTTGGAAAACATGATGTTGTCGGGCCGCAAGGGTTCGGTAATCAGGAAAACCTGCCCGGGGTCCCTTTCATGGCCCCCGTTATAGAGAAATTCCACCACCCCGAAGGTGCCGTTGGCAAACATATAATCCAGGCCTATGGCCGCCACCAGGTTGCCTCGCTGTATTCCCGGGGTTTCCTCCAGGTCGTAAAACCAGGTGGCTTCTCCTTTTAGCCCGGCCTCACGGAGGTTGCCTGCCCATCCGGCGCCAAAGGCCATACGGTTGCGGTAATAGCCACCAAGGGCCTGTATATCGTAGCCCCTGAAATTCAGCCCGTATTTAGCGGCCGCTACCATTTCTTCGTTGTTTCGTGCAGGGCTCACGGCTACCTCCACACTTGAAAGACCGCCAAGGAAGTGTTGCACCCTGATGGCATCGGTGCCGGGGCGCTCCACATAATCAAAGTCAAAAAATGAGTATACATTGAAAAGGTCGTTGGGGTTGGATACCAGGTTGATGCCCCAGTTGATGCGTTGTCGCCCGGCGCGCACCCTCCAGTTTTCCGCCCTCCAGTTCACGTATAAGCGGTCCAGCTCCGAATGGCCAATCCAGTTGCCATCGGAAAGCCATACCCATGACATGTCCACCAGACCCTCGTCCTGGTCAAAAATATCTTTGACATGGGGAACCTTGTCAAACATGTCATTGTATATCAGTCGGTTTCTGCCTTCAACCCGCAGGTCCAGATCCGGGGTAATATCCCATCGGAAGTTCAGGCGGTTATGCAGCAGGCTGTTAAAACCCGGATCGGAAAAATCCTTGTCCAGTTGAAGCCCGGGCATGGCTTTTACATAACCCCTCAACCTGATGGGCAGGTTGTTATCGCCAAATCCCCGGGCTATTTTTGGTTGAATAAAAATGGACGTAAAAAGAAAAATTAAAACGGCAGTTTTCATGGTATAAACTTTATTCATTAAATTATGGTAAATCATTTTTATTCTTTACGAACAGCTTCGGCCGGTTGAAGCTTTATGGCTTTTCTTGCCGGGTAAATGGCTGCCAGTATGGCGAAAACCACGATCATTACCGTAACCTGGAAATAAAAGCCTGCATGAAGTTCGGGGTAAATTACCGGTGAAAACCCAAAATCGCGCAGGGCTTCTCCGCCTATGACTGAAAGATCCATCCCCTGTTTATTCAGGTAGCTTACCAGCCCCAAAGACAAAACCATACCCATAAGTCCACCGGTAAGTGAGAGCATTACCGTTTCCAGCACCACCATGCCAAACACCAGGGATTTTTTCATTCCAACCGACATCAGCATCCCCAGCTCCCGGGTTCTTTCCATAACCGACATCAGAATGGTATTCAATATGCCGAAGCTGACCCCAAGCAAAATGATGCCGATGATCCACATCAGGCTCATTATGGTCCAATCCATTAAAAATTCCAGCTCCGGGGCCATCTCTTTCCAGCTGCGCACACTCAGCCCGGGATAGGTTTCGCTGAGCTCTTTGGTTACCGCTTCAGTCCGCTCCTTGTCATGCAGGCGAATGGCAATTTCGGTGGTGGGATCTTCCTTCCCGATCAATGCGTTAAAGTCTTCAGCTTGTACAAAAAGTACCCTTTTTTCATATTCGGTGGCGGCACTTCTGAAAATTCCTTCCACTCTGAAGGAGGCACTTACCATTTCCCTTTCAGCATCCTGAAAGGTAAGCACGATGCGGGAGCCAATATCGCTTTGCAGTTTTTCGGCCAGTTCCTGCCCGATTACTGTGGAGGGAAACCTTCCCGCTTCCTTAAAATATGAGCCTTTTATTATTTGCTGGTCAAAACCGGTGGTTTCGATCTCTTTCTGGGCCACAACTCCTACAATGCTGATGCCTGCTGAAAGATAGGGGGAAGCCACCATTCCATCAGTTTTGGTGCGGGCTGCAACGGCTTTGATTTTTGGATGGCTTCTAAGGTCATTTACAATGGCACCGGCATTTTCAATATCATGGCGGATCTCCCTTTCTGCAATGAAATCAGGATGGTGAATCTGTATATGAGATAATTGTTTTTCAATGGTTTCCACCATGGTCTGGTTCATCATGCCAATGTAGGCGGATGAAATGAAGTTTCCCCCAACCAGCCCCAGTGTGATGGCGGTGATGATCACCAGGCTTCGCTTCTTGTTCCGCCAGATGTTGCGCCAGGATATTTTGAGCAGAGTGAACATGTTTTTGCTGTTTTCAGTTTTCAGGGGGCTGGTTTAATTCCTTGCTGCTTCCAGAATGTTAATCTTAAAAATGATGTGCATGGCAAATAACCCGATAAACAGGGTGATCAAAAAAATGGAGACCGCCTGGTAAAGAAAAATGTCAGGGGAGATAGAGAACGGCATAACTGGCTCCATCCCCATATCCAGCATGTAATCGGCCATGTCTCCAGAAAGGCGGATAGGGTTATGGTAAAGGAAATACAATATGGGAAAAGCCCCTACCACCCCGGCAATGACCCCCATAATTCCGATGATAATGGTTTCAATCAATCCTACCAGGGCAAGTTGAAGCCGTTTCATGCCCAGCGAAAGCAATATGCCGAACTCGCGCATGCGCTCGTAAAGCATGGTGAGGATGGTGCCAAAGATGCCAAATCCCACAATGATGTAGAACACCCAGGCAATAACCCTGTATACCGTGCTTTGCATTTGCATCAGTCCCACCATGTCCGGCATCAGTTCTTTCCAGGTTCTTGCCGTAACCCATTCATCATCCAGTTTTTCCCGGATATCGCGGGCAAGGCGCTCAAATTCTTCTTCGTCCTCTGGCATAATGATGAGGTTGGTCAAGCGGTTTTCTGCAGCAAAATACCATTGGGCCTCTTTAAGCGGTAAAAATACCATGGTGTTGTTTTGCTCCGGCAGGCTAAACTCAAGAATCCCCCCCACTTTAAATTTTCCGGTGGCGGTCATTGCCTGGAAGCCCTGCCCGATGAGCACAAGGGTGTCTTCCAGGGAAATACCCAGCAGTTCTGCCAGTCCCTGACCGATAACGGCAAAATTGTCTTCGGGGGAGAACATAGCCCCTTCCACAAGGTTTTTGTTAAACCCCCTGAGTTTTTCTTCGCTTTCCGGATCTATGCCACTGACCATGGCCGGTTTGGTTGACATTTCCTTAGCGGCCAGGGAAAATCCCTGTATGCGGGGAACGGTGTATTTGATCTCTTCTTCAAATGGCCTCAGGGCTTCTTTTATTCCCTCTCCGTATTCAAAAGTATGGTCCAGGGAGGGCTCGTCCATATATTGAACATCCTGAATCTGCAGGTAGCCGGTTTCCTGCCGTACCATGGTTTCCACCAGTTGCCCCTGGTAGCCTCCTGCAAAGGAAAGTAGTGCGCTTGCCAGCATCACGGCAAACAAAACCGAACTCACCGTGATCAGGGTGCGCCGCTTGTTGCGCCAAAGATTGCGCCAGGCCAGTGTAAAGAGTACTTTCATTAGTTAGTCCCTGTCAAATTGTTCGTCTTTATCCACAGCACCATCAACCAGGGTGATCACCCGCCTGGCCCTGTCAATAACCCTTTGGTCATGGGTGGAAAAGATCAGGGTGATGTTTTCCTCTCTGTTGAGGCGGGCCATGATGTCCAGCAGGTTAAAAGCAGATTCGGTATCCAGGTTGGCCGTGGGCTCATCCGCCAGCACAAAGTCGGGCTTGGAAGCCAGTGCCCTGGCAACCGCCACCCTTTGTTGCTGCCCGCCCGAAAGTTTGCCTGGCCTTACATCCAGCTTGTCGTCCAGGCCTACCTGTTCCAGCATTTCTTTGGCCCGTTTCTCCATTTCTTTTTTGGGCGCTTTCTGAAGCAACATGATAAAAGAAACGTTTTCCTTTGCAGTAAGCACAGGAATCAGGTTGTAAGCCTGAAAAACAAAACCAATGTGCTTCAGGCGAAAGTCAAAAAGCTGGCTTTCTTTCATGGTGGCAATGTCCACATCATCAATGATTACATGACCCTCTGTGGGCTTGTCCAGCCCGCCGATCACATTCAGGAACGTGGTCTTTCCGCTGCCCGAAGGGCCTACAATGGCGGTAAACTCTCCTTCCTTAAATTCAAGATTAACGTCTTTGAGGGCTTGCACCGGTACGGCAGCATCGCTGTATACCTTTGACAGATTGTTGGTTTTAATTACAGTTTTCATCTTTGTTCGTATTAAGAAGTTTCTTTTTTTTGTTTTTTTATTATTCCTGTCTGACGGCTTCAGCCGGGGCCAGGCGTATGGCTTTCCAGGCAGGATATATGGAGGCCAGAATGGCGAATACAATCACCAGGATGCCAATCTGGAAATAGAATCCCAGATGGATGTCGGGATAAAGTACCGATGCATAACCAAAATCCTCCATCCCTTCCCCACCGGGTATGTATACTCCGCGTACACTCAGTATGCTGATCATAATGTAGGAGAGTATGAGTCCAATGACTCCTCCGATGACAGCGATCATGGTGGTTTCCAGAACGATCATGGAAAAGACCTTGATCCTTTTCATGCCAATGGCCAGCAAAATGCCCAGTTCCCTGACCCGCTCCAGGATAGACATCAGTATGGTATTGAGCAATCCAAAAGATACCCCCAGAATAATGACGCCCACCAGCCAGATCAAAACCTGGTCAAGTACTTCCAGGGCATAAAACAGAGAGGGTTCCAGATCGGCCCAGTGACGTACTTCAACCTCCGGATAAGCTTCCTGAAGTTCCCGGGCAACCTGCCTGTAATCATCAACATCCTCCAGCATCAGGGCCATTTCGGTTATCGCTGCAGGGTCCCCGATGAGTGCATTAATTTCTTTGGCTTTTGCATAGACGGTTCGTTCTTCAAACCTGCTGGATGTAACAGAATACAAACCTTCTATCCGGAATGAGGCACTGACCATTTCCCCATGAATATCCTGAAAAGTAAGTACGATCCTTGATCCCGGTTCCACATTGAGTTCTTTGGCCAGCCTCTCTCCAACGATCACCGAAGGCAGTCTCCAGTCTTCGGTAAAATAGGTGCCTTCTTCCAGAAGTTCATCCAGTTTGGTGGTTTTGGCTTCCAGTTCAGGGTCGGTACCCTTGATCCGAACCCCGGTATTCATATTGGCGGATGCCGCCATCCCGTCAAACACAATGCGGGAAGCAACGACTTTTATGCCTGGCTTTTGGGCGATCTCTTCCGCCATTGTTTCACCATCAGGGATGCGGTAACGTGCTTCAGGGTTGGCAATGAATTCGGGGTGGTGTATCTGGATATGAGAGATCATGTTTTCCACGGTTTCCTCAAATTGCTGTTCTTCGGCCGCCAGGCGTATGGCCGCGGAGAAAATCCCGCCCATGAGCCCAAGAACCAGAGCCGCCGAAATAACAATGGTCCGCGTCCGATTCCTCCAGATGTTTCTCCAGGATATTTTAAGCAGTGTCTTCATTTCTTTTGTATTTGAGAGAGTTTCTTTAATTTTTGGCCGCATGGATCATTTTCAGCCTGAATACTTTATTCACCGGGTACAGACCAACAAGAAGGGCAATGATAAAAATGGTCAGGGCCTGGTAAATGAATATATCCGTTTCAATGGAAAACCTCATTAAAGGCTCAAGGCCAAAGTCTATCATAACATCGGCCATATCATCGGCCAGGGGAATGGGGTTTTTATAAAACCAGTAAACAATGGGAAATCCCACAATAACACCGGCAATAACCCCCATAATGCTCATAAAGAAGGTTTCCAGCAGGCAGATCCCTGCCAGCTGGGTCCGTTTTAAGCCAATGGAAAGCAAAATCCCAAATTCGCGCAGGCGTTCGTGCATCATGGTGATGATGGTGCCGAAAATTCCAAATCCGGCAACTATGTAAAGGACCCATGCGAATATCCTTACCTGTGCATGCCTGGCTTCAAAGGCAGCCACTTTGTCGGGCATCAGCTCTTCCCAGGTTTTAAGGGTGTACCATTCTTCGTCCAGTTCCTGTTGTATGTTTTTTGCCAATTCCTCAGCCAGGGCCTGGTCTTCCAGCATTAGAATCAGCCTGTTCAGCCGGTCGGGTGCGGCAAAGAAATGCTGGCCTTCCTGCAGGGGAAGGTAAACCATGGTATTGTTTTGTTCGGGAAGGGGGAATTCCAAAATCCCGCCCACCCTGTATTTTCCGGCAGCGGTCATGCCCTGGAATCCCTGACCCAGCAGTACAATGGTGTCCCCCAATTCAAGGTCTAGTTGGGTAGCCACTCCTTCGGCAATCACGGCAAAATCATCGTGCCGGGAAAACATCTCTCCTTTAATAAGGCGGGAAGAAAGATCATTCATGCGGTCTTCCTTTTCCGGCCAAATGCCCATCAGGTAAACCCCCCGGCTGCTAATCTCTTTTGATGCCAGGCAAAATCCTTCAATGCGGGGTACCGTATATTCGATTTCGTCTGCAAAAGCAGAAACGGCTTGTTTTACTTCTTCACCATATTCCATGGCATGATCCATGGTCGGTTCATCATGATAAAGTACATCCTGAATCTGCAAGTGCCCGGTGGTGTTGCTGATGATGGAGTCGATCATTTGCTGTTTCATGCCATTTACCATCGACATCAGAAAGATGGCCAGCACAGCGGCAAGCATTACGGAACTTACCGTGATAAAGGTCCTCCTTTTTTTGCGCCACAGATTCCGCCATGCCAGTGTTAACAATGTTTTCATTTTTATATAGTTAAAATTTTTCGGGGATGGTGCATTCCAAAATTATCTGACTTCGGTAAGGTTCTCAATGGAGAAAAACCGCTCGGTAATGTCAATGTCAAATTCGGCCTTATGGGTAGTGATCACTGTTTTTTGATTGTCCTTGTCTGCAGGGATCATCTCCATACGGGTGGGCAGCATTCTTCCACCCATTTCTTTAAATTCACTGAAATGAATAGAGTTGACCAGCTCATCGCGCTCATCAAAATTTTCAACCCTTACCGGCAGTATGTATTCTTTGCTCACATAATAAACCACCTTTTCGTAAACGATCGGATTTTCAGGTGTGGGTGCCATTTCAATCACATAGCAGTCATGCCCGTCAATGGTTTCCGATCCTTTAAGTTCGTGGGTGTAATCGTCGACCAAAGAACTGGCTTGCACCAGATCGTCGTTGGTGAAGTCTGATCCCATCCATGATTGCGACATCATGGAAGAGGGCATCCTTACGGTGCGGTCGATGTTGGGCTGGTAATTCCAGATCTCGTTTCCGCGCTTTAAAAAAGCCGTACCCTCATCCCTTGCAGGAGCCGTAACATAGATAAGGGAATAATCATCTCCGAGACTCCAGGAATTCATGGAGATTTCACGGGTGTATCGTGGACGCACCACCTCCATGCTCATTTCATTGTAGGATGCATCTCCACGCATGTTTTCTTCCATTTGCCCCATGATTTCACGGGGATCCTGTGCGCTGCCGCTTGCGGCAATGAAAAAGGTTGCAGAAAAAATCAATAATTTTTTTAAGGTTTTCATGGGTCTCTATTTTTGGGTGAATATTTTTTTGTTCTTTAAATTTAATTGGTTCGGTAAAAGAAGAACCAGGCATTAATATTTAGCTAGCTTTCGTTTTTTCCTTTTTCCACCTTTCCATTAATGCAGGGACTTCTTTGATGAGCCAGTCATAAAAATCAATGGCCTCTATGAGCCACTGGGCGGGCTGGTCTTTTTTATTGACCCGCAGATCCAGACCTTTTTTAAACAATTGGTTCATGGCTTGCAGGATTTGTATCCGCTTTTCAAAATAAAGTTCCCAGTCCATATCCGGGGTAAGCATATAATAGGTTTTGCGGTCGCCCGGACGGGTCGCCGGCTTGACAAAATAGGTCTGGGTAAGAGCTTTTAAATTGTTGCTGATTGAGCTTTTTGAGGCTTGCAATACCTGTGTCAGTTCGTCAAAAGAAACCATCTCCTTATCGGTGATCATCAGGTGGCCCATTATCCTGCCTGCCATGCGTGTCATGCCCAGGTTTTCAAAGAATACTCCGGTTTCTTCTATAAAATTTACTCTTTCATTATATTGTGACATAATCTGTTTTTTTAGGTTTTCGATACAAAGGTAAATAAAATTTTTTGTTCTGCAACAAAAGAACTAAAAAAAATAAAAAAATATTTATAAAAAGCCTAAAAACAGCACTTTAAATACAATAAAAAAATTTACGGTAAAATTATGTAAAAACTTTTAAGTTTAAAAAACTATAGATCAATTAAATAAAAGTTTTATTGGTTTTGTGATGGTTGAACCAAAAGGTTTGCTGTATTGCGAGAACGGAAGGGAATGTTTAAAAGAAGGGGAGGTTTGATTTGGAAAAACCAGATGAAAGAAAAAACGGCAAATATTTGGAAAACAGTTATTTGGTTACCACCCGGTCGAGTTCTTTGGCAAACCGGCTGCGGGTATTTTTCAGGTTTCTTTCGTTTTCCAGAAGTGGCATCAGCTCCTCATCGTTATCAGCCTTTTTAATTTTTTCCTGATTTTCACCGATCATTTTTTCCAGCTTTTTTAATTTAAAGGCGTACAACACCCGGTAGACATTCTCTCTCAGGTTTTCATTTTCCTTTTTCACATAAATGCGGTGGCGTTCCTCCCAGTTATCACTCAGGGAGTAAGGGGTGGTAAGCAGGTCAATGGCCAGCTTGCGTATATTTTCCGATTCGTGCTGGAAAAATACCTGCTCATCAGGCAGGGACTGGTTTTGTCTGGCTGTTAAAAAATATGTGAAAATTTCCCGGCAGGCTTCGTTTTCAAAAGTGATCTTATCTTCCTCCAGGTCATCCACAATAAAATCCATTACCCTGACGATAATTTCTTCCATGCGCTTGTCCTCGTTTTCCACTTCCAGGGTCAATTCCTCACTTCCATATTTTAACAAAATACGGATGATCTCTATTTCCTGAAAGTTTTCTTCCAGTGGGAGAGGGGTCTGTTTTTCGGCAATGCCCTCTTCGGCGTTTACCCAGGCATGCTCATCAGTTTCTGCGTGAGTCTGTTTTCTTTTTTGCTGGAAATTTTTTCTCCGCATCTTATTGATCTCGGCAAAAAGCAGTTTTTCATCCACCTGCATGGTATCGCTGCATTTCTGCACGTAGAGGGTGCGGGCAATGGGGTCGGGGATCAGGGAAATGGTCTGTGCGATCTCCTTGATAAGCCCTGCTTTTTTGATGGGGTCGTTGCTGGTTTCTTCCAGCAGCAGATCGGTTTTCAGGCTGATAAAATCCCGCGCATTGCTTTCGATGAACTCTTTTACCTCCAACGGTCTTTTGGATTGTGCAAAGGAATCCGGGTCTTCTCCTTCGGGAAAAATCACCACCCGCACGTTGAGGCCTTCTTCCAAAATCAGGTCAATCCCCCGGAAAGCCGCTTTTAGCCCGGCAGCATCCCCGTCGAAAAGCAAAGTTACATTGCTGGTGTAGCGGCGAATAAGCCGGATCTGATCCGTGGAAAGGGCAGTACCGGAAGTGGCGATCACGTTTTCTATGCCCGCCTGGAAAAGGGAGATCACATCGGTATAGCCCTCCACCAGGTAGCAGTTGTCGCTGGAGGCAACTGCACTTTTGGCAAAAAACAAACCGTACAACGCCTTGCTTTTATGATAAATCTCGCTTTCGGCAGAATTGATGTATTTGGGTTTGTTTTTTTCGCTGGTCATGATGCGCCCGCCAAAACCAAGCACCCGGCCCGAAAGGTTATGAATCGGAAACATGATCCTGCCGCGAAAGGTATCGTAAAGTTGCTGGTCCTTTGACTTTGAAAGGCTGGTTTTCACCAGGTATTCTTTTTTATACCCGTTCTTCTGGGCATGACGCGAAAATTCATCCCACTTGTTCAGGCAATAACCCAGGCCGAATTTTTGAATGACCTCAAGGGAAAAACCGCGTTCTTTCAAATAGGACAGCCCGATGGCTTTCCCTTCTTCATTTTGATGAAGCTGCTCCTGAAAATACTTTTGTGCAAAGGCATTCAGGTTAAACAGGCTTTCTTTTTCATCCAGGGCCTGCTGCTGTTCAGGGGTGGGTTTTTCTTCCTCTACTTCAATGTTGTATTTGGCGGCCAGATATTTTAAGGCTTCCGGATAAGAGAAGTGTTCTTGGTCCATCAAAAAATTGACGGCATTGCCACCTTTGCCGCATCCAAAGCATTTGTAAATCCCTTTTGGGGGTGAAACCGTGAAGGAAGGGGTTTTTTCGTTATGAAAAGGGCAAAGCCCGATCAGGTTTACCCCTCTTTTTTTCAGGTTGACAAACTCACCCACTACCTCTTCAATGCGGGTAGCATCCATGATTTTGTCTATGGTTTCGGGATGGATCACAAGCGGGATTTTGCTACGAATTTACAAATTATGTGCGGTTTTTTTTACTGGCCTTCCCGAATTAATCACTGGGCTTCATTTGCTTTTGGAGTTTTTTTCCTGAATGATTTTTGCCGCAATGCTTAACGCGATCTCGGAAGGGGTTTCACTGTTTATGGGAATGCCCATTGGAGAATCTACCTTTTGAAGCTGATCGTCGGCAGCCCCTTCTTGCTTTAAGGCCGAAAAGATCTTTTTCACTTTATTCCTGCTTCCTATCATTCCAAGATAAGCCGGGTTTTTATCCAGCATTTGTTTTAGCACCAACTGGTCAGTGGCATGGGCAATGGTCATGATCACTACATAGGCATTGTCGCTTTTTTCAATTATTTCTGCTGTGCGGCTGTAATCTGTTACATGCTTTTCGTTGGCCCATTCATTCTCTCTCATTGTGTTGAGTCCTGGGCGGTCATCGCAAACCACCACCCTGAAATCCAGCATGCGCCCAAGCTGACTCAAAGGAACGCTGATGTGTCCCCCGCCAAAAATATACAGGGTGTTTTTTATGCCCGTGATTTCTTCATAAATCCATTGGGTCTCATTTTCAAGCTCCCTGCGAAGGGCAGCGCTTCCCGAAAATTCCTCCGAAAATTCCGCGCCTTGCCCGCTTAACTTTAATAATCCCTGCTTACCTTCTTCAACAGACTTTCGCAGGCTTTCTATCAAAGACAGGTCTTTTGTATCCAGGGGAATTAAGGCATGGGTTTGCTCCCCGGAACAGATCAGGCCCGACTGTTCTTCGCCTGCATCCGGCCGGTGAACCTGCCGTTTGATAAATGGTTTGGAATGGCCTTCGCTTAATATCCTGCGGGCCAGCTCAACCATATTGTACTCCATGGCCCCGCCGCCAATGGAGCCCGCAGTGGATTGATCGTCTGCTACCGCCATTTTAAAACCCACCTTGCCGGGACTGCTTCCCTTTCGGTGAATGACCGTCATCAACATTACCTTATGCCCTTCAGCCAGTTTCCCGTAAGTAAAATCCCAAATTTGCATGATCCTGTCCTGTTTTATGAACCCTTTTAAGGGGTAAAGTTATTTAAAAATCCTGTAGAATGAGAATACCTGGGAGAACAGGGAAAAGGTTTTTCTTGATTTTCTGCCCGGTTTTTTTTAGTATGGGGGAAAAAACATAACTTTAGCTGATTTTAAAACAACACGACAAGATGGATTCAATTTTTGGACAGATTACGGCGCTTTCGGAGAAATACCGGGATTATACGGCAGAAAACCTTTCCCGCTTAGTGAAGCTCAAATCTTTGAGCCTGCAGGAAGAGAAAGTGCAGCTTGAACTGAAAAGACAAATGGAGGAGGCCGGCTTCGATGAGGTTCGGATGGACGGGCTCGGCAATGTGATTGGCCGTATTGG
>SKVW01000075.1 GCA_007129255.1 Bacteroidales bacterium
ATATAATAAAGCAGTCAATTGACTGCTTGTCCGGTGAATTGTTTATTAACACATAGGGTTAAAGAAACACGTTTTATTTAATTATTCTATAAAGTAATTTTTCCTGGAAAATTTATCAACTGTTTAAATTATTGAATGCAAAGTAATTATTAAAAAAAGTTAAAAAAAGAAAGCAAAAAATTTTGCTTTCTTAAACTTTTACCCTAATTTTATACTACCATTATGGCTTCCTGCCATATAACCACAAAATAACATGAAGAGAACCTCCCTGCATCTTTAACCAAGGTGCAGGGTTTTTTTTGTTGAAAAATTTCTGTCCTTTAAACTTTTTTCCCTTTTAGGTGTCCAATTGAAGGTTGTAAACAAAGCATGACCCTCTCATTTGATGTTTTTTCTACACCGAATAGTTTGATAACAATAATTATATTTTTACAAAAAAATGGTAAGAAATTATTTAATTGCAGTAATTATTCTGGGTTTTTCAGGTTTTATCTTTTTGCCTGAAACCCGGGGAGAACAGCCACCCACTCGGGGTGGTCGCGAAGGTCAGGGCCAGTCTATGCCAGCTATAGGAAAGGTTTACGGGAAGGTAATGGACGATCATACCAATGAGCCCCTGATGTTTGCCAGTTTGGTCCTGCATCGTGTAAGTGATTCTTTGATGGTTACAGGGGCCATTTCCGATGAGCAGGGAAAGTTTTCAATAGAAGGAGTTCCTTTTGGCCGGTATTACCTGGTGATAAATTATATCGGTTATCCCCGCAGGGAAATAAATGATATCAGGGTTACGCCCCGTTCTACCGAATTTGATGTGGGAACCATAAGGGTTGAACCCGGAGCAGAAATGCTTTCGGAAGTGACCGTGCAGGCTGCCAGGGAATTGATGGAAGTGGGTCTTGACCGCCGTGTGTTTAACGTGGATCAGGAAATTACCGCTGTGGGAGGTTCTGCACTTGAGGTTATGGAAAATATTCCCAGTATTGCAGTTGACTTCGAAGGAAACGTCAGCCTCCGGGGCAGCTCCAATGTTACCGTGCTGATTGACGGAAGGCCATCAACCCTCACCGGGTTGACAGTGTCAGAAGCCCTGGAGCAAATTTCGGCCGAAATGATAGAAAGGGTAGAGGTTATCACCAACCCCTCTGCACGATACAATCCCGAAGGTACTTCCGGTATTATCAATGTGGTACTCAAGCAGCAGCGAAGGGCCGGATACAACGGAATGGTCTCTTTAAATGCGGGTACTGCAGGCCGTTACAGCGGCTCCCTTAATTTTAACTACCAGCTGGAAAACTGGAACTTCTTTACCAACTACAGTGCGCGGCTTTCCGATATGGAAAGCTTTGGAAACAGCCAAAGACAAACAATTACTCCGGGAGGTGTTAATTTTATGGATCAGGATATTACCGGGGATATGGGAATGAACTCCCATAATATCCAGGTAGGAGTGGACTATAATTTCAATCCCAAAACCACCCTGACTTTTTCTTCCCGCTACAGCAACTGGAACCGCAATATGGACAACCTGACCGAATACATGCTATACCAGGATTTGACCGACCCAAGCAGTTTGTTTCTTATGGATAATGAAACCGACATGCTTCACAATTCCTTTGTACATCGGCTGGATTTCCGCCGCACCTTCGACCAGCAGCACAGAGAGCTGACTGCAGATGTGTCTTTTTCCACCCGCTCAATGGATCGCAACCAAAACTTCCTGCAGGAGTTTTATGAGCAGGATTTCTCTTCTCCCAACGGAGAAAGGGTTTTGGAAAGATCTCATATGGATGGCCAAAACTGGTCGTTCAATACACAGCTTGATTATGTGCATCCGCTGGGAGACGACACCAAGCTGGAAACCGGCTACCGGATTCAGATCAGGGAAATGGATTCCGATTTTCTTTTTGAAGATTTTGATGTGGAAGATCAAAGCTGGGTAAACAACGTCAATCGCAGCAATCATTTTATCTATAATGAACAAGTTTTTGCTGCCTATGCAATGTATGCCACCATGCTGGGGCGTTTCAGCGTTCAGGCAGGTCTGCGGGCCGAACAAACCTTTGTGGACGGCGACCAGCGTACCACAGAAACCACTTTCAGTGACAACTACCTGAGTTTGTTTCCCACCCTGCACCTTCGCCGCAACTTTGAAAACAACCAGTCGGCTCAGGTGAGCTATAGCAGGCGAATCAACCGCCCACACAACCGAAACATCAACCCCTTTATGCGCTATAGCAGCGAATATGAAGTTTCTATGGGCAACCCGGAACTGGAACCAGAATTTGTGAATTCCTTTGAGTTGGGCTATACCCGTTTCCGGGAATCCACAACCATTAACCCAAGTCTGTTTTACCGCCGTACCGATGGAATGTTTACCAGGTTCCGCTCGGTTTCAGATACCATACCTGGTTTGGAGGGAAGGGATGTAACAGTTACCACCTTTGAAAACCTGAATAAAGGGACATCTTATGGGGCCGAACTGGTGCTTTCTCAAAGAATTGGCGGATGGTGGAACATTAACGGAACTTTCAGCTATTTCCGCAATATTATTGAAGGCAGGGGAGCACAAATGGACCAGGAAAACGACAGCTACTCATGGTCGGGAAGGCTGGTAAGCAACAAGAACTTAGGCAACGGCTGGAGTTTGCAGGTCAATGGATTTTACCGCTCACCCATCATTATGCTGCAGGGCGAAATGGATGCAATGTATATGGTAAATGCCGGTGTCAGAAAAAATGTTTTGGGCAACAGCGGAACCGTTACCCTGAATGTATCGGATATTTTCAACACCATGCGCTTCAGCATGCATAATTATGGAGATAACTTTACCATGGATATGGAACGCTGGCGCACCAGCCGGCAGATTACCATTGGCTTTACATATCGTATCAACGAATTTGACCGGCGCAGAGACCGCCGCTCCAGGGATAATGGCAACGGAGACATGATGGACTTTGATGATTTTGATATGTAATATCCTGCTTTATAAAGGATAATTTTTTCATAACAAAAAACTGCGGCCTTTGGGTCACAGTTTTTTTTTGCCTGTTTGGCTGCCAAACCGGTTATGGTCTATTAAAATAATGGTTTTTGGGAGAGGATTACCCGGATTGTTCTGAAGACCGATAACCAAAAAGGTTTTTACTTTTAATGAAGGCTGATACATATTTGGGTACCATTTCTTCCCAGGCCGGATCGTTGTTTTTCATCTTCTGGTGTACCACGTGAGAAAAATATGGCAAGACCTCTTTGCGGTAATTGGGAATGTCGAGAATGCATTTGTTTTCAATTAAATGCCTGTAAAGGTAGCGGATGTCTTCATCCAAAGGCATGTTTTGAGAGGTAATCACCTCTTTATCCTTTTTTATTATCCCGGGATAGATATACACCCTGAGGTTTTCGATGAATAATCTCCCAAAAGCTTCCATAATCCCGCCCCTGAGGTGGGTATAATATTTTTTATTGATTACGTTGAGAAAGGTGAGTGCTCCCATGACCATGCGGATGTTTTTGATCCTAAATCGCCGGAACCACCCGGCCAGCTTATAAAATTCCCGGAAATTGGAGATCATTACATTTTGACCCATGCCGCAAAGAATATCTACCCGGTCCAGAAAGTCACGTTCATCAAAATCTCCGTCCTCCAGCAGGTTGTTCAGGGTTATTTCGCAAAGGACTTCCGTATCGTTTTTGGTTTTGTCAAAACCCACCTCTTCCTTAAAAAGGGAAAATCCGGTTTTAAGCATGTCGAATCCGGCATAAGTAATTGGACGGAAACTTCCCCTTAAAACCATGATGTTTTTTTTGTAAAGCAGGTCGGCGGGTTGCTGCACGTCACCATGGCGGTCAAACATGGTAACCGGGGTCATTTTGTTTTTTACAAGCTGCACGGCCAGCAGGCGGTTGTCCACATAATCCAGTTCCGGTCCGCTCATGCGGATCATATCAATTTCTATGCGGTCTTCTGAAATGCCTTCCAGCAGAGACTTTAAGAAACTGTTGGGATACTGGTAATTGTAATAGCAGGCATAAATCAGGTTCACCCCAAGAATGCCCAGGGTTTGCTGCTGATGAAGGTTGTCGTTTTCCAACAGGCGAACATGCAGCACCACATCGTTGGGTTTGGATTCGGGCTTTAACTGAAACCTGACCCCGATCCATCCATGAGGTTCATTGTCTTTGCGGTAATTCAGGGTAGCTACCGTATTGGCAAAAGCAAAGAATCGGGTACTTCCCCCACGTTTTTTTTCCAGCAGACTGATCAGATTGTCATACTCAAAATCCAGCATTTGCATCAGACGGGTCTCGGAAACATAGCGTCGGTTTGGGCTTTTTCCATACAAAGAGTCGCTGAAGGCCATGTCGTAAGCCGAAATGGTTTTGGCCACCGTGCCCGAAGCACCTCCTGACTGAAAAAAGAACCTGGCCACTTCCTGCCCTCCGCCGATCTCGGCAAAAGACCCGTAAATACTGTCATCAAGGTTAATAAACAAGGCTTTGCGGCTGCTGTCAAGGACTTCTCGTTCTATTGAAGTTTGCGGCATATCTTTTTTACCCTTTCATGGTTATCCTTTTCAAAATTAGCAGTTTTATTTAACTTTTTTCGAATACCGGCAGGTTTTCATCTATAAAACCTAAGATATCTGTGGTAAGTAAAATACATTTTATAAAAAATGGTTCACTTGCAGAAAAAATAAATAAATTTGTGGTGCAAATTTGTTCGGGTTTTTAATTTAATAAGGTTAAAATATAAATAAGGATTTTTCCGGAGTAAAACCAATCCTGAATTTGTGTAATATTGCAGTTTACTTAAAAAAGGGGCAATCCCGGGAATGTTAATAAAGCTTAGTAAAAGCAGATCTTCCTATTTATGAAAAAACGCATACTGGTAACCGGGGGGGCTGGTTTTCTTGGTTCTCATCTTTGTGAACGCCTGCTCAATGATGGGCACGAGGTATTTTGCCTTGATAATTTTTTTACAGGCCAGAAGCAAAATATCATACACCTGCTTTCAAACCCGTATTTTGAACTGATCCGTCATGATATTACCCAGCCATTTTTTATCGAGGCTGACGAGATATACAACCTTGCATGCCCTGCATCACCCATACATTATCAGTATAACGGCATCAAAACCATTAAAACCTCGGTAATGGGTGCCATCAATATGCTGGGACTGGCCAAAAGGATCAAGGCAAAAGTTTTGCAGGCATCCACAAGTGAAGTTTATGGTGATCCTAAAATTAACCCTCAGACGGAAGATTACTGGGGTAATGTGAATCCCATCGGTTTCAGGTCTTGCTATGATGAAGGCAAGCGTTGTGCCGAATCCCTGTTTGTGAATTACCACCGTCAGAACAAAGTCAGGATTAAAATTGCCAGGATTTTCAATACCTATGGTCCCAGAATGCACACCAACGATGGGCGGGTGGTTTCCAACTTTATTGTTCAGGCCCTGGAAAATAAGGATATTACCGTTTTTGGTAAGGGCACCCAAACCCGCAGCTTTTGCTATGTGGATGATATGGTAGAAGGCCTTATTCGGTTAATGAATACCCCGGATACTGTAACCGGACCGGTTAATATCGGCAACCCCAGGGAGTTTACCATGCTGGATCTGGCAGAAAAAGTGGTTGCACATACCGGCTCAACCTCTCAAATGGTATTTGAGCCTCTGCCGGAAGACGATCCGGTCCAGCGCAAACCCGACATTGCCCTTGCAAAGAAAACCCTTAACTGGGCCCCAACCATTGAACTGGATCAGGGCCTTGAACTTACGGTTAATTATTTCAGGAAAATTTTAAAGTGAAAGATCAGATATGAATATATTGGTTACGGGAAGTAACGGACAATTAGGAAGCGAGTTTAAAGAACTGGCAAAACAATACAAAGATTACCAATTCTTTTTTACCGATAAAGAAGAGCTTGACGTTACCATAGCAGAACCGTTAGCAAAGTTTTGTAAGGAAAATAAAATTGATGTGCTGATCAACTGTGTGGGGTATACAGCCGTAGACCAGGCCGAAAATGATAAACCCAATGCCACTTTGCTTAATGCCACAGCGGCAAAATATATGGCGGAGGCCACCGCAAAAAACGGGGCACTGATGGTTCATATTTCCACAGATTATGTTTTTGAAGGGAAAAATTTTCGTCCTTATACCGAAAACGATACCGCCAGCCCCAAAACCGTTTATGGAAAAAGCAAACTTGACGGAGAAATTGAAGTGATCTTCAATGCCAAACGGGCCATTATTTTTCGAACTTCATGGCTGTATTCTTCCTACGGGCATAACTTTGTGAAGATTATCCTGGATAAGGCAAAAAAAGAAAAAGAGCTGAAGGTGGTTTATGATCAGATCGGAAGCCCAACTTATGCCAGGGATCTGGCAAAGACCATCCTGGACATTTTGCCAAAAATTCCTGTAAAGATACGTTCGGAGATCTATAACTACAGCAATGAAGGAGTAGCCAGTTGGTTTGATTTCGCAAAAGCGGTTACCGATTACAAAGGCATCAAATGCAAGCTGTTTCCGGTTCAGTCCAAAGACTTTCCTTCGGTTGCCACCCGGCCTCACTACAGCATCCTTAATAAAAGCCGTATTAAAAATGAATTTGGAATTGAAATTCCACACTGGGCGGACAGTTTGAAAGAATGCCTAGAGAAACTTTAAGAAATAGTGCAGGCGTCCGCTTTTGTTCCCTTAACTAATTTTTCGTTTTATAAAGCTGCCACCAGGATATTCCGGGGTTGTTGTGGTGCTCGCGGTGGTAACCAAAAAAATAACAACTTAACATTGCCCAGAGGTGGTTTTTTTGCTGGGTACGGGCTTTGTGCGGGCCCATCTCAGCCAAATGCGGTTTACGGTGAGGCCAGTAAACCCCAACGGAAAAAAGTTGCAAGGTCCCCAGAATAGCCGGTAAGGCCCAATATATCAATACTTTTAATTCGGCAAAGTACTGGATAAGAATATTATACAACACTGCCATGATCAACAGCTGCACCACGGTGAGGTAACGCCACATAAAAACCGACCACCACTTCCAGAAGTTCTGGGATTTGGTATAAAAGTCGGGATCCTTTTCCGATGCCGGGTGCTTATGATGCAATCCATGGTTTTTTCGCAGTCGCCGGTAAGATAATCCTGCAAATAAAAAAACTGCGATGGTTCCAATGATGGTATTCCCCTTTTTGGACCTGACCAGGTTGCCATGCATGGCATCATGCCCGGTAATGAATAAGCCGGTATAAAGAAAAGCCTGTAACAAAATATGCAGATACATCCATAGGTTGTCAAAAGCCATAGGGACATAAAACAACATGTATGCCAGGTGAGCCGCCCAAAGCAGTATTATAGCCAGGGATGTAAGAATACCCATAATTTCTTGTGTTTAATTACTGCTAAATTAATCAATTTTAGTTTTTGATTTGCACTTTGGTTTTTTGGGTTTGGTTTTTTGTCTTTTCTTTCAAGGAAAACAAAAATAATATACCATGTGTTAATTATTATGTTTTGAAACCTTAAACTTGCTTTTAATTCACTGATTACTGATTTTAAAAAAAATCAACATGCAAAACTGGACATATGCCCTTCTTTTGGCAGCAAGTATCATCATTCCCCTATTATGGAGCTTTGAAGACAAAATCCGTTTTGTAAGGAAATGGCCTGCAGTATTGGCCGGGGTTTTGGTAATGATGCTGGTTTATATTCCCTGGGATAT
>SKVW01000128.1 GCA_007129255.1 Bacteroidales bacterium
CGCTTCCTGTAAATTCAATATTCAGATAACAATGGAAAGGGATTCTCCAGTTGAAGAGGTCGTCATTGGCAGGCAGGTACATTACCTCTGCAAAACCAGGGTCATGGTTTCCTTCTCCTGAGGGACGGTCGAGGGGTTGCTGCAGGCGGCGGATGTCCAGAAAGCGATGTCCTTCGCCCCAGAGTTCCATGCGGCGGTGCAGCAGGATCTCCTCAACCAGGTCTTGACCGGTATTGGTGGACAGGCTGTACTGGGGATCGCGCTGGCTGATCACTTCAAAAAGACTTTGGCTTGCGTCTGCATCTGATCCGGAACCTTTGGCCTGTGCCTCTGCACGGATCAGGTACATCTCAGAAAGGCGCATATAGAGGTAATCGGCGACAAAAGAGCCGATATTCTTGGTCAGGAATTTCATCTGGTTGTAATCCACCAGGGGACCTTCCCCTGTACCGGGAGTAATAAAGAGGTCTCTTCTCACATCCGTTGCAGGAAATGAATTGTAAAGCTCGGCGGTGATCTTTTTCTGTCCACCCAGGTTGGCATAACTTTGAAACCTTGCATCCATGTGGCTGAAAAAGGAGGCATAGGCGGTATGTGTGTTTTGGGTGATCTCCGATCCCCACATCCATTCGCTGCCATCCACGGAGTTAAATCCGCTGGCATTGTATTGACCAGGAGAATAGAGAGACCTGCCGGCTGTTTCTGCAGTTGTGATGGCCAGGTCGGCATGGCCGGCGGCTGTATCCCAGTCTTCCATGGCCAGGGCTACCCTTGCACGAAGTCCTTGTGCCACTGCCAGGTCAATATGGGACCGGTGTTGCTGGGTGCCGGTGGCTTCAAATAATGAAACGGCCATATCCAGGTCTGCTACCAGGTGGTCGTAAACATCCGATACCTTTCCCCGTTCCAGTATCCCGTGATCTGCCCATCTGCCCGGGCGGCTTTCACCGGTTGCTTTACTTTGGCGACTTTCCCATTCATAAATGAGGCTTTCAGTTTCCTTCTGACGCTGCTGTAAATCGGAAAGGGAAATGGAAGAAAAGTTTCTGTCATTTTCTGTAAGGTAAGGAATGCCCGGGGCATCAGGGTTGTAGGAAAAAGCTTTGGAGAAAGCCTGCACCAGTTGAAAGTGGGAGAAGGCCCGCATGGCCAGGGCCTGAGCTTTCACCCTGTCCTTATCAACCTGTGCACCGGCAACCTGATCAATGTGTGCTGCCACAAAGTTTGCCATTTCAATCATTTCATAAAACCTCAACCAGGTATAACGAACCAGGGCCGAACTTTTATTTGCCTGGTCAATGTATTGGTAGTGTCCGTTAAACCAGGCATAACCAGCTGAATGCACTACCATATCTTCTCCCATCAGGTCGCTGGTGAGGTCAAATGATTTGACTCCAAAATTGTCGTGGTTGCCAAAAGGAACTGTGTAAAAAGCAAACATGTAATGATATATGTCATTCATAACATCCTGCGCCTGTTCGGCATCTGCAAACAGGGTGCGGAATAACAGTGTGTTTCCGAAATTATGCCCGTTTTCATTGATGGCATATCCCCTTACACTGTATTCTGTATTGGCTTCCAGGTTTGTAAGGGTCACGCTGAACTCGCCCATGCCTCCTTCAACAGGAATATCATAAGAGCCTCCGTCCCAGGAAACGTTGATACCCCGCTCCAGGATTTCCGCTCCCCCGTTGTCCGTTACATTGGCCGTAACCACGGCACTATTGGTGGTTACCTGGTCTACACTAAGGGTTTCTATTGTGGGCATGGGTTTATCTGTAACCGTGCGGAAGGTTCTTCGTGTTGAGTATCTGGTACCCTGTGCATTGGTGGCAAATGCTCTTGTGAAATAAAGCGTGTTGGGTTCCAGTCCGGTAATTTGTGCAGAAAATTCCCCGGGCCCATCTCCTACTTCAATATGGTCATCCTGAAGGGTAGGATTATTTGATTTGCTCCACACAAAACCACGACTGGTTACGCTGCTTTCTCCTTCATGGGTTACATTTGCCATAAGGTAAACGGAAGTTTGCTCTATATCTGAAGCTGTTACATTGGAGAGTTGCGGAATGTTGGCTGAAGGGGTGGTAAAGGAAACCTGGTCACCATAGTTTATTCCATTGGCATTCACTGCATATGCCCTGGCATAATAGGTTGTTCCCGGCAGCAGGTCAATCAGCTCCCCCGTAAAGGAACCCGTCCCGTTTCCATTGTATGAAAAAGAAAAGCCCATCTGAATGTCCACAACAGGTTCCGGGCCGGTTCCGAAGGCAATACCCCGGGCCACCACCGTGGCATTGCCGCTGTTGGTAACGGTTCCTTCTACATTGGCTGAAGTGGGCGCTACTTCTGTAACATTGCCGGTAACCACCCCGGGTATCGTTTGGTTTGCCTGGATCTTTACGCAGCGTATGCTCTGAGCGACTCCCTGAGACACGGCCCCATGATAGGTTCTGGGATGATTGTAATCTAAAAACCTGTTTTTCAGGTTGTTGTAAATGGGTGTGGAAGTATAAAAATAAGCCCGTTGCCCCTGGGCGCCAAAATCATAAAATCTGTAACCAGCCGGAAGCGCAGAAAACCCGAATTCGTCGGTTGCCCCCACATTGGGTAAGTTCCAGTATTCCGTACCGGTAGCTTTGAGTTTTCCTCCTTCATTCTGCCCATGCCCCGCAGAAACCCCCCACACATTGGCCACCTTCCAGCTCATGCCCAGTTGCATTTCCATTACCTGCCACTGGGCGTTGGTGGGTACCGTCCAGCCTGCCGGACACACCTCACGTTCATCTTTAACTACGAAATCTGTATATAGCAACCCATAGGTTTCAACAAGGTCAGGATCGTCATCAACCATAAAATAATAATCCTGGTCCGGCAATGTAAACCCTAAACCGGTGCCATCTGGGATGGGGTCGCCATTCTGGTAATGAGTAACCTTTAGGTTTTCAGCCATCCACTCCTGCTCCCCAATCAGAACGGTTGGGAAATCCGGGTCATCGTCATCCGTATCAATAACTCCCCAGATATCAGTAACTACCATGTCACTATCTGCATATATTATCCGGAAAGGGCTGCCGGGCCCTTCGCCATAGTCCCAGGATGGTTCGTCTTCAATAATGAAATACAAGTACTCATGTTGGCCCTCTTCAATGTCAAGAGTCAGCGTGTAGATCATTTCATTGCCAGACTCACGGGTTCCAAGGGGTTGCAACTCAAAAGTATCATCTGAGCCTGGCTGTGTCCAGCCGGCAAAAGAACCGGAAATGAATACATGGTGGATCTCCGGATCAAAAACCAAATCATTCTCTGCAACCGCTCCTTCCATATCCACGTTGAAGGTAATGGTATAGGTATCTCCGGGTTCGCCTTCAACTACATATGCTCCAAGGTTCCAGTTGAAAGTAAGGTCTTTATTGAGATCGGTCAGTTCATGCCGGTCCCCTTCCCAATGGATCCATTCTCCGTCTTCGTTTTTGTCAAATTCTGCTACAACAGGAGAACCTGCTGTTGTTGACAATTCCAGCTGCTGGGCAAACCCTGAAAGGGGTGAAACAAAGCAAAAGGCTAAAATCAGCCCAATAAATGGTAGGTTTTTTTTCATGACTTGAGGTTTTGTGTTAGTGATTGGTTTTGTGGTTTTTTTTTGTTGAGAAAAGGAAACTTTCTGGAGGAATCATTTTCTCCTGTATTCTGGGCAGGTTGTTTTTACATTCAGAAATACCGTGAACCTGTTTTCGTTTTTCCACTTTTGAGGGTTTTAAGATAAGGCAGAAAACAATTTTTATAATTACAGAAAACAATCATTTCTATACCAAAGCCAGACAATCGGATTCCCGAACTCCGGAAATTAAGGAAAAGTATTTAAGGGAGGGTTTAACGCAACTAAAATACAAAAAAACAATAGTCGCATAAAAAACATATAAAAACAATGCTTAATTTATAATCATTCCAAATAACATGAATATAATCAAAGTGCCCCGGGATTCAGAAGGTTTGCTAATTTGAAACCAGGAATTGTTCAGGAATCTGGACAACTCCTGTTTTCAATGGCGATTATCGCAAACCTATAACCAGGATGAAAGATTGGTTTTGGATCCTTTTTTTATTTTGTCGGAGCGGGCACTTAAAGTGTTCATTTTAAAGGGGGCTTTAAGATTTATCCCGAAACAAAACCAGTTTCGGGATAAATGAATTTGTTCCCCAAATAAAACCCTTACCCCCTTATAAATAGGGGTGGGAAGGATCCTGAATATTATACGCAACCCACTAAAAGAATTATTTGGCGGGTTGCGAAAGTTGTTTCAGTCCATCACCACCAGGGTTCCTGTTTTTTGAACCGTGGTTTTGTGGTTGTTCATCACCAGTTTATAGAAGAACACTCCTTTTGGCAGTTTTCCTTTTTCCACCTCCAGTTTAAATGCACCGGGTAATTCATGTTTAGAACCCATGTTGTAAATTAGTTGACCAACACTGCTGTAAATGAAAAGGTTAATTTCAGCAGGTTCATTCAAAGAATATGGGAAATGAATGTTACCCTGGGTTGGATTAGGATAAGGGTTACCAAAAATTTGTCCGCTAATGTCGGGATACTCCGCGGCGGTGGGGGATTCGCTTGCTGTTATCAGCATGAAAGGTTCATCAAGGGTACCGGCGGCTCCCAGCGATTGGTAGCTCAGGGTTTCCCGAAGGTCAACCAATTCCTGGCTTTCATTGAGCCATGCCTTGAAGTGAACCACCTCACCGCTTTCCAGGTTGGAACCGATATTCATAAAAATGGCACCGTTGAGTCCAGGCATTGGAGCGGCCATGCCCCTGCATTGGTCGTCAACAAAGGCATAGATCATGTCTCCCTCATCAATGGAGATATTGCCATCCCCAGTCTCCAGGTTTGCCAGCAGCATCATGGTGTATCTGAGATGGGTTTCCGGATAGATCCCTGCAGGGGATTTTGCCATGGCCGGTTCTACCGTTTCCGGATAAGCTTTTTCGCCAATGCCGGGATAGGTGAGCACGGAGGCATTGTTCATCTGTATTACGTATCCCTGTCCCGGGCACATTTGGCTGAGGCTTCCAAGCCACATATCAAAACTTGTGGAGTAGGTTGCAAATCCGGTTTGGCTGATGATGCGATCGTTATCCACAGGAGATGGCTGGATACCCGAGAGGGCAGTGCTGGTTGGCAGGCAGCCCTGGGGCAGGTAGCCAAGCCAGGTAAAGCCTGCACCTAAGTCAACCGGATCGTAAGAGACAGGCGCTCCGTGAAGACTGAGGCCCTGTTGGCTGCAAAGATCCATAACGTACATCTGTGATGGGTCAATGGCGGTGAGTGTCCCCACCCACATATCAATGGATTGATTGTAAACCGAGAAGGGCCCTTGACTCAGAACCCGGTCGCCGTCGCAAGGCTCAAGATCCTGCAAAAGATCATTGACACCCATGCTGCCCGGATCCACATTCATGCTGAACCAGGTGAATCCATGTCCAAAGGTCAGGTTCAGTTCCATAAACTCGCTGCATTCAACTATGTAAGGATCATCCAAAGTGCCAATGAGGGCAAGGTTTTCAAAAGTCAGGGTCTGCCAGGTCTGGCACTCCACGCACTGCTGGCTGTCCCAGATCACCAGGTCGATCACTTCCCCGGATTCTATATTGGATCCGATGGTCAGAAACACAAGGCCGTCGAATTCGGGCATGGGCGAAGCGATACCCCGGCACTCCCCGTCCACAAAGGCCCCCAGGATGTCGTTGGGGTTTACAGAAATCTCTCCGTCAATCACGATATGTGCAATGACATTCATGTTGAATTGCAGGTAAGGCGTGGGTTCCCAGTCTGGCGGAGGGCAAATGCTTTCCCAGTTAACTGTTTCCGCATTGGAAGGGCCGGATTCGTTGGCTCCTGTCACGGCGGTTACATGATAGGTATACTCCCCGTAATCAGTTAATTGGTCAGTATAGGAGGTGTTTGGGGTATTGTCAATCAGCTGGTCGTTGCGATAGATGTTGAAATGGTCATAGGGTTGTTTTGTTCCCGGGTTTCCTTTGCCAAGCAGTCCTTTTACCGGCACAGAGTTATGCAGGATGGTACCTGTATACGGGGCGAAATGGCTGCTTTGTTCTTCCATTTCTTCATCAATGGGGCCGGCAGGTTCTGCAAAGGTCTCATGCACCCCATTCAATGCCAGGAACTCCTGACTTGCTTTGTCGTCCATCACCTGCAAATGGGCATAATCCCATTTAACAAGGTTTGCCCCTTCACTGGCGTCGTAGGTGCCCAGTCCTACATATCCAACAGTATAGGTGTTGTCGGTAAATGAATTGATGTATTCACCGTTAATATAAATATGAAAGGTGGAACCCATGGCATGTATGGACACGATATTGGAAGCTCCCATCCCGGTATTGATATGAGGACTAGGTGTCCAGGATATAATAGCTGTCGATACCCCATTCACCCGTCGCCATGCCGAATAACTGCCTCCAGCGGTAATATTAACCAGGTATCCATTGGCTGTCCCATCCAAAAAGCCGTCAGATCTGATAAAGGCTCCTATACTAAAGGTAATTGTAGCTTCGGACTCAAGGCGTGTGACCTCATATTCAAACACAAAGTCGGAATAGAGGTGGTCGTAGTAAGCCGATGCCCAGGCATCATTGGAGTTGCCGTTCATTTGCAGTTTGCCGTTTTGAATATTTATCCGGTCATCTGAAAATTGCCAATGGCCGGTATCTTCGGCAAAGTCATCATAAAAGCCGGGATACTCCCATTCCAGGTGTGCTTCGCCGGTTTCAGCATTGAGGTCGGCGGTTAAGTTTTGTGGTGTCTGAGGCATGGGATCGGTCACCTCGAGCGTGACAGGTACCGTAATCAAAGGATTTACCGGGTCGTTACTTAATACCAGTATTTCAGCCTGGTAAACACCAGCTTCAAGGCCGGATGCATTGAAGGTTACATCCACAGTCACCTGCTCCCCTGCAGAAATGCTACCTGATTCCGGAATAAAAGAGATCCAGTCAAGGCCATATCCTGTATCGATCAAATAGGCTGCATCATTACCTTGGTTTGCCGCCCAAAGGGCATTTCCCATGGGTGAGAGGCCTGCCCCGCTGTAATTTCCGAAACCATTTATTGTAAATACATCCATCACCATACCGGCATTTACATTAAAAACAGAGACTGCATCGGAAGGGCTGTTTTCTATGATAAACAACAAACCATTTTTATATGCCAGCCCGGAAATATTGATATCCACAGGCCATGATTCAATCAGGTTGCCGCTATCATCAAGTTGGTAAATCGTTCTGGGTGTGTTCCATCCTCCAACAAAAAAGTGCTGGTTAACCGGATCATAAGCCAGGCCTCGTTGTGAGGTGCTCCATGGCCCGCTGATTGTATTACCGGTGGCTCCCGTATTGGGATCAAATTCGTGAAGGGCATTGTCCCCTCCGACATTGACCTGCCAAAACTTTCCGGTATGGGGGTTGTATGCCATATCTGCTGCAAAGGTCCCTCCATAGTCCGCATTTGTGCTCTTGCCGGTTGGGGTCCCATTGATTTCAAACTCATGGTTGAAATCATCACCCCCTCCCGCGCCAATATTTGAAAACCAAACGGAATGATCTGTTAAGTTGAAACCAACACCCCATGGCCCGGCGAGCCCGGTATCCCATGAATCAAGCACTGTACCCCCCCTGGTCAGGGTAAAAGCTTCTGAACC
>SKVW01000114.1 GCA_007129255.1 Bacteroidales bacterium
CCGGCAATGTTAAAAACATCAATGGTCACCTTTCCTGGTTCAAGAACCTTATAAGGGATAGTGGTTTTGTGGCTGAAGGGATTGGGATAGTTTTGCTCCAGAACCTTACCCATGTCAGGTTCAGTTACCGAAACATCATAAGGCATACCTTGCAGGGCCACGTTATCAAAGCGGTTATTGCCGGAAGTACCTGAAGCTTCTTCTCCAAGGAAAAGAATTCGCAGTTTCAGGTCGGGATTGTTATTTACCTCTTCAAATTCCGACAGGTCAAAAGAGTGGACGGTGTATTCCAGACCAATGTCATAACTTTCACCCACCAGGGTCCAGTTGGCACCTCCATCTGACGAGAAGTAAAATTCCTGTTGCCAGACCCCGTTGGGCGTTCGGTGCACCGCAAAGGAAAACTCCAGGTCTTCGTATCCGGTGGAAGGTACTGCAAAAACCAGCTGACGGGTATGCGAAGGATTCCTCACCCTTAAGCCATATCCTGCACCCACATCCTGCTTGATGTTGAGCAGGCTGCCATCGGTGCGGTCCATATACCCGTCGCCTGTTCCGGGATAGGTTATGTTTCCTTTTTCAGGAGCCATGCTGAAATCGCTTTCCACAAACTCCAGGGTACCTTCCTCCAGGTCATTGAAGTGCCAATAGTGCACCAGGGAAAGATGTTCAACTTCCAGTATAAACTCATGGCTGTCTGTGGCCCCTTCATCATCGGTGACTTCCACGGTAAAAATAAAGGTACCGTTTTGAACCGGGGTACCGGATAAAAGACCGTTTGAGGCCAGCTCCATCCCATGGGGCAGGCTGCCCATGGTTGTTTCAAATTCATAGGGAGGGGTTCCGCCCGACACGGTAAAATAATGCCCGGGGTATTCTTCATTTTCGTAGGCCGGAGGGGGATTGGTAGTGTTCAGGGTCAGTTCGGTGGCCGTTCCTCCAATGGCAATGTTGTCGAAACGGTTGTTGCCATCCACATTGGAAGCTTCCTCTCCCACAAACAAAATCCTGAGCTGAAGATCCGGATTTTCATTTACTTCAGGAAATTCTGTCAGGTCAAAGCTTACCAGTTCATAATCAGGAGTTATGGTATAGGCTTCTCCCACCTGCGTCCAGGTTTCACCCGCATCGGGAGAAAAATAAAACTCCTGTTGCTGGGCCCCGTTGGTGGTGCGATGCACTGCAAAAGAAAACACCAGGTCTTTGAAGCCTTCGGAGGAAGCCTCAAAAAGCAGTTGGCGGGTATCGGATGGATTCCTTACCCTGAGGCCATACCCGGCAGAAACTCCCTGATGTGCGTTCAGGTCGGTACCATCGGTGCGGTCCATATACCCGTCTCCGCTGCCCGGGTAGGTGATCAGGGCTGCTTCGGGAAGGCTGAAATCGGATTCGACCCCCAGTATTTCACCATCAGGAAGGTTGTTGAAGTGCCAGTAGTGTACCAGGGCATCCTGAAAATGGGCTACCAGGGTCATGTCATCGGTCATGGAGAAGGAAACTTCAGGATTGGTGGCATCGGAAACCCCTTCCCAGTGGCTGAACCGATGGCCGGGATAAGGCAAAGCTTCCGCTTCCATGGGAAGGCCTTCAAAATATTTTCCGGTCCAGGGCTGGGGTTGTCCGTGCAGCTCGGTGGTATTTAACCGGATGCCGCCCTGAGAAGGGCTTGCCGTTCGCAGGTGGATTTCCGCAATCTCGTCAAGATCAAATTCCTGCTTCAGGTATTCCCGCATATAGTCAGGACGTTCCAAAGCGAAGTTCTTCATCACTTCAAGTTCCGACTCCCAGTGATCCATATTCTGGGGCATATTCCAGCGGTGAATGTGCTCCGGCATTTCGGGCAGGTACATTTGACGGTAAGCCTGCAGTTTTTCCACCACATGATCTTCCTGGAATTTGGTATTGAGCAGATCGGCAAAGCGGATGATAAAATGATTACGGAAGGAATCATTTTTCACGAGTTTTCGCAGAATAAAAGTAGACCATGGGGGATTGGGCCAGTCGGGGCCGTTGGGTTCCAGGGCAAATGCCAGGGTATTATGGGCGGGACCTTCTTCCACCCCTTCCACATAGTCGAAGTTAAGCCCAAACCCAAAGTCCACATCAAACACCTGCCACCTCCAGCGCCCATCGAGGCCATAGGGCGCATCGGGGTCATAGGTATCGGTATAGTAGCGCCAATACTGAATATTATTTCCCGGCCAGTCGGTATTCATAAAATAGATCTGTGCGATCTGGTAATTGGCAAAATTCTCAACATCCATTTGGGTTTTCAGTTCATCATAATTTTCCGGGCCGGAAACACCGGGACTGTCAAGGAAGTCGAGCATATCGAGGTAATGCTGAACTCCTGCCGGATTACCACGGTCCAGTTCTGCATTGCGTTCCAGGATAGTATAATCCATTTCATCATCCAGCCCATAATGGGTCTGGATATAACGGTTGTCCAGGCGATCACGGATGTTGTGCACGCCCCAGTATTCTCCGTTCAAAAAAACAATGGCCGGTCGGGAATACTGGATATCCAGTTTGATATCTTCCAGAAGGGACTGCATGAAGGCATCCCTGAAAATGGCGTCTCCCCAGTCGTTGCCGCTGTTGCGCAGCAAAAAACGTTTGTAGCGGTCGATGTCTTTTGCGGGAAACAGGGGGTAGTCCACCCAGGTGGTGCCATAGTCGGAGCGGGCGTACATGCGCAGTGATTTCCGGGGGCGATTGCGGCTGGTGCCCCCGTGTATGCGTGCACCCATATCTTGGGCAAAAGCCAGGGATCCGTTTTTTTCAAAAAACTCAAAATGGACCAGGCGTTCCCATTCCCGACCCCTTTGATTGTAGTTGTTGTGATTGCCCGGAACATAAATTCCCGAATCCGGGTCAAAGAAGCTGCCCGGGTGAGTATTAATGGATATCAGGGGCATGGAGTAGCGGCTGACTCCTTCATCGTGCACCAGGTAGGTGTGGGTGACCACCTCACTTTTTGATCCCTGCGGCAAAAAGGCCCGGGCACGGATGGGGTTGATCTTGAAAATTTCTCCTGCCGGAGGCTGCCAATGCTCATCGTAGGGATGCCCCGGCCCAAAATCATTGGTGGGGATCATGGAAATGCCATTGGGGTCTCCCTCCCGGTCGGTAATTGGGATGGGAGAGGAAAAAATTTCACTGTCCTGCTCCGGGATGCTCCCATCGGTGGTGTACCTGATAATGGCAGCCGGTGGGACATTTTCAAAAACATAATGTCCGGGTTCATGTGTTTCCCCGTCAAAAGTAACCACAGCATCTTCAATGGGATTTCCATCCTGATCCTGAACGAAAAAGGTGACGGTATAAAAATCTTCCGGGAAGTCAGGATCATCGGGGTCATCCGGATCGTCGGGATCAATTTCACCCCATACGTCATTCAGGGTCATATCTCCAAATACGATGATCTCCCTGTTGGGAGAACCGCCCCATTCTCCACCACCCCATCCTTCGTTAAGAAAATATTTATAGGAATAATCTCCTGCAGGAAGGTTAAAAGTGATGGTATAAACAGAAGGATCTCCTTCAAGAGGTTGCATTTGCATATCGGGATTGGTACCGGGTTCGGGCCATTGGGGATCACTCATGGTCCCGCTGATATAGACCTGGTCGCCGTCTTCATAGGGCGAGCCGGTCATGTCAACGTTGAACGTTACGGCAAATGCTCCGGTTTTTCCATCAAGATCCTTATTCTGGGGTTGCAAGATAACATTCACCTCCACATCATGATCGGTAACCGTTATCTCGCCTTCCTGGGTATGGTACCCTTCTTTGGATACCGAATAAAGGTAAACTCCATCATGAGGGGTTTCCAGGACCAGATCAAAGGGATTGGTAAAAAACCCACCTGTATGGGAAAAAACCGGAACCTCTACTACCGGCTGATCTTCAAAAGCTTTTAACCCTGCTAATGAAAGATTTACAATCGACAGAAAGAGCAATAACAGAAAAATTTTATTTAAAAACCGGACGTGGATCATAGCGGGTTGATTTGTTTGTAAATTTCCTGTCCCTAAAGGAAATAATTAAAGTCCTTACGGGAGAACAGAAAAGGAACAGGCAGTAATTTCGGAAAAATTAAATCTAATTTACAAAAAATGCAGGGTTTTGAAAAGGTTTATCCTGACCAACCAGTGCAAGGGTTAGTTCTCGTCAAAGAAAAGATTCACGTTTCTTACATCCAGCATTTTTTTAAGTTCCCGAATCAGGCGGTTTCCGTTTTCCTCACTTTTCAGGAAAACGTGGTAGGAGTATTCCATGAGCTCATTTTCACTTTCTCCCAAAGCTTTAACATTGACCAGTTTAAAACGATTGCAGTATTTTTTGATCACTTCATCGATCTGCCCTTCCGAAACGTCTTCCGCATCAATAAGTACCTGCAGAAGATACTCCCTGCGTTTGGCCAGTCCAAAATCGAATCTGCTGATGATCAGAAAGACCAGGCTGATAAAAAGGGTGCCGAAAATGGCCACGGCATACATCTTGACCCCGGCAGCCAGACCAATGGTCAGGGCAAAAAAGATAAACATGATGTCTGCCGCATCTTTAACCGCCGTTCGGAAACGAATAATTGACATGGCGCCCACCATGCCAAAGGCACGGGCAAGGTTGTTGCCGATCACCATGATAACAATGGAGGTGATCATGGTAAGCATGATTATGGAAACGGCAAAAGAGGCCGAGTAGTTCAGCCCTTTATAGGTATATCGATACAGCGTGGAGATAATGGTACCGCAAAAAAGAGCCACTAAAAGATTCATTACCACATCGCGCAGACTAATGGAAAGTGTAAATATATCCGCAAATTCATTTACCATGTTATCTCCTGTAGAACATTAATAATGGATGTAGGTTTTATTCACGTCAAAACCTATTACATATTTTGATAGTGCCTCGTGGCGCAACTTGAATTCTTGAACAATGGATTTTGCCCACCCGGGCATTTTGTCTTCAAAATATTTGATCTCCAGAATAAAGTGACTTTTAAACAAATAGCGCAGGTCGTGTTCTGAATACAGTTCATTGAGCCGTGGATATTTCCGGCTGCGTATGTTTTTGTCAAAGGTAATCCTGGTGCCGGGATTCAGTTTCCCGTGATAAGCTTCCCTTTCGTAGACCACCAGGGCGGTTGGAATAAACTGCCTTCGTTTATAGTGAAAAAAGAACCTGCGGGCACCATCAATGGCTTCTTTCCTGGTTTGCCCAAATCCTTCAAGGATATATTTATCCAGTTCACCGGTTTCCATTAAGGCTTCAAGGTTCTCATAGGCAAGCATGGCCCGGTATTTTTTGATCCGGTTGCCCAGTTTCCTTTTTATTTCCAGGACGACATTTTCATTCTGCCTGTGGTCATTGTAGGCCCTCACCCTGAGTTTTCGCCGGTTCATCAGGCCTTCGTGCTTTTCGTGGTAGCAGCTAAGGTCCCGGCTATCGAAATAGATACTGCGTACGGTATATTGGCGTATGCCATTGCCGTTGCCGGTGGCAAACAGGTCTTCCCTCGCAAAACCCCTGAAACGGTTTCGGAGTTCCTCCAGCAGGTAATTGGGCACCAAATATTTTCGTTCGTATCTTAGCATATTTCTTTAATTCTGGTAAACCACCCGCGACATCCTGATGATGTATTCATGCAGGGGTAGCGGCTCGGAAGCAATGCGTGCATCCACGATCATGTTGGGAAAAAGCTTTCCTTCTTCCAGGTCTTCTAGGAGTACCGACACAAAAATCTTTGGCCGGCGATTGATCAGCTGCACACTGTTGTCTATTCCCACAACGTGGCCTAAATGCCCGTTACGTGAAGAATTGTCCCTGATCATGACTTCCTGCCCGGGTTTTATATTTTTTTGCTCAAATGCATCAACCGGCACAAAAACCACAAAGTTGGAAAAATCGGCAATCCGGATCACCTCATCCCGTCCTGATTCGGTATCGGGGTTTCGCTGGCGAACCAATCTCCCGCTGAGGGGTGAAAGGATATTCATTGAACCGACATGTTCTTCTAGCTGCCGGATCTCCTGCCCGAGGGCGTTTATGCGGGAACGAACGGCCCCGATCTCTTCCTCCTTTTCTCCGGCAAGCACCGCTTCGTAATTGGACTCTGCCATTTCCAATGCATATTTTCTCACCATCAGGTCGTTGACGGAGAGTTCATATTCCTGCGGTGAGATCAGCTCCTGTTCATAGAGGTGTTCCATCCTTTCGGTAATTTTCTCCTGGGTTTTCAGTTCCTGCCGGGCCAGCTCCACCTGTTCACGGGCAAGCTGAACGGCTTCGGGCTTTTCGCCCGCCTGCAGGACCCGTAAAACGGATTGCTGGTAATTTAAGTCCCCTTGTTTTTCAATCAGCCTTAACTGAAGGTCCTTGGAAAAAACCCAGGCAATGGTATCGCCCTGCCCGATCCATTCGTTCTGCACCAAAGCCTCATTGAAAACAAACTGTACGATGTCACCACGCTGAAACTCCATGACACTGTATTCGTTAAGGGTTCCGCTTATGTGGTCTTCCAGCATGTTTACAAGGGTGCCATCGGAGCCTTTGTATAAGCCCCATTCTTTAACGGGCTTAACAATTCCTTTGGCACGAATGGTATAAGGAATTTCCAAAAAAAGGAAAGCCAGCAACACAATAATTGCCAGCAGGGACAATCCCAGAAAAAGTTTTCTCATCTCAATTTAATAGCCTTCATTCAAAGCAAAGGGCTCTCTCTTTCCCTTCACCTATCTATACAAAGAACGCAATTTGGCTCATGGTATTTTTACGTGTTTTTCCTGTTTTTTGTTATGGGGAATAAAGAAAATGCTATAGCCATCTCTTTTTTCTGAAAAACCATAACATTCCTAAAGCTGCAAACAACATCAAAAGCATTACCCCGGGATAACCCCACTTCCATTGCAGCTCGGGCATATAGTCAAAATTCATACCATAAACCCCCACCACAAAGGTAAGTGGAATAAAGATGGTTGCCACAATGGTCAGCACTTTCATCACCTGGTTGGTGCGGTTGCTGAGGCTGGACAAATGAACTTCAAGCAGCCCTGAGGTGATCTCCCGGGAAACCTCCACGTTGTCGATCAGTTGTATGGTATGGTCGTAAACATCCCTCAAAAACATCCTGGTAGATTTGCCCAGAAATGGGGATTCGGTTTTTTCGAAATTATTGACCAATTCCCGCAAAGGCCAGACGGACCTTCTGATTTGCAGCAGGCTGCGCTTTAAGTGATGTATGCGATTGGCAGCAGCCTGCTCAGGGCTTTGCAGAACCAGCTCCTCTACTTCCTCGATGGCTTCAGCCATCTCTTCCAGAATTACAAAATACTGGTCTACCAAAACATCCAACAAGGCATACGCCAGGTAATCCGCTCCCATTTTTCGGAGCCTTCCCTTTCCCTTGTGGATGCGCTCCCTTACGGGATCAAACACATCACCGGGCTTTTCCTGGAAGGTGATCACAAAGTTATTTCCCAAAATCAAACTCACCTGTTCAGAATGGAAGATGCCTGCTTTTTTTCCGGGTGCATGCATTTTCAGAACCATGAACAGGAAGTCCTCAAAATATTCAAACTTGGGTCTTTGCTCTGTATTCAATATGTCTTCAAGCACCAGGGAGTGAATGCCAAATGCTTCACCAATGTGTTGCATCAGGGCGGTATCATGCAAGCCGTTGACGTTAATCCAGGTAAC